>NYVC01000006.1 GCA_002684375.1 Marinovum sp.
ACATCTGGGTGGCGTCTGTTATCTGTATCTGTCAACACCGACTGGGGAGCGGTTGGTGGTCGAGACGCGGGCTGAGGAAATCTTGCCCGTGGGGACTGAGGTTTCCGTCAGTTTTGAGGACAAAAAAGCACTGTTTTTTGATGTGATAACCGAGCAGCGGTTGCGCTGAGGCTGGTAACCTGGGCGCGGTGCTGCCCCAAGGGACCACGGTGGCTATTTTTTACGCCGCATGCCAGTGGATTTGTGTTGAAGCGGGTCATGGTTTGATTGCGCCAATCAAAGTGTCTCGCATCGTTGAAGCGCTCAAGCTTCACGGCTGATTTTGGTGGTGAGATGGATCAGGCTTTCAGAACTTTTCACGCCTTTGGCCCCACCGATATAATCCAGCGTCAAATCCAATTCCTCGGTGCTGGCTGCGGTGATCTGGACCAGCAGGTCAAACCGTCCCGACGTGGTATGGACGGCCATTACATTGCTGAGCGATTTTAACCGCATCAGCACCTCTGCCGCGGCGCGGGGCTCTATTGCGACCAATGCCGTGGCGCGCAGGGCTGGGCGCCCTGCAGCACCCAGACGCAGGGTATATCCCGCAATGACACCTCGGGCCTCCAGCCGGTCAATACGCGCCTGAACCGTGGTGCGCGCAATGCCAAGCTGCTTGCCCAAACGGGCAACTGACGTCCGTGCATTTGTCCTTAACGCCCCGATCAGCGCTTGATCAATTTCGTCTAATTGCATGTTAGTACTGTCAGTTTGCCTATAATTTCGGTCATAATGGATTATCTGGCCGGTGATATCAACCAAAAACCATCGTATACTGGAGGTTACAATAACGCTAACGTTCCAAAAGGCTGTTGAATGTACTCCTCTCTTCCCATTAGCTCTTCGCTGCATGCGCATCTTTGGCAAAGCTATTCTGACCGGCCGGTGTTGTATTTTTCCCCAAAAGTTCTGCATGAAAGTTACCAGCGCTTTTTGTTGGGTTTTGACGGTCTTGTAACTTATGCCGTCAAAGCCAATGCCAGTTCTCTGGTGCTTGATAATCTTGCCTCGGCTGGGCTGACCACCTTTGATGTGGCCTCGCCAGCTGAAATGCAAACCGTGCGTGCGGCGCTGCCCAGTGCGGTCCTGCATTATCATAATCCGGTGCGATCTCTGGTCGAGATTGCTGAAGCGAAACGTTTTGGGGTGCAGTCGTGGGCGGTGGACAGTCAGACCGAGTTGGACAAATTAGGGGCGCTGGCAACAGGTACCGAAATCGCAGTGCGATTGCATATTCCGGTTGCAGGCGCTGCCTATGATTTTGGCGAAAAATTTGGCGCTGGTCCAGAACAGGTGGTCGCGCTTTTGCGCCGTGTCAAACAGCGCGGTCTGACCCCGTCACTGACCTTTCATCCGGGCACACAATGTACCGATCCAGCGGCATGGGTGCGGTATATCGAGGTGGCTCATGCGGTGTCACAGCGGGCTGAAGTTGACCTTGAAAGGGTGAATGTGGGCGGTGGTTTTGCGGTTTGGCGCGACCGTCAGGCGCCAGATCTGGAGCGCGTCTTTACCCAGATAAGCGATTGCGTCAAAGCGTTGTTTGGCGAAAAATCACCGGCGCTTGTCTGTGAACCCGGACGGGCCATGGTGGCCTCTGCCTTTACGCTGGCCACCCAGATCAAGGCCTTGCGCGGCCTGCGAACCGTGTTTTTGAACGATGGCGTTTATGGTCTCTTATCCGAGTTTCGCGATCTGGGTGTGTCCCAGCGCTATCAAGCGTGGCGCGCGGGCAGCAAACTGGCCGGTCCTTCGGCCGCCTACACGGTGTTTGGCCCGACTTGTGATAGTATCGACAAGCTGCCGTCGCCACTCCATCTGCCAAAATCGATACAAGAGGGCGATTATCTGCTGTTTTCGGAAATAGGGGCATATTCTCTCAGTCTGGCGACTGCCTTTAATGGCTATGGCGGGTGTGAGATTGTTGCGGTCACCGATTTTTAATCTGGGTGTCTTTTGGCACAGATCCTAGCTGTTCATTCAGAAATTCGGGCGGTTTGTCATCGATCTATCTTTCAGCTTTATGGCCGTTTGCGACATCCTATCTGGACAGATGCGAGGGTCCTGCTAGATGTGACTTAACACAATGCAGGGGATGGTTTTGGAAAAATTCGGCAAGAGCCAATCGGTCATTCGGTCAGAGGATGTGCGCTTTCTCACGGGGCACGGCGCCTATGTTGACGATATTTCACCCGCGAGCGCATTGGTGGCCTATGTGTTGCGCGCCCCGGTCGCGCACGCGCGGATCGTTGCGCTTGATCTGGCCGAGGCCTGCGCGTGCGACGGGGTGCACATGGTGATAACCGCTGCTGACCTTCACGCGGCAGGCGTGGCGCTGGATATGACGGCCAGCACGGTTCCCAATTTGGATGGCAGTCAAGGGGCGGCGCCGATGCGGCCTCTACTGGCGCAAGATCGCGTGCGCTTTGCGGGGGAGGCGGTGGCGGTGGTGATTGCCGAAAGTCTCGAATTGGCGCGCGATGCCGCCGAACAAATTATGGTGGATTATGATGAATTGCCGGTGCACCTCAGCCTTCAGGCGGGTGGCGAGCCGCTGCACAATGAGGCACCTGAGAACCGGGCTTTTGATTGGGGCTTTGGCACCAAAGACGCCACTGAGGCGGCGTTTGACAAGGCGGCGCACCGGGTGCGTTTGCGCATCGACGACAATCGAGTAATCGTCAATGCGCTTGAGCCACGCGGGTGCTTTGCTGAATGGGATGGCAACCGTCTGCATTTATCTGTCAACGGGCAGGGG
This sequence comes from Marinovum sp., assembly GCA_002684375.1. Taxonomy (GTDB): domain Bacteria; phylum Pseudomonadota; class Alphaproteobacteria; order Rhodobacterales; family Rhodobacteraceae; genus CPC320. The sequence goes on from NYVC01000006.1 coordinate 2,801, forward strand.
GTTTGGAATCAAAAAAACCGCCTTGTTGACATGCTGGGCCTCACCCCCGAGCAGGTGCGGGTGACCAACCCCGATGTGGGTGGGGGGTTTGGGATGAAGGCCATGAGCTATCCAGAATATTATGTCGTGGCTCACGCCGCGATACAGCTTGGCCGGCCGGTGCGCTGGATGTCGGATCGCAGCGAGGCGATGCTCAGTGACAATGCAGGTCGCGATCTGGTTTCGACTGCCGAACTGGCCTTTGACAGCAACTATAAGATGACCGGCTATCGGGTGCACAGCCTGTGCAACATGGGGGCATATAACTCGCAATATGCTCAGCCGATCCAAACTGAGTTGTTTTCCAAGGTGCTCACCGGGGTGTATGATATTCCTGCGGCCTGGCTGCGGGTTGAGGGGTTTTATACCAACACCACGCAGGTGGATGCCTATCGCGGCGCTGGGCGACCTGAGGCGATTTATGTGCTTGAGCGTTTGGTCGACCGTGCTGCCCGAGACTTGGGCGTGGACCCATGGGAATTACGGCGGCGCAATTTTATCCCCTCAGCGGCGTTTCCCTACACTACGGTCAGCGGCGAAACTTATGACGTGGGCGATTTTCACAGGCTGTTGAGCCGTGTTGAACAGACCTCGGATAAAGCCGGTTTTAGGCAACGCAGAGCGCTTAGTGCTGCGGCAGGTAAGTTGCGTGGGCAGGGATTGTGTTACTATATTGAAAGTATTCTCGGCGATCCTGAAGAAAGCGCGGATATAAGATTTAATGAGGATGCGACGGTGACAATTTTTGTCGGAACACAATCCAATGGTCAGGGCCATGAAACGGTCTATGCCCAGTTTCTGTCGGATCAGACCGGGGTTCCAGCAGACCGGATTGGCGTGGTGCAGGGCGACAGCGATCTGATTGCCACAGGTGGCGGCACCGGGGGATCGCGTTCGGTGACCGTTCAAAACAATGCGACCCTGGCCACAGTGGCGAAAATGATCGCAGCTTTTACGCCTTATGTTGCCGATAAAATGGGAGTGGCTGAAGATCAGGTCAGCTTTGACGACGACACTTTCCGCGCTGCGGGGTCTAACCTGACGCCAAGCTTTCTTGAGGCCGCCGCGATGGCGCGACAAGATGGCCGCCTTGATCTTTTGCGCCATCAGGCCCGAGCGACGCTGCCGGCGCGATCCTATCCCAACGGCGGTCATGTCGCCGAGGTCGAGATCGACCCCGATACCGGAGTTGTGACGGTTGAGCGCTACAGCGTGGTGGACGATTTTGGCAATCTGATCAATCCAATGCTGGCTGAAGGCCAGGTCCATGGTGGCGTCGCCCAAGGCATCGGTCAGGCAATTACCGAGCATGTGGTGTATGACGACAGGGGTCAGTTGCTGACCGGTAGTTTTATGGATTATGCAATGCCGCGCGCCGATAATATCCCTCTGGTGCGCTTTGATACTGAAGCGGTGCCGTCGACGGCAAATGCGATGGGTATGAAAGGCTGTGGCGAGGCAGGCACCGTGGGCGCGCTTGCTGCTGTGGCCAATGCCGTCCAAGACGCCCTTTGGGATCACGGTGTGCGTCAGGCCGATATGCCGTTCACTCCTCAGCGCGTATGGGAGATGCTAAACTACAATGCGATCGCGGCTGAATGAAATTTTCCAGCGCTGGCTTGGCCGGTACAAGAAAACTCCAAAGCCCGATGGGGGCCCGGCGCGCATGCCGCGCAACCATGTTATTATTATCGATGGGACCATGTGTGCGCTGACACCGTCTGGCTATGAGACAAATGCTGGCTTGAGTTACAATCTGGTCTGCGAAACCGGCGCAGCTTGCGTCCATTATGAGCCAGGTATCCAGTGGCGTGACTGGACCTCGGCGCTCGAGGTGGCATTGGGGCGTGGCATTAATGAGCAAATTCGCCGTGCCTATGGTGTATTGGCGTCACGCTACCGGCCCGGTGACCGGATTTATTTGATCGGTTATTCGCGGGGGGCCTATGCGGTGCGGTCGCTGGCGGGTGTGATTGATAAGGTGGGCTTGTTGCGCGCCGAGCAGGCCACGATGCGCAATATCCGGCAGGCCTATCGCCATTACCAGCACGGGGCAGACAATTCTTTTGCGTCTAGGTTCAAGGACTTATATTGTCACTCAGACACGCCGGTGGAAATGATTGCGGTCTGGGATACGGTGCGGGCGCTGGGCAACCATCTGCCGCTGTTCGCCCGCTGGACGGCGGCCCGCCATTTGTTTCACGATCATCATTTACCCACGAGTGTCAAACATGGATATCAAGCCTTGGCCGCTGATGAAAACCGGCAGGTATTCGCGCCTATTCTATGGCGCAGTACGCAAGGTTGGCCGGGCCAGGTGCAACAGATGTGGTTTCGTGGCAGCCATGCTGATATCGGCGGGCAAGTGGGTGGTTTCCCCGCATCACGTCCACTGGCAAATATTTCGCTGGTATGGATGCTGAGCCGTGCCGAAGACTGTGGCTTACCGTTACCTCCGTTGTGGAGAAACCGCTTTTTTCGCGATAGCGACGCGCCCTCGGTGGGCACTTGGCAGGGATGGAGCAAGTTCTTTTTACGTCGCAAACGCAGGACCATTGGTGCGGATCGCTCAGAACAGGTTTATGATCTGCTTCATAAAGAGCCCGCCGCTGCGGCGTCTGATCTGGTGACACGCTAAAACTGAAAGCCCTCGGTTAAGACAGGGGTATAACGATCCGATCTGCCAGTTGGTTGGCTTTGAAATTGCCAGTGGTCGCCTCTGGCGTGCGCTTTTGGGTTTGTGCGGTGAGCGTTCGTTGCGACCGATAAATCAACCAAGGGGCTATGTTGGTCCAAACAGGGCTTTTGCCGCCCGTTGAGATGCGATATGGTCGGGCTATGACATCTCCTTATTCCGATACATTCTTACGAACCATTCTCAGGCGTACCAAAGTGATTGCTTTGGTGGGCGTGTCGGCAAACCCGGTGCGCGCCAGTAATTTTGTGGCCCGCTATCTCGGCCTGCGCGGCTATCGGGTTTTGCCAATAAATCCGGCCTATGCAGGGCAGACGCTGTTTGGTGAAACCGTTAAAGCAAATCTTTCCGAACTCGAGGCACCGGTTGATATGGTCGATATTTTCCGCCGGTCTGAGGCGGTGCCAGAAATTGCTGAAGATGCGATGCGGCTGTTTCCGACGCTGCGCACTATCTGGATGCAATTTGGCGTGCAACACCCACAAACCGCCGTGATCGCCGAGGCGCGCGGGTTTGACGTCGTGCAAAACCGCTGCCCTAAAATCGAATACCAACGTCTGTTTGGAGAATTGCGCCGAGGCGGTTTTAACACGGGCATTATTTCTTCAAAATTGGTATTGTAAGCTTAATAAAATTAGGAATTTCCCTCCCGACTATGGGTCAGGAGCGGTAGGAGCGCGCCAACATCAGCCATGATGTTGTTATGAAGGGCCAGCTCTTGTGGATGCAGGCTTCACGAACAATGGAATTCACGGTCTCTCAAAGGAGGGTCCTGCAACATGTCCTGTCTGGATTTTAAACTCATTTAGCTGATAGCGCATAGTCCGATCGCGCCTTGCCTCATAGCTTGCGCGCGGCTTTCTCGCTGAGCCCTGACTGGCCCTGACGTCGCGCCAGTTCATCCATCACATCACCAAGTGCCACGCCGCGTGATTTCAGCATCACCAACAGATGGAACAACACATCTGCCGCCTCTGATGTGAGCCGCATTTTGTCGTCTTTCACAGCCTCGATAATCGCCTCTATCGCCTCTTCGCCAAATTTTTCAGCGCATTTCTCGGGGCCTTGGGCCAATAAGCTCGCGGTCCAGCTCTTTTCGGGGTCGGCAGTTGCGCGGACCTCGATACTGGCAAAAAGGTCTTCTAGGGTCATGTTTCAATCCTCATGGCGAGACCGGCTGCGGCCATATGCGCCTTGGCCTCGGCTATTGTGTATTCGCCGAAGTGAAAGATCGACGCGGCCAGCACCGCTGAAGCGCCGCCCTCGGTGACGCCTGCGACCAGATGGTCCAGATTGCCGACCCCGCCCGAGGCGATCACCGGCACACTCACCGCGTCTGAAATGGCGCGGGTCATCGGTAGGTTAAAGCCGGCTTTGGTGCCATCGCGGTCCATCGAGGTCAGCAGAATCTCGCCTGCGCCGCGTTCGGCGATCATTGTGGCAAAGGCCACTGCGTCAATGCCCGTCGGCTTGCGGCCGCCGTGGGTGAACAGCTCCCATTTTCCGGGGGCCACGGTTTTGGCGTCGATGGCGCACACGATGCATTGGCTGCCAAATTGATCGGCGGCCTCGGCCACCACATCGGGGTTGGCCACGGCGGCAGAATTGAAGCTGACCTTGTCGGCTCCGGCCAGCAAAAGCGCGCGCACGTCTTGACTGCTGCGCACACCGCCGCCCACGGTCAACGGGATATAGCACTGCTCGGCGGTACGGCGCACCATGTCAAACATGGTGCCGCGGTTTTCATGCGTGGCGTGGATATCGAGAAAGCACAACTCATCCGCGCCGGCTGCATCATAAGCCCGTGCTGCATCCACCGGGTCACCAGCATCGCGCAAACCGACAAAGTTCACGCCCTTGACCACGCGGCCGTCGGCGACATCCAGACAGGGAATGATACGGGTTTTAAGCATTCAGGGCCTCAAGTGCTTGTGCCAAATCAATCGCGCCATCATAGAGCGCCCGGCCTGAAATGGCGCCGTTCAAATCTGCCCCGCAATCGCGCAGCGCGATTAAATCGGCCAGTGATGACACACCACCAGAGGCTATGACCGGAATGGATACGGCATGGGCCAAAGCCGCAGTCGCCGCGATATTGGGCCCTTGCATCGCCCCGTCGCGATTGATGTCGGTATAGATAATTGCCGCAACACCCGCGTCTTCAAATGATTTCGCCAGGTCGGTCACCATCACATCGGTTTCCTCGGCCCAGCCCTTGGTGGCGACACGCCCGTTTCGGGCATCAATACCAACTGCGACCTGACCGGGAAAGGCTTTGGATGCCTCTCGGACCAACGCAGGGTTTTCGACCGCAACTGTACCCAAAATAACCCGTGCCAACCCCTTGTCGAGCCAGCGTTCAATTGTTGCCATGTCGCGGATGCCACCGCCCAGTTGCGCTGGCGTTTTACTCTGTGCCAAAATTGCTTCAACCGGCGCAGCGTTGACCGGTTCGCCCTCGAACGCGCCGTTCAGATCGACCAAATGCAGCCAGTCGCATCCCGCATTTACAAAATCCATTGCCTGCGCGGCGGGGTCGGTGTTAAACACGGTGGATTTTTCCATATCTCCACGCAGCAGGCGCACCGCCTTGCCATCTTTCAGATCAATTGCGGGATATAGGATCATCTTTTGCCTCATGAGGAATTGGTTTTCGCCTTCGTGTGGCATGCTGTGGCTTGAAATGCAACGCGGCCACAAAACGGTCTTGCCAATGTGCTGCGAATACGCGCATGCTGTGGCCGACTTGGGGAGAGAGTTTATGAAACATATCTATAGGATCGCACTGGCCTTTTTGGTAACGGTTGGGATGGCGCAGGCCGATCCGCTTTTTGGTATCTGGCAGTCGACAGCGGATGACAATGGCAATTTTGGGCACATTGAGATGCAGGATTGCGACGGTAAGATCTGTGGTACCCTGATCAAGAGCTTCGGCCCATCCGGAAAACAAATTAGCAGCGAGAATGTTGGTAAGCTGATTGTTTGGGACATGAAATCCAAAGGTAACGGCAAATATGGTTCTGGCAAAATTTGGACCCCGGATCGCGATAAGACCTATGCCTCCAAACTGGTCTTATCCGGAGATCAATTGCGTGTGTCCGGTTGTATCCTGATACTTTGCCGCGAAGGTGGCATCTGGCAACGGGTTAAGTAGCCCCACGTTTTTTCACGGCGCCCATTTTAAAAAATTTGCGATCAGTTTTAAGCCGGTTTTCTGGCTTTTTTCCGGATGAAACTGCATGCCCAAAAGGTTATCGCGGCCGATAATCGCGGTGATCTCACCGTCATATCCGACATGGGCCAGGCGCTGTTCGGGTTGCGAGACCTGCATGTGGTAGGAATGCACGAAATAGGCGTGATCGCCTGATTTTATGCCATTAAACACCGGGTGGGGGCTGTCTAATATCAAATCATTCCAGCCCATATGCGGGACTTTGACAGCCGGGTCCTTTGGGGTGATTTTCGTCACCTCGCCAGTGATCCAGTCAAACCCGTCGGTTGGAGTGTATTCCAGACCTTGACTGGCCATCATCTGCATCCCGATGCAAATGCCTAAAAACGGCTGGGCTTTGCGGATCGCGACCTCTTCGAGTGCCTCGAACAAACCGCGATGGTCGAACAAGGCGGTGCGGCATGCGGGAAACGCCCCGTCACCGGGCAGGACAATCCGGTCGGCACGGCGCACCACGTCGGGGTCTGAGCTGAGCGCAACCTGCCCAGAGGCGACCTCATCGGCCATCCGCTGAAAGGCCTTGTGGGCTGAGTGCAGATTACCGCTGTCGTAATCGACGATCACTGTGGTCATGGTGATTAAAGCGCCCCTTTGGTCGAGGGCAGCTGTCCCTCGGCACGTGGGTCTATCGCCACCGCAGCACGCAGCGCGCGGGCCACCGACTTAAAGGCGGCCTCTGCAATATGGTGGCTGTTGAGGCCATGCAACTGATCCAGATGCAGGGTGATGCCGCCATGCGCGCTCAAGGCTTGAAAAAATTCGCGCAGCAATTCGCAATCAAAGCTGCCAATCCGCTCGGTTGGAAGGTCGATCCCCCAAACCAGATAGGGCCGCGCAGACAGATCCAGTGCACAGCGCACCAGCGCATCATCCATTGGCAACAGGCAGCTGCCATAGCGTTGAATGCCTTTTTTGTCGCCCACCGCCTGTACAAGCGCCTGTCCCAGCGCGATGCCAGTATCTTCGACGGTGTGATGATCGTCTATATGATGATCGCCCTTGGCGCGGACCGTCAGATCGAACATCGCATGACGGGCCAACTGATCAAGCATATGATCAAAAAATCCGACACCGGTTTGATTGTCATATGTACCTGTGCCATCGAGGTTGAGGTCGATGGTGATCTGGGTCTCGGCAGTGGTGCGGGTAATTTTGGCGGTGCGCATGGGGTACTTATCCTGTGATTTGCCCCCTTATAGACATTGCACAGCCCCGCGCCAAGTCGCTTGCGCCGCGCGCCGTGTTGTGACAGCTTACCGGAAACTGAATGAGGTCTTTCATGAGCACCTGTGTATTTATTCAAATTCGCTGTAAACCCGGAAAAACCTATCAAGTTGCCGAAGATATTGTGCTGCGTGAGCTGCATTCAGAGCTGTATTCAACCAGCGGTGACTATGATATGATCCTGAAAATGTATATCCCGGCAGATCAGGATGTGGGTAAGTATATCAACGACAATCTTCTGGGCATTGCCAATATTGAACGGTCACTGACCACATTGACGTTCAACGCGTTTTAAAGGGCCCGCGTATGATTATGCGTCGGGCTTTGCAGATCACTTGGCAGGGGTGTCTTGGATGGCCTAGCAGTGAAACAGCCCGGACGCAGGGCGGCTATGTCTGAGTACAATAGGTTATCTGCGGTTGAAATGCGCCGGATGCTGGGCGCGGGTGAGATGTCGGCGGTTGATCTTCTGACCGATTGCATCGCCGCGATTGATGCTGAGAACCTGCGGGTCAATGCCGTGGTGACCCGGTGCTTTGATCACGCCAGACAACAGGCGCTGGCCTGTGATGTGGCGCGGGCAAACGGTGCCCCCTGTGGACCGTTGCACGGGCTTCCAGTGCTGATCAAGGATCTTATGGATACCGCCGGGCTGCGCACAACTTATGGCAGTCGTTGCTTTTCTGACCATGTGCCCGATAGCGATGCGTTGATCGTCGAACGCTTGAAAGCGGCGGGCGCAATCGTGCTTGGCAAAACCAATACGCCCGAGTTTGGGGCTGGGGCGAACACCCGCAATCTGGTGTTTGGCGCCACCGGCAACCCGTTTGATCCGGCGCTGACCAGCGGTGGCTCGTCTGGTGGCTCGGCTGCCGCTTTGGCCTGCGATATGGCGCCATTGGCGACCGGCTCTGATTTGGGGGGCAGTCTGCGTATCCCGGCGTCGTTTTGCAGCGTAGTGGGCATGCGTCCAACTCCCGGTGTGGTTGCGTCGCGGTCTTATGTGTCGGGGTTTTCGCCACTCTGGTGTGATGGCCCTATGGCGCGTACGGTTGAAGATGTGGCGTTGATGTTATCGGCCATTGCAGGATGGGACGCCGCCGATCCGCTGTCATCGCCTGCAACTGGCTTTGATTTTGCAGTTTTTGACAACGGCGATGCTGCCACGGATCCTGTGCAGCTTTGCGTTGGATTTTCCACCGACTTAGGGGTGGCAGCGGTTGATGATGCGATCCGCGATGTGTTTGCGCAGCGCTTGCCTGTGCTGTCGCAGTGTTTTGGTGCCAGCACACCGATAGACATTGATCTGTCTGAGACCACCGAAGTTTTTAAAATACTGCGGGCCACAAGCATGGCGGCCTCTTATGGGGCTTTAGTTGCGCAAAAAGCCGGTGATATCGGTCCGAATGTACTGAGCAATGTGCGCGATGCTGAGCGCTATAGCCTGTTGGATGCCGCTCGAGCAAATGCAGCTCATACCCGGATTTACCGGCGGTTTCAGGCTCTGTTTGATGAAATTGATGTGTTGATTTGCCCCGCTACCGCGGTGACACCGTTTCCGCTTGAGCAAAACCATCCCGATACAATCAACGGCGCGCCGCTTGACGGGTATTTTGCCTGGGTTGCGATCACTTCGGCGCTCTCGCTTACTGGCTGTCCGGTGGTCACACTGCCCTGTGGGCTTGATCATGCTGGGATGCCGTTTGGGATTCAATTGGTGGGGCGCCCACATGGGGATCTGGCGCTGTTAAAAACCGCCTACCGGCTGGAAAAGGCACTTGTGCAGCAGGGCCTAGGGCGGGTTGTTCCCCCTCTCTGAATGTCTGCCATTTCCGGCACGGTTGCCCTGTTGCAGTAAGCTCTCCAAGGCCTGGGCCGTGGGTCTCTGAGGNCGNGTCAATTCTATGTGGAGCTGTCTGTCNNTTGCCGGTGCATGTCCTGATATGGCAGGACCNGGTGACATGAAAACCATTGTGGATGACANCACAATGCCTGCCCAGCAGTGCGTCAAGCCGCCTNAAAATGTTGTTTTTCAAACCGGTTGGAACGATAGACGCGCGGTCGCGCCCGCNGTGNTGTNTCCATAGTATATTTTGNNTGAGTGGGCATNTNTNGNCGCCNGACGAGCNGAAACANGATGCAGNGCGCATTTTGNGGCTGGGTTAGAGGAGAGAAGGGGTGGATTTCCCGAGTAAGCCGATCACTTGGTGTTGCNTTAGCGTCAGCGGTTTTGAGATGAACATTGTGGCGGGACCGCCCAGTTCTATTTTTGGGAAATAAAATGAAAACCACCCCACCACCAAAAGCTTATTNGTCAAGCTTTTGGCGGTTGGTGGTATTTTGGAGCGGGCGAGGCGATTCGAACGCCCGACCCTAACCTTGGCAAGGTTATGCTCTACCCCTGAGCTACGCCCGCTTCCTTGGGTATGGGGTCAAATATAAATATAACCGGNAAGCTGCAAGAGGAAAATAGCCCCAGAGTGTAAATAATTTGTTTGCTTGTATCGAAACCATGGTCTGTGGTCTGCTATCTGTATAACCCCAAGGCAAAGGAGCCANACATTGAAGGTTTTGCAACTGGTTTCTTTGTTATTTTTGCCCAGCTTGCTGAATGCACATGATAATCACCCGATGGGCAAAATGGCCGTTGAAATTACCCGTGCTGTGCACAGCGGCCACAGTATTGATGTCGATGCAGACCTCTATTTGAACGGTGGCCAAGCGATGCAGCTTGATGGCATATCTGTTGCAGGAGGTGAGGTGGTAAATCTGCCATTTCCACTGTTGATTGACGGTGACGGCGCAAGGAACGGGCATGTANAGGTGAGTTTTACAATTACATTTTTTGAGACTGCGCCGCATNTTTTCTCTGNGATNTTTGATTTTGGTCCNNAGGGCACGGGCCCGGTTTTGATNATTCCAGAGCAGATGATGAAAGGAATTCATTGATGAGCTTCGNTGTNATCCGACCAGTTCTTCTTGTTTTGACGTTGTTGTTGACCAGTGGCTTTGAGGCTGCTGCTCAGGGGCGCCACTTGCGCAAGCATACGGTAACCGAGGCAACCTCGTTGACTTTGGTCCCGGCCACGAAAATGTTGGCCAAGGGCAGGGCGGTGATCAAATTCTCGGGGCGCTACCGAACGATTACCTCTAATGGTATCCCTACCCANCGGGTTGGCGCCTTTCCAAACGCGGGCAACCCCCATAAAATAAAACCNCAGTCTCACAAGTTTTCCGTGGCTTATATCCCGCGCAAGGCTTTTAGAACCAAAAAGCTGGGGATGGACATTTTGATGGGTGTCGCGGTCAACGGCATCCCCTTCGACCCGATGGCGGCGGAATTTTACTTGGGCAATCACAAGGGTTGGCAGTATAATGCACTTGGTGGTGCAATCCCCTTGGGATTGGACGCTAATTATGCCCATGTACAACCCTCTGGAGCCTATCATTATCACGGCCTGCCCGTCGGGTTAATGCAAGAGCTGGGATGGCAGGCAGGGAGACCCTCGCCGTTGATCGGTTATGCCGCAGACGGGTTTCCGATCTTTGCAATGACAGCTAAGGTCGATGGCAAAGTCAAGCGCATGCGCAGCTCTTATCGCCTTAAACCCGGCAACAGACCCGGCGGCAGNAAGCCGTCAGGTCCGCATGACGGCAGCTTTATCAACGATTATGAGTATGTGCGCGGTGCGGGCGATTTGGATGCTTGCAACGGCGTCNAGGTGACCACGCCGGACTATCCCAACGGGGTTTATGCGTATTTCCTGACCCGAAAATTTCCGGTGGTGCCGCGCTGTCTGGTGGGCAAGATTGGTAAGGGTTTCAAAAAAGCCCGGCGCTAGACCCCGTTTTGTTTTCGGCGGCAGTAGGATGGTGATGGCGTTATCGCGCAGACAAGTCTTGTCAGTTTACGCCTCAACTGACACAGATGATCCAGCATACTGTCATCGTGGCTGCGTTGTGTGGGGCGCTAGGACTTGAACTCAATTAGCAGGTCTTTTGCATCGATTTGCGCTCCGGGTTGTACATGGACNGCGGAGATCTGGCAATCGCGCTCTGCATGGATGCCGGTTTCCATCTTCATGGCCTCGATGGTCAGCAACAGGTCGCCCTTTTTGACCTCTTGCTCTGCTGTGACTGCAACGCTGGCCACCACGCCGGGCATTGGCGCGCCGACGTGCAATAGGTTGCCCTGCTCGGCTTTGGTGCGGCTGATTGTTTCGGACGCGATCAGGCGGTTGGGCACCCGAATGACCCGGGGCTGTCCGTTCAGTTCAAAAAAGACTTTGACCTGACCGTCGGCATTGGTTTCTCCAATGGCCTGAAGCCGGATTTCGAGCGTTTTTCCGGGATCTATTTCGGTGGTGATCTCCTGTCCGGGGGTCATGCCATAGAAAAAGGTCCGCGTCGGCAGAGCGCGTACTGGTCCATACCGCTCGTGGCGTTCCNTATAATCGACAAACACCTTTGGGTACATCAGATAGCTGTTGAGATCCTCATCATCGACCTCTTTGCCGTCAATCGCCGCACTGGCCTNTTGGCGCGCGGCCTCCATATCGATCGGTGTTAGGTTTTTGCCCGGACGTTCGAGGTTTGGTGCGGCGCCTTTCAAAGCTTTGTTGATCATCGCGGGGGGGAAGCCGCCGGTGGGTTGGCCCAATTTTCCTTGCATCATATCGATCACCGAGTCTGGAAAGGACACATCCACAGCCGGGTCTTCCACTTGCCCCCGCGTCAGCCCTTGCGAGACCATCATAAGCGCCATGTCGCCGACCACTTTCGATGAGGGGGTGACTTTGACAATATCCCCGAACATATGGTTCACATCGGCATAGGTCTGCGCCACTTCGTGCCAGCGGTCGTCAAGCCCAAGTGACCGCGCTTGCGCCTTGAGATTGGTGAATTGCCCGCCGGGCATTTCGTGCAGATAGATCTCGGAATCGGGGGCCTGCAAGCCGCTTTCGAAGGCGGCATATTGGCCACGGACCGCTTCCCAATAGGTACTGATCTCGCGGATTGCGTCGATATCGAGCCCGGTGTTGCGCGTATCATAGCGCATGGCCTCGACAATTGTGCCCAGTGTGGGCTGGCTGGTGTTGCCTGAAAACGCATCCATTGCGGCATCGACGGCGTCGACCCCGGCCTCTGCNGCGGCCAGTACCGTGGCAATGGCGCCACCAGATGTATCATGGGTGTGGAAATGGATGGGCAGGCCCACCTCTTGCTTNAGGGCTTTGACCAGCACGCGGGCCTGCGCCGGTTTCAGCAGTCCTGCCATGTCTTTAAGGCCAAGAATATGCGCGCCAGCCTGTTTAAGTTCCTGCCCCATTTTAACATAATACTTCAGATCGTATTTTGATCTGTCGGGGTTAAACAGGTCTCCAGTGTAACAGATTGATCCTTCGCAGACCTTATCGGCGGCGCGCACGGCATCCATCGCCACCCGCATGTTTTCAACCCAGTTGAGGCTGTCAAACACGCGGAAGACGTCAATCCCTGTCTCTGCTGCCTGAGCAACAAAAGACTGCACTACGTTGTCGGGATAATTGGTATAGCCAACGCCGTTGGATCCGCGCAGCAGCATTTGTGTCATCAGGTTTGGCATTGCCTGCCGCAGGTCCCGCAGCCGTTGCCACGGACATTCTTGTAAAAACCGATACGCCACATCAAAGGTCGCACCGCCCCAGCACTCGACGCTGAACAGTTGCGGCAAATTGGCGGCATAGCTGGGGGCGGCGGTAATCATGTCNATCGACCGCATCCGGGTAGCCAACAGCGACTGGTGGCCGTCGCGCATCGTGGTGTCGGTGATCAACAATTGCGGCTGAGCGGCCATCCAATCAGCAAGCGCTTGTGGGCCTTCGCGATCCAGAAGGGTCTTGGTGCCTGGTGCCGGATCTGCGCGCAGTTGCGGCACGCGGGCAGGGCTGACGTCATGGTCAGGCATGCTGCGCCCGGCCGTTTCGGGATGGCCGTTGACGGTTATATCGGCGATATATGTCAATACTTTGGTGCCGCGGTCGCGGCGTTTTGCAAAGTGGAATAAATCCGGTGTGTCATCGATAAACTTNGTGGTATATTCGTTCGATAAAAACACCGGATGTTTGAGTAGATTTTCGACAAAAGCAATATTGGTNGACACGCCGCGGATGCGAAACTCGCGCAGCGCCCGATCCATGCGTGCAATGGCTTTTTCCGGGGTCTGCGCNGAAGCGGTCACTTTCACCAGCAACGAATCATAATACCGCGTGATCACACCGCCGGAATAGGCCGTACCACCATCGAGGCGTATGCCCATGCCGGTGGCGGCGCGATAGGCGGTGATGCGGCCATAATCGGGGATAAAGTTATTTTGCGGATCTTCGGTTGTGATGCGGGTCTGNAGCGCATGGCCGGTCAGTTGAATATCTTCCTGACGATCTTTTCCAGTGGCCACGGCTAAGGTCTTGCCCTCAGCGATCATAATTTGCGCTTGCACAATATCGATGCCGGTGACCTCTTCGGTNACCGTATGCTCGACCTGAACCCGGGGATTGACTTCGATAAAGTAAAATTTTCCGCTGTCCATATCCATCAGGAATTCNACGGTGCCGGCGCATTCATAGCCGACATGGGCGCAAATTTTGCGCCCCAAATCACAGATCTCGCTGCGCTGTGCTGCGCTTAAATACGGGGCAGGGGCGCGCTCAACTACTTTCTGATTGCGGCGTTGCACAGAACAGTCACGTTCATACAAATGATAGATATCGCCATGNGTGTCGCCCAAGATCTGCACTTCGACATGGCGCGCGCGCAGAATCATCTTCTCAAGATAGCCCTCGCCATTGCCAAAGGCGGCCTCGGCCTCGCGGCGGCCTTCGAGAACCTTTTCCTCAAGCTCGTCCTCGGTATTGATAGGCCGCATGCCGCGCCCGCCACCACCCCAGCTGGCTTTGAGCATGAGTGGATAGCCAACTGCAGCGGCCTCGCGTTTGATGGCTGCGATATCATCGCCCAGAACTTCGGTGGCCGGGATAACCGGAACGCCCGCAGCAACCGCCACTTTGCGAGCCGATGCCTTGTCCCCGAGCGCCCGCATGGTGGCGGCTTTCGGTCCGATAAAGCGGATACCCGCAGCGTCGCAGGCATCGACAAAGTCCGGATTTTCCGACAACAGGCCATAGCCGGGATGGATCGCATCCGCTCCCGATTTTTTCGCCACCCTGATGATCTCGTCGATGCTGAGATAGGCGGCAACNGGGCCGAGGCCGTGACCGATCCGATAGGCCTCATCTGCTTTAAACCGGTGCAGGCCAAGCTTGTCTTCCTCGGCGAATACTGCGACGGTTTTTTTGCCCATTTCATTGGCGGCGCGCATAATTCGGATGGCAATTTCACCGCGGTTTGCAATAAGGATTTTGCTGAAATCAGACATGGCAGGCCTCGAAGCTTTAGGGTTTCATCGATCATTTTCCAGCCGCACTATAGTCGTGCTGCAATGCAGCGCAAGGGCAGGTTTTGTTTNCAAGCAGCATAGATTGGTCGTTAAAGGCGGTGAAACAACTTAAATTTGAGGCAATAAGAAGCCTAAATAGTTTTGGTTGAAGGTGTTTTCAGTCTGGAACCAACCGGTGTTTTGCGTCGGCTAGTGTGTGAAGGCCCAATTGACCCATATTTGCGTGCAGGTCTTTACGCAGCATATTGATCAAATGCGCGGGGCCACGCGTGCCAAGCGCGGCCAGCGCGAAATGCCAAGCCGCACCGAGCATCACAAAGTCGGCCCCAAGCGCCCGCGCGCGCAGTATATCGAGCGCGCCGCTCACGCCCCCGTCGAAAATCAGTGGCAGCGAGGAGGCCTGCCGGATCGCTGGCAGCACGTCAATCACTGCGGGTGCGGCATCAAATTGGCGCCCGGCATGGTTTGAAACCCATAGGGCATCCACCCCTGCGGCTTTCAGACCTGCGACGTCTTCGACTTGCATGACGCCCTTAACGACAAGCGGGCCGTCCCAGGCCTCTCGAATCCAATGCAGATATTCCCAATCTGGCGCTGTGCGGATCAGGTATCCGATATGTGCAGTGGTGGGCAGACCAATCTTGGGTTGGGTGTAGCTGGCAATCAGGGGCATCCCCGGGCGTCCGGCACGGGCCATGCCCAGTGCCCATGACGGACGCATGGCGATCTGCGCAAGCAGGCGTGGGGTCAGAGCAGGGGGATGGGTCAACCCGCTGCGGGTCTGTCTTTCGCGGCGGCTAGCTACTGGCACATCTAATGTCACAACCAGCGTGCGAAAGCCCGAATCCCGAACGCGTTTGAGCGTATCTTTTCGGACGTCGATGGCGCGGGGGGCATAGAGCTGAAACCAACCCTTGCCGTCAACGTGCGGTCCGATGCTTTCAGGGGTCTGACAGGCCACAGTCGACAATGTATACGGCAGACCTGCGGCGGTTGCAGCAGTTGCGAGTTTGCGTTCTGCGTGGGGCCAGATCAGCCCTGACATGCCCACAGGTGCGACCCCGAAAGGCAAGGGATACCGCTCGCCCAGCAATGTGGCGCTGGTATCTGGCTCAAACTCCCCGTGCAGGATTGACGGCATGAACAAGACCTTGTCCAATTGCCGGCGATTGCGAACAGGCGTGGTCTCGCTGCCAGTGGCACTGATCAGGTATTCCCAAACAAATTTTGGGATACGCTTTTTGGCCGCGGCGCGCAGGTCGGACAGAGCCGGGTATTTTTGATCTAAATTCATCGCGCTATGGATAAATGCTTGCGATGGTTTGTCCAGTTAAACAATAAGAACATAGTGTGAACGTGGCTTTCCCTCGGAGAGAAATCGCGCTAGGTTACCTTTTATGAACAGTTTTGATGACACTGATGCCTTTGAAGGCGCTTCGCTGTCGGCGCGCGCGATGGCGGCCCGGCCAGCGGGGTATCTTGACGAATTGAACTCGGCGCAACGCCAGGCGGTTGAAACTCTGGAGGGTCCGGTTTTGATGCTGGCTGGTGCTGGAACCGGCAAAACCAAGGCGCTGACAACCCGGATTGCGCATCTTTTGAATATGGGCAAAGCCCGTCCCAACGAAATACTTTCGGTGACCTTTACCAACAAGGCGGCCCGCGAAATGAAAAACCGGGTGGCAAAGCTTTTGGGACAAACCGTCGAAGGCATGCCGTGGATGGGCACCTTTCATTCGGTTGGGGTCAAATTGTTGCGCCGTCACGCCGAACTGGTAGGGTTGAAATCCAACTTTACCATTCTGGACACCGATGACCAGATCAGGTTGCTGAAACAGCTTTTGGTCGCCGCCCAGATAGACGACAAACGCTGGCCTGCGCGGCAGCTGCTGGGGCTTATCGATCAATGGAAGAACCGCGCCTGGACCGCGTCGGCGGTGCCGGTTTCGGAGGCCGCAGCGTTCAATTCACTTGGGGTTGAGCTTTATGCCCAGTACCAGCAGCGCTTGAAAGATCTCAACGCAGTCGATTTTGGGGATCTGTTGCTGCATGTGGTGACAATTTTTCAGACCCACCCTGATGTTCTGGCGCAATACCAGAGATGGTTCCGCTATATTCTGGTGGATGAGTATCAAGATACAAATGTGGCACAATATCTGTGGTTGCGGCTGTTGGCGGGGGGGCATAAAAATATCTGCTGTGTCGGGGATGACGATCAGTCGATATATGGTTGGCGCGGCGCGGAAGTGGGTAATATTCTGCGCTTTGAGACTGATTTTCCCGGGGCCGAAGTGGTGCGCCTTGAGCAAAACTATCGCTCAACACCGCATATTTTAGCGGCGGCCAGCGGGGTGATTGCGGCCAATAAAGGCCGTTTGGGCAAAGAGTTATGGACAGCGGAAGATGACGGCGAAAAGCTGCGGTTGATCGGTCATTGGGATGGTGAGGAAGAAGCACGCTGGATCGGTGATGAAGTTGAGGCGCTGCAACAGGGCACCCGCGGCCTGCGAGAGTTATCGCTTGACGATGTCGCTATTCTGGTGCGGGCCTCGCATCAAATGCGGGCGTTCGAAGACCGGTTCCTAACCATCGGTCTGCCGTATCGGGTGATCGGTGGCCCGCGGTTTTATGAACGGATGGAAATTCGCGACGCCATGGGGTATTTCCGCCTTGTGACCAGCCCGGATGACGATCTGGCGTTCGAGCGCATCGTCAATACGCCGAAACGCGGGCTTGGGGACAAAGCGCAACAGAAAATCCAGATGATGGCCCGCTCCAATGGGGTGTCCTTGCTTGAGGGCGCACGGCTGTTGCTGGCCGAAAAGGGGCTGGGGGGCAAAGGTGCTGTTGCGCTGGGCGCTTTGATTGCTGGAGCCGACCGCTGGGGCCAGTTGGCGCGCGACGGCAAGATGGGCCATCAGGAACTGGCGGAGATTATCTTGGATGAGTCCGGCTACACCACAATGTGGCAAAACGACAAGACCCCCGAGGGACCCGGCCGATTGGAAAACCTGAAAGAACTGGTGAAAGCACTGGATCAGTTTGAAAACCTGCAGGGGTTCTTAGAGCATGTCAGCCTGATTATGGACAATGAGACCGAAGAATCCGGTGCCAAAGTGTCAATCATGACCCTGCATGCGGCAAAAGGATTGGAATTTCCAGCGGTGTTTTTGCCGGGCTGGGAAGACGGGTTGTTTCCATCCCAGCGGTCAATGGATGAAACCGGCGTCAAGGGTCTCGAGGAAGAGCGCCGCCTCGCCTATGTCGGCATCACTCGTGCCGAGATGCTGTGCACCGTGTCTTTCGCAGCCAACCGCCGGGTGTACGGTCAATGGCAATCGGCCCTGCCATCACGGTTTATTGATGAGTTGCCCGAGGCCCATGTCGATGTGTTGACGCCTCCGGGGCTCTATGGCGGCGGTTTTGGTGCAGCCGGCATGACCGGATCCTCGTCACGGGTCGAGGCGCGCGCCGCGGAGGCCAACGTATACAATTCTCCAGGCTGGAAAAGGTTACAGGCACGTGCGGGTGAGCGCGGCCTGTCGCAACCCCGCGAGAGCCGCAGCTCGGTCATAGATCTCAAAGCGGTGTCGAACCACACTGTGGGCGATCGGGTATTTCATCAAAAATTTGGGTATGGCGTGGTGGAGGCGATTGAAGGCGACAAGCTGGAGATTGCCTTTGACAAAGCNGGTATCAAAAATGTTGTCGCNCGCTTTTTGTCGAACCCTGATGACATTCCGTTTTAACGCTCGCACCTGCGGGCAGGTTGTACCGCAGGTGGCACAAATCATCTGTGGCACATAATCAGNACGGCGGGCTTTTCGCCGGGTTTGCGTACGGTCACGCTGGAGGCCGTTTGAAACCCAATATCGGGCTGAATATCAGGGGCAGAAATGCAAACGGCAACACGCGGGAGGAGCTGAATGTTGCCNTTGCGTTGCGGAAACTATCTGGGAGGAGCGTTCCGACTTTGTCTGCTTGTCAGCATTTTGTCTATGTGACAGCGNTATTCATANNTATTTTTACAATCGCCAAAGCCCATCTGGCTTTGCCAAAGGCAGGGGTTAAACGCCGTAGGTTGTTTCGTAAGCGATCTGATGGATCATCGACCGGTTTAGGCCGAGGTCGTTCAGTTCTGCAGAGCTAAGGGCTCCCAACTCCTTTACAGTGCGACGGTACGCGCTGCGTTTTGCAAGGTTGTCTTTGACTGTGCCCCACAATGCGATCGCGCGGTCAGTGAGGGTGATGTTTCTCAAACTTACTTCTGTTGCATATGCCATTTTTTNATCCTTTTTCGGTTGACGCTCATGTTCTGGCGGTTGTCTTCGCCGTTCTTGCTCANGANNTAATGCCNATGCTGCACCTGCACAATGGACGATAAAGAAATGCCGCTATGCAGAAAATGCATGTGGCTTGGTCGGGGCAGGCGCCAGCGGTCTGTGGCGGCTTGTGGCGGCTTGTGGCGGATTGTGTGCCTTTAGGATCTTTTGTCGCCGGTTTNGGGGTTTGGTCAGCGCGCCTCTGTTTGTGTGGTATTTCACGGGAAATAGATTTTTTAGCGGCGTCCGGCACCGCTTAAGGCGGGCGAATCACCGACCTAAGCGGTTAGATTTGCTTTGAAAGGTTAAATTATGTGGGTATTTTTACTTTATGAGAGGATGTANTTTTGTATTTTCACATTAAAGTGGGAATTCATGGGCTNGCCATATNCCAAGATTTNTATCTATATTTAGTAGTAATTTATTNATTATTAATANATGTTGTGTNATGATCGGNNATTATCACATCTTTTTAATATTTTAAGTGGAAATTGAATTGCCTGAGTGAAAAATTTATTAAAAAAACAATTGATTTCCATAAATTCCCATGGCATCCCTTAGAAGCTGAAGATGAAGACGGAAAGCGTGGGGCGGCTTAAGACCCCGAAAAAGTCAAGACAGGTTTCATACAGGTTCCAGCTTCATCAACGACAAGATCCGACGCGTGTGCGAGCAGACATCCCCCAGATGGCACGCAGTTGGGCAATCCGTATTTCGGAACGATAACTACGGATTGAGCAGTGAAGACCGCTCAATCCGTTGTTTTGTTCAGAGCTACATTATCATCGTGGGGGTGGCAGAGGCCAAGGCAACGTGGCGCGCAGATTTAGAGGCGAAGGACACCACAAGGTGGACAGTAAGGGCAGAGTTTCTGTCCCGGCTTCTTTTCGCCGTGTTCTCGAGGCTGCCGACGAAAACTGGACCGATGGGCTCAACCCTGAATTGGTCATTGTTTATGGTGACCACCGCCGCCATTTTCTCGAGTGTTACACGGTTGCGGCGATCAATGAGGTCGATGACAAGATTGATGCGTTGCCACGAGGCTCGATGGAGCGGCGAATGCTGCAAACCCTATTTCACGGTCANAGTTTNCCCACCACTGTCGACGAGACAGGGCGTTTGGTCTTGCCGGCAAAGCTGCGNCGCAAAATCGATCTTGATGCCGAGGCGTTTTTCATTGGCGCGGGGGATACCTTTCAGATCTGGAAGCCTGAAACCTATGAGGTCGAGGAACTGGCGCGCACAGAAGAGTGGCTGAATGACCTGCCACCCGATGTGGACCCGTTGGTTTTTCTGGATGGTGTGAAAGGGGATTGACCGATGGTTGATATCGCCCTGAACGGTCACCGCAACTCTCATATTCCTGTCTTGCTCGCGCCACTTTTAAAGTCTGTCTCACCGCTCTTCGGGCGCTGGCTTGACGGGACATTTGGGGCAGGTGGCTACAGCCGGGGCCTACTCGATGCCGGGGTGGATCATGTGACNGCGATCGACCGAGACCCTTTAACTTTTGAAATGGCACGTGATTGGAGCATGCAGTATCAGGGACGTCTCACGATGGTTGAGNCGGTGTTTTCCCAGATGGATGCCCATGCCAAAGATCTGGATGGCGTGGTTCTGGATTTGGGCGTTTCATCAATGCAAATCGATGCCGCTGAGCGTGGCTTTTCATTTATGCAGGATGGTCCGCTTGATATGCGGATGAGCCAATCCGGCCAGTCGGCTGAAGATATTGTCAACACATCAAGNCAAACAGAGCTGGCAGATATCTTGTTTTATTACGGAGAAGAANGTGCCAGCCGCCGCATTGCCAAAGCAATTGTCGCCGCGCGCTTGCTGGCACCGATCACCCGCACCCTGCAACTGGCAGACATCGTCCAAAGCTGTTTGCCTCGCCCCAAGCCAGGGCAGTCGCATCCTGCCACGCGTAGTTTTCAAGCTTTGCGCATTGCCGTCAATGATGAATATGGCGAATTATTTGCCGGTTTGCTTGCCGCCGAACGGGCGTTGAAACCGGGTGGGATTCTGGCGGTGGTCAGTTTTCATTCAATTGAGGATCGTATGGTCAAACGGTTTATCCAGTCACGGGCAGGCAAGCTTGGTTCGGGCAGTCGCTATGCACCGGAAATCATCCAGCCCGAACCGCAGTTTCAGCTGTTGACGCGTAAGGCGATCGCCGCCNACACCACAGAGGTGGCGCAAAATCCCCGCGCCAGATCAGCCTTGTTGCGCATTGCCCGCCGCACAGCGACAGCGCCTGGCGCCAGGCCNTCCGCCCGANNCCTGGGAATGCCACAGATCGGGGCGGATACCTGATGCGTTCGTTGTTTTATATCACATCAGCACTGGGTCTGATTGCACTGGCATTTTGGGCCTATCACGAGAATTTTTTGACCCAGCGCATGTTGACCAAAACCGAACAGCTACAGACCGAAATTGGCCAGTCGCGGGCCAAACTGCGGGTTTTGCGCGCCGAGTGGGCCTATTTGAACCGCCCTGAGCGGTTGCGGGATTTGGCGGCTTTGAATTTTGACCGGTTACATCTGTTTCCGCTCTCATCCTCTCATTTTGGTCGGGCCGATCAAGTGGCCTACCCACGCCTCGAAGAACGTGATTTGGTGCAACCGGTCGCAGCTTCTGCCCGAGGGGGGATCGAATGATCCGCATCCCTCTACGGCCGCTCGCCACCATTCTGAAAGCCCGCAAGACGGGTAAGAACCCAGATGACATCGAGCGCGCAAATATTCGCCAAAGGCACGAGGATATGCAGGATGAGTCTCGCATGCGCGCCGAAGGCAGGTTGCTGGTTCTCGGGATGTTGTTCTTTCTGGGGTTTTTATCGATCAGCGCTCGCATGGCTTTTTTGGCAGCTTCTGAGCCAAGCGAACCGAAAGTACATTCTTTTGGCGGAGCTATCCACGCTCAGCGCGCAGACATCGTCGACCGCCAAGGCCGTATTTTGGCGACCAATATGGAAACCACGGCTCTGTATGCGCACCCGCAGGAGTTAATTGACCCCAAGAACGCGGTTAAACAATTGGTTCGGATTTTTCCCGACCTTGATGAACAGCGGCTGTTGCGCGATTTTTCTGGTCCGCGTAAGTTTGTTTGGGTGAAGAAAAAAGTCAGTCCTGAACAAAAGCAGGCGGTCTATGATATTGGAGATCCGGGACTTTTGCTTGGTCCGCGTGAAATGCGCCTGTATCCCAACGGTCGCCTCGCGGCGCATGTTTTGGGCGGGGCAAGGTTTGGCCGCGAGGGCGTTCATGCTGCCGAAGTTCTAGGTGTCGCTGGCGTCGAGTTTACATTTGACGAGTATTTGCGCGACGTGGTCAATTATGATGTGCCGCTACAATTGTCACTTGACCTCAGCGTTCAGGCTGAGATGGAGCAGTTGCTGGCAGGGGGCATGCGGGTGATGAATGCCAAGGGTGCTGCGGCGGTTTTGATGGATGTTCATACCGGTGAGGTTATCGCGCTGGCCTCTCTGCCGGATTTTGATCCAAATCACCGACCCGTTGGCAGTGGTAAAAATCCGGACAACCCATTGTTCAACCGCGCTGTACAAGGCGTTTATGAATTGGGGTCAACGTTTAAAATATTTGCGGTTGCGCAAGCGATGGAATTGGGTTTGGTCAATCCAGATACTGTGCTCGACATTCGCGGGCCAATACGGTTTGGCCGTTTCCGCATCAGAGACAGCCATTATTTGGGCAAAGAGCTTTCGGTGTCGGATATTATCGTGAAATCGTCCAACATAGGCACGGCGCGAATTGCGCAAATGATTGGCGTTGATCGCCAACAGCAATTTTTGCGCGACTTTGGCGTCTTCGAAAAAACATCGCTGGAAATGGTTGAGGCTTCTGGTGGCAAGCCGTTGTTGCCGCCAAAATGGACCGAACTCAGTACGATGACAATCTCTTACGGCCATGGGCTATCGGCCACTCCGTTGCATTTGGCGGCGGGGTATGCGGCTTTGGCCAATGGCGGGTATCAGGTCACCCCGACGCTGATCCGCAAAGAGCATCCGACCCAAGGGCTGCGCATTGTTTCAGAAAATGTTGCAAAAGCGTCGGTTGCGATGTTGCGCAAAGTGGTGACTGAAGGCACAGCAAAGCGATATGGCGACGTGCCCGGGTATGCAGTGGCCGGAAAAACCGGTACGTCTGAAAAGCAAAAGAAAAACGGCCCTGGCTACGACAAGGATCGGGTTTTGGCCTCATTTGCCTCGGTGTTTCCCGCGCATGACCCGCAATATGTACTCGTGGTGACAATGGACGAAGCCGTTGAGACGGTGGGTCTTAAACCGCGCCGGACAGCATCATTGACCGCCGTGCCGGTTGCCGCGGAAATTATTGGCCGCGTGGCACCACTGCTGGGGATGCGTCCACATTTTGAACCCCAAGTCTTGACCAAGGTCGAATTGACGGCCAACTAGCACCAACGTGTTGGATCGCTTGGGCAGACGCTGTGGCGCAGACAGAGGGAAGGGATCAGATGAAGAATGCCGCAAAGACTGTTTCCGACCTTGGCTGTTTGGCGGGTGCGGCGCGAAACATACCCGTCACCGGGCTCGCCGTTGACAGTCGCGCGGTCCGTCCCGGCTATCTGTTTGCGGCGCTGCCGGGTCTGCAGGTGCATGGCGCCGATTATATTTCAGCGGCGCTTGCTCTTGGTGCCACCAGTATTCTGACAGATGCTGAGGGTGTACGGCGTGCGCGGTCCACGCTTGACGGGGCCAAAGGAATATGCGTTTGGATCAGCGAAGATCCCCGACAGGCACTGGCAGCAGCGGCGGCGCTTTGGTTCGGGGCGCAACCCGACACTATGGTGGCGGTGACCGGGACAAACGGCAAAACTTCGGTGGCAAGTTTTGTGCGTCAAATCTGGACAGAGATGGGGCATAGCGCGATCAATCTTGGCACCAACGGGGTTCTGGGTGCCTGGCAGGCCCCGCTCACCCATACCACACCTGAGCCGATCACTCTGCATGATACCCTGTCGCGGGCGCAGGCGGCGGGGGTGACCCACGCGGCGTTGGAGGCCTCGAGCCACGGCTTACAGCAGCGCAGGCTCGACGGGACGTATCTAAAGGCAGCGGCCTTTACAAATTTCACCCAAGATCATTTGGATTATCATGCAAATTTTGCTGATTATTTCGCTGCAAAATCTGGACTTTTCGAGCGGGTGCTCAGCGACCAAGGCTGTGCGGTTCTCAACCTTGACGATGTCAAAAGCGCTGAAATATTGTCGATTGCCAAAGCCCGTGGTTTGCGGGTGATCGGTGTCGGGCGCGGTGATGAGGCTGATTTGCAATTGACGGCACAACGCTTTGATGTTGCGGGGCAGGCCGTGCGATTTCGCTGGCAGCAGCGCGCGCATCAACTCGAGCTTTCTCTGATCGGTGGGTTTCAGGCCGATAACGTGTTGCTGGCCGCTGCACTGGTGATTGCCTGTGGTGCAGATCCGGATGAGGTCTTTGATGCCCTGCCGGCAGTGAGCACGGTGCGCGGTCGCATGGAGTTGGTCGCACAGCGCGACAATGGCGCGTCGATTTTTGTTGATTTTGCGCATACACCGGATGCGGTAACAACGGCATTAAAGGCCCTGCGGCCGCATGTGATGGGGCGCTTGGTGGCGATTATTGGCGCAGGTGGAGATCGCGACCGCAGCAAGCGGCCGCTCATGGGGCAGGCGGCGGCCGCGCAGGCCGATCTGGTGATCGTGACCGACGACAATCCGCGTAGCGAAGATCCGGCCACCATCCGGAAAATGGTGTTAAGCGGGGCCGCAGATGCGCTTGAGGTGCCTGATCGTGCAAGCGCCATTTTGCGCGGTGTCGATATGCTGGACGCGGGAGACGCGCTGTTGATTGCAGGCAAGGGCCATGAGACGACACAAACCGTCGGTGATATCGTGTTTCCGTTCGACGATGCAGAGCAGGCCAGTATCGCGGTTGCAGCACTAGAGGGGCGGTTGGCATGAGTTTATGGACCGCAGCACAGCTCGTGGCCGCCACCGGGGGCAGCACCCAAGGCGACTGGTTTGTAGACGGGGTTTCGATTGACAGCCGCCGTCTGCAGCCGGGGGATTTGTTTATCGCTCTGCAGGCAGCGCGGGACGGTCATGATTTCGTCGTGCAGGCTTTTGACAACGGTGCCGCTGCGGCCTTGGTGTCGCGGCGCCCAGAAGGCGTGGCCGATGATGCACCTCTGCTTATGGTGCCGGATGTTCAGGCGGCGCTTGAGGCACTGGGCCGTGCGGCCCGCGCCCGAAGTCACGCGCGGGTTGTGGCGGTCACCGGCTCGGTTGGCAAAACCTCGACCAAAGAGATGTTGCGCGAGGTGCTGGCTGGGCAGGGGCGCACCCATGCTTCGGTGGCCAGCTATAACAATCATTGGGGGGTCCCACTGACACTGGCCCGCATGCCGACAGATACCGAATTTGCGGTGTTCGAGATCGGCATGAACCATCCCGGCGAAATAGCACCGCTGGCGCTTATGGTGCGACCCGATATTGCCATCATAACGACGGTTGCGGCCGCACATCTGGAAGCCTTTGATGATATTGACGGCATCGCGCGGGAGAAGGCAGAAATTTTTAACGGGTTAACGCCTGATGGCGTCGCGGTGATCCAAGCCGATTTGCCGACCTCGCCAGTTTTGACCGCTGCCGCACAGGACCATTCAAAACGGATATTGAGTTTTGGATCCTCTGCCAAGGCGGCTTACCGGTTGCGGGATGTGCAGTTTGAGCCAGCGACAACACTCGCAACTTTCGAGCACCAAAACCAGTTACAGACATTTGAATTGGCAGCCCTCGGACGGCATTTTGCGGAAAACGCTCTGGCGGTTATTGCAACCTGCCAAAACCTTGGCCTGCGCTATGAGATGATCACTGCGGGTCTTGCCCGATGGTTGCCGGTCGTTGGGCGGGGGGCACGCCAGAAGATGATGCTTGATGCAGCGCGGCCTGACAGCACAATTGAGGTAATTGATGAGTCCTATAATGCCAATCCAACATCGCTGTGCGCCGCGCTGGCGGTGCTGTCCCAGATAAAAGCTTTGTCCCATCAGCGCATCGCTTTTCTGGGTGATATGAAAGAATTGGGGCCGCAAGCCGCAGAGATGCATGCGGCGATCGCGCAAGATGTTCATATTGAGGGAATTGCGAAGATCCACGCGGTTGGCCCATTGATACGCAACCTGTATGATGCCTTGCCGGTTGAAAAGCGCGGTCGCTGGACCGCAACTAGTGCCGAGATGGTTCAGGGCATCCGTGCGGATGTGCATGCTGGTGACGTGGTACTTATTAAAGGCTCGCTCAGCATGGACATGGGTCGGGTGGTTGACGCCCTTACAAATTTACGCCATGCGCGCACATCAGACACGGGTGAGGACTAGACATATGCTCTATTGGCTAACGGAACTGTCAGATGGCGGCGATTTCTACAATCTGTTCCGCTATATCACGTTTCGGGCGGGTGGGGCATTTATGACAGCTCTGATTTTCGGATTTTTGTTTGGTCGGCCGCTGATCAACGTGTTGCGCCGGTCGCAGGGCAAAGGTCAACCGATCCGCTCGGATGGGCCAGAAAGCCACTATGCCAAAGCCGGTACTCCGACGATGGGCGGCTTGCTGATTGTGGGGGCATTGCTGACCTCGACCCTGCTTTGGGCGCGGCTCGACAACGCCTATATCTGGATGGTTTTGTTCGTGATGCTGTCTTTTGGGTTGATCGGATTTGCCGATGATTATGCCAAGATTGCCAAACAAAACACCTCTGGCGTACCTGGTAAAATACGGCTGCTTCTGGGCTTGGTCATAGCAGGCGTTGCTGCGGTTTGGGCAGCGACCTATCATCCTGATGCATTGCAAAATCAATTGGCGCTGCCGGTGTTCAAAGATACACTTTTGAACCTTGGTATGCTGTTTGTACCCTTTACCATGATCGTCATTGTAGGCTCGGCCAATGCCGTCAACCTGACCGACGGGTTGGATGGGCTGGCGATTATGCCGGTGATGATTGCGGCAGGCACTTTGGGGGTGATCGCCTACGCGGTTGGCCGGGTTGACTTTACCCAGTATCTTGAAGTGCATTACGTTCCTGGNACTGGTGAGATTTTGATATTTTGCTCGGCGTTGATCGGCGGGGGTTTGGGCTTTCTGTGGTACAACGCCCCGCCAGCAGCGGTGTTTATGGGCGATACCGGGTCTCTGGCGCTGGGCGGCGCATTGGGGGCCATTGCGNTGGCCACCAAACACGAAATTGTTTGGGCCATCGTTGGCGGNCTGTTTGTGATCGAGGCGCTGAGCGTCATCATTCAAGTGTTGTATTTCAAAGCGACCGGNACCAGAGTTTTCCTGATGGCACCTATCCATCACCACTATGAGAAAAAGGGCTGGGCAGAGCCGACCATCGTGATCCGCTTTTGGATTATTGCGTTGATCTTGGCCCTTGTCGGGCTGGCAACGCTGAAAGTGAGATAGGGAAGCGATGATACCAGTACGGGGATATCACGGGGCCAAAGTGGCGGTTCTGGGATTGGGCCGCTCGGGGCTGGCCACGGCGCATGCGCTGCGGGCTGGTGGAGCCGAGGTTTTGTGCTGGGATGACAATGCCGCGCCCCGCGAGGCTGCGCAGGCGATGGGGTTTGCAATCACGCAGTTGACCTCTGCCGAGGCGTTTGGCGATATTGAAGCCTTAATTGTCAGCCCCGGTATTGCGCATCTCTATCCCAGCGCCAATCTGGTGGTGGCTGCCGCTTGTCGCGCCGGGGTGCGTGTCGACAATGATATAGGGCTGTTCTTTCGCTCGTTCGCAACCTCTGAGTGGCACAATTTCGACCAGCAACCCAAAGTGGTCGCGATCACCGGNTCGAATGGCAAATCCACAACATCTGCGTTGATCCACCACCTTCTGACCACGGCCGGCAGGTCGGCGCANCTTGCCGGTAATATCGGACGGGGTGTGCTGGATATCGATCCGGCATGCGATGGCGATGTGGTGGTGTTGGAACTGTCGAGTTATCAAACCGAACTGGCACGGGCGCTGACCCCTGATATTGCGGTGTTTACCAATCTCAGCCCAGACCATCTTGACCGCCATGGTGGTCTTGGGGGNTATTTTGCCGCCAAGCGGCGCCTGTTTGTCGAAGGCGGTCCCGACCGCGCCATCATCGGCATTGACGAGCCAGAGGGACAGATGCTGGCCAATCAACTGTCCGAGGGGCGCGGTGATGATCGGGTGATTGATATCTCGGTGACGGGTAAGCTAACGGGCCCGGGCTGGCATGTGTTTGCCCGCAAGGGGTTTTTGGCAGAATACCGCAAATTGCGTCAGGTTGCCTCTATTGATTTGCGCGGTATGGCCAGCCTGCCGGGGGNGCATAACCATCAAAACGCCTGCGCNGCCTATGCGGTGTGTCGCACGCTGGGTCTGGCGCCTCGGGTAATTGAGGCCGGCTTGGCCAGTTTTGCAGGTTTGCCGCACCGCAGTCAGGTCATCGCCAAGACGGATGGGGTGCGTTATGTCAATGACAGCAAGGCGACCAATGTCGACAGCGCTNCCAAGGCCCTGCAGGCGTTTGACAACATTCGCTGGATCTGCGGTGGCTTGCAGAAAGACGGTGGCTTGGAGGCGGTGCAACCGGCGCTGGGCCGCGTGCGCAAGGCCTATGTGATTGGCCGCGAGGCGGCGGCTTTTGCCATGCAACTGCCCTGCGAGACTGAGGTGTGNACCACGATGGCGGTGGCGGTGGCGCGCGCCCGCGCCGAGGCCGCACCCGGTGACACGGTGCTGTTGGCACCAGCTGCGGCCAGCTTTGATCAATATGATAATTTTGAACAGCGCGGCGATGATTTTACCCGACAGGTGACAGGCGCGGCACAAAAATAACTTTACACGCACGTCCATGTGTCTACTTTGGCACCATTANACAAATTTTATTTTTTGATTGGATGGCATTTGGAACCTGTATTTTGGCAACATATCTGGACATGGATAATAGTGAATGAAACGGCGCTTGGATCGGTGCTGGTTTTTGCGGTGCTGATCGCGACAGTTAACGGATGGTTCAAGAAGGGTCTCGACTGGTCTCGCAAGACGCTGGTGGGGTCAAANGTTTAAACCGATCTCCATGTCGTGCAAGGNTTGNAATGGGTCAGCCGGGTTCCATTGGNGGNCTGGTAGCGGTGCAGCGGCGCAGGCTCGCCTAAGCAAGGCCTATGTGAGCTTCTGGATTGCGTCAGTGCTNGCTATGCGATTTGACCATCAGGCAGAGGGTGGCAAGTTGGCGTTTGCAGCTGTGTGGCGGCTGGGCTTTATAAAANGGCNTAACGGGAAAAACCGGCTATGATCGANCGATGCTATGACCAAAAAGACCTTGTGGCATTATATGATCTGATAAATTCAGGCGGACCTGATTGGGATTATTATCTTGCGCTGGCCGCCCGGATTGTCGGAGCCGAAAAAGCACCGGCCCGCGTGTTGGACGCCGGATGCGGCACCGGCGCGCTGGCGGTTGAGATGGCGCGCATGGGCGCCGAGGTCACCGGGCTTGATCCGGCTGAGGCGATGCTTGCGGTGGCCCGTGCGCGCGCCGGAGCGGCACTTGTGCACTGGCAACACGGCACGTTGCAAAGCTTTCACAGTGATCAGCGCTATGATCTGATCTATATGACCGGCCACGCNTTTCAATGCCTGTTGGCGGATGATGATATCCTGCNGGCCTTTCTTGCGGTGGCTGCGGTTTTGGCCCCAGGCCGGCANTTTGTGTTTGAAACCCGTAATCCGGCCTGTGCGCCGTGGCAAAACTGGGTGCCCGCACGGTCTGAAATCGCCTTGGTCACCGCGGATGACGTGGCGGTGCGGCTTTGGCATCAACTGGTCGAGATCACAGACGATTACGTCACCTTTGATCAATATCACGCCTTTGCGGATCGCACGGCCCCGGTGATTTCGCGCAGCTGCCTGCGGTTTTGCACCTTGGCCCAGATCGAAGCCTTTGCCACGGCGGCAGGGCTACGGGTTGTGCGGGTGGTTGGCGATTGGAAGGGGGCGGCGTTCACCGGTATTGAGCGCGAGATTATCGTACATCTTCAACGGGTCTAGGCCCGGCTGCTCAGCGCCTGTGCGGCGGCCCAGCCCGACGACCAGGCCCATTGGAAATTATACCCGCCCAGCCAGCCGGTCACGTCCACCGCCTCACCGATGAAATACAGATCCGGCACGGTTTTACTCATCATCGTCTTTGACGACAGCGCGTCGGTGTCGATGCCCCCGAGCGTCACTTCGGCGGTGCGGTANCCTTCAGATCCGTTCGGTGTCAGTGGCCAGGCCTTTAATGCGCTGCAAATCTCGATTAAACGCGCGTCGGATTGATCGGCCAGATTGCNGCTCAGTGCCAGGTGCGCGGTCAGATACTCCACCAGCCGTGCCGGCAGGTGGTGCGCCAGCTCGGTTGTGAGATTGCGCCGGCCCTGCGCCTGGCGTTGGGTGCGCAGCAGATCATAGAGCGGGATGTCGGGGATCAGGTTGACAAAAATCACCTCGCCCTCGCGCCAATAGGATGAAATTTGCAGGATTGATGGCCCCGACAACCCGCGGTGGGTGAACAGCATCCCCTCGTCAAAGGTGGCGCTTGCATTGCTGATCCTTGCCTTCAAAGCGGTGCCGGCCAGCGGTTTGAACCGCGCATCTGAAAATGTCAGCGGCACCAGCGCGGCACGGGTTTCGGTCAATGGGATATCAAACTGGTCAGCGACGTCATAGGCAAAGCCGGTCGCGCCCATTTTGGGGATCGACTTGCCCCCCGTGGCAATCACCAACTGACGGCATTGAGCTGAGNTGGTTTGACCGTCTTGCGTGAGCTCAAGCGCAAAGCCATCTTCGGTTTTACACAGGGCGGTCACCGCACAGCGCAGCCGCAGTTCGGCCCGTGCGCGCTCCATCTCGCTGCGCAGCATAGCGATGATCTGTTTGGCCGAGCCGTCACAAAACAGTTGCCCTAAGGTTTTTTCGTGATAGGCAATCCCGTGGTCTGACACCAGTGAGATGAAATCCCACTGGCTATAGCGACGCAGGGCGGATTTACAGAAGTGACTGTTTTGCGATAGAAAATTGTCGGGTGTGGTATGCATATTGGTAAAGTTGCAGCGCCCGCCGCCGGAAATGCGAATTTTCTCACCCGGGGCTTTGGCGTGATCGATCAACAGCACGCGCCCCTTGGATTGGGCCGCGCACATCATTCCTGCGGCGCCAGCGCCTATAATAATTGTATCATACATCATGGTGCAGGGCTGCACTGATCTGAATTAGAGTGCAAGTTAAAAGCATTTGCACTGGCTTTGAAGGGGCGGTTTATGTATTACTAACCCCAGATCCCGCAAAGGGACGCATTTTGTTGAGACAGCAGTTGGCGGTTTAAATGACAGAGATGGTGTATGGATCCGCACCCATGCGGGTCGGCGAAGCGATATTACCCAAATGGTGGCGTACAATCGACCGCGGGTCTTTGTCTTGTATTCTGATTTTATTTTCCATTGGCATCCTTCTGGGTCTGGCCGCGTCGCCGCCTCTGGCGGCCAAAAATGGCTTTGAGGCTTTTCATTATGTCAAGCGTCAGGCGGTGTTTGGCGGGCTGGCTTTGCTGGCGATGGTGGTGACCTCGATGATGACGCCAAAACTGGTGCGACGGCTGTCGGTGATTGGCTTTTTGGTGGCGTTTGTGTCAATCGCGCTGCTGCCGCAGTTTGGTACTGATTTTGGCAAGGGCGCTGTGCGCTGGTATTCGTTGGGGTTTGCCTCGATACAGCCATCCGAATTTCTTAAACCGGGCTTTGTCGTGGTGTCCGCTTGGATGCTGGCGGCCTCGCAAGAGATCAATGGCCCACCCGGTCGGTTGTGGTCTTTGGTGTTGATGATGGTGTGCTGCGGCATGTTGATCTTTCAGCCTGATTTCGGTCAGGCGTGTATCGTGTTTTTTGGCTGGGCGGTGATGTATTTTGTGGCTGGTGCCCCGATGACGCTGCTTTTGGCGCTGGCCGGTCTGGTGGTGGCTATCGGTGGTGTCGCCTATGGGCATTCCGAGCATTTTGCCCGCCGGATTGATGGGTTTCTCTATCCTGACTTCGACCCGACGTCGCAATTGGGTTATGCAACAAACGCAATCCGCGAGGGCGGGATTTTAGGGGTTGGTGTGGGCGAGGGACAAGTAAAATGGTCGCTGCCAGATGCGCATACAGATTTTATCATTGCTGTGGCCGCAGAAGAGTTTGGATTGATTATGGTGCTGTTTATCATCGTGCTGTATCTGATCATTGTGGTGCGAACCCTGCTGCGGCTGATGCGCGAGCGCGATCCTTTTATTCGACTTGCAGGCACGGGTCTGGCGTGTATTTTTGGTGTTCAGGCTTTTATTAATTTGGGGGTTGCGGTGCGACTTTTGCCAGCTAAGGGGATGACGCTGCCCTTTGTCAGCTATGGCGGTTCTTCGCTGATTGCCGGTGGCATTGCGGTGGGCATGCTGTTGGCGTTTACGCGCACGCGCGCTCAAGGCGAAATTGGCGATCTGCTGCGAGCCCGCGTGAGATGAACACAAAACCCCGTCTGCTATTACTGGCTGCCGGCGGCACTGGTGGGCATATGTTCCCGGCTCAAGCGCTTTCCGAGGCGATGCTTGCCAAAGGTTGGCGGGTCAAACTGTCGACGGATCGGCGCGGAGCGCGCTATACCAAAGGCTTTCCGTCCGAGGTTGAGATTGAACAGATTTCCGCGTCGACCTTTGCCCGCGGTGGTTTTTGGGCAAAATTGATCGTGCCGTTCGTATTGGGGATTGGTGTGCTGAACAGTTTGTTTGCGATGCAGCGTGATCGTCCGGACGTGGTTGTCGGGTTTGGGGGCTACCCCAGTATTCCGGCGTTGGCGGCGGCATGGCTGCTGCGGAGACCGCGAATAATCCATGAACAAAATGGCGTTTTGGGACGGGTAAACCAACTTTTTGCCAAGCATGTGAACCAGCTGGCCTGCGGCAGTTGGCCCACAGCAACGCCCGCAGGTGTCACGGGCGTGCATACCGGCAATCCGGTGCGGGCAAAAATACTTGATCGTGCAGGGGCGGGCTATATTGCGCCGGGTGATTATCCCATGTCGGTTCTGGTGATGGGCGGATCACAAGGCGCGCGCATTCTGTCTGATCTGGTGCCACCGGCGCTTGTCGATCTGCCGATTGCGCATCTCAAGCATCTTCGGGTCAGCCATCAGGCGCGCCACGAAGATATCGAACGCGTCGCAGATTTCTATGCCGATCACGGGATCGCGGCCGAGGTCGAAACGTTTTTTGATGATATCCCGCGCCGTATGAGCGAGGCACAACTGGTNATCAGCCGCGCTGGGGCGTCATCGGTGGCCGATATATCGGTGATTGGCAGGCCATCTATCTTGATCCCGCTTGCCAGTGCTATTCGCGACGAACAGACCGCCAACGCGCAGGCGCTGGTCATGGCCGATGCCGCGATTCTGATGCCCGAACCGGGCTTGACCGTCGCGACACTCAGCGCGCAGATAGCGGCTTTTCTAGAGGCCCCTGACAAGGCAACCGCAATGGCAAACGCGGCTTTACGTTGCGCAGTACCGGACGCCACCGGGCGGCTTGCGACACTGGTCGAGAACCTTGCACCAGCGGGACTTGGACAGGGAGCACCGAAATGAACGCGGCCACCAAATTACCCGGGGATGTCGGTGCAATTCACTTTGTTGGCATCGGTGGCATCGGCATGTCAGGAATTGCCGAAGTGCTGCTCAACCATGGCTATCAGGTGCAGGGCTCTGACCTGAAAGCGTCGAAAATTACGGACCGTCTTCAAACATTGGGCGCGGTGATTTTTGAAGGCCAGAAGCCGGAAAATCTTGATCATGCCGAGGTCGTGGTGATCTCGTCGGCGATCAAGCCGGGCAATGCCGAGTTGGACAGCGCCCGCCTACGCGGTTTGCCGGTGGTGCGCCGGGCTGAAATGCTGGCTGAACTGATGCGGCTGAAATCTAATGTTGCGGTTGCGGGTACCCATGGCAAAACCACCACGACCACGATGGTGGCGACGCTGCTGGATGCCGGTCAGTTTGACCCCACGGTGATCAATGGTGGTATCATTCACGCCTATGGATCGAACGCGCGTATGGGGCAGGGCGAATGGATGGTGGTCGAGGCCGATGAAAGTGACGGTACCTTCAACCGGCTGCCCGCCACCATCGCCATTGTCACCAATATTGATCCCGAGCATATGGAGCATTGGGGTGATTTTGACACCCTGCGACAGGGCTTTGTGGACTTTGTGTCAAACATCCCCTTTTATGGCTTGGCAGTGTGTTGCACCGATCACCCCGAGGTGCAGGCGCTGGTCGGCAAGATCACCGACCGGCGGATCGTCACATACGGTTTTAACGCGCAGGCCGACGTTCGGGCGCTCAACCTGACAACCCAGTGCGGCGTGGCGCATTTCGATGTACAGTTTCAGGCGGAAGATGTGACTTTGACCGGGTGCCGTCTGCCCATGCCAGGTGATCATAACGTGTCAAACGCCCTTGCGGCGATAGCGGTGGCACGTCATCTGGGCATGAATTTTGATCAAATTCGTGATGCGCTGGCCGCATTTAAAGGCGTCAACCGTCGCTTTACCATCGTTGACGAGGTCGATGGTGTCACCATTATTGATGATTATGGCCACCATCCGGTCGAGATCGCCGCAGTACTGAAAGCGGCACGGCAAGCCTGTGACGGGCGGGTGATCGCCGTGCACCAGCCGCACCGCTATAGCCGGTTGCACGATCTGTTCGAAGAGTTCAGTAGCTGTTTCCACGAGGCCGACGTGGTGGCCATATCTGAGGTGTTTTCGGCGGGTGAAGACCCGATTGAAGGTGCAACGCGCGATGATCTGGTGGCGGGCCTGATCCGCCACGGTCACCGTCATGCCAGCGCGCTATTGCAACAAGATGATCTGACGCAATTGGTCCGCGATCACACCAAGCCGGGTGACATGGTGGTCTGTCTTGGGGCGGGTACAATTAGCGCTTGGGCCAACGCGCTGCCCGCACGGTTGCGGCAAGTCTGACGTTGGCAGAAACTGTCCCCTCCGTAAAATTGGGCTGGATTTAACGATCTGTTCGTTCGCACTGGNTGGCCGGGCATAATTTTNGGACATTGACCTTATTTTGTTACGTGCCGGATAAGCTGGCGCATTTTCATTCTGCGATTGCGGGCTGCACTCAAAATTTTAAGTGCTCTTAACGCCGGCCTAACGATAAAACCCCCTTGCGTTTTATCCTTTAAATGCGGCACTGCTTTCGCAAGCAAAAATGGGCAAGCATGACTGATATTCCCATCCCACGCGGCAGCATTGCCAAAGACCGGCCCTTGTCAGGATTGACATGGTTGCGTGTTGGTGGGCCGGCNGAATATCTGTTTCAGCCCGCTGATCCNGAGGATCTGGCGGCGTTTCTGCGTGATTTGCCCCGCGATATGCCGGTGTTTCCCATCGGAGTGGGCAGCAATCTGATCGTGCGCGACGGTGGAATGCGCGGTGTGGTGGTCCGGCTTGGGCGGGGGTTCAACCACATTCAAATTGACGGCACCACAGTCATCGCCGGGGCGGCTGCTCTGGACGCCCATGTCGCGCGCCGGGCTGCTGAGGCNGGGGTCGATCTTGGATTTCTGCGCACTATACCAGGTTCGATCGGCGGGGCTGTGCGGATGAATGCCGGCTGCTACGGTTCTTATGTCGCCGATGTATTCGTGTCGGCGCGCGCAATCACCCGCGAGGGTGACTTGGTGGANTTGACAGCCGATGATCTGAATTTTCGCTACCGCCAGAGCGATTTACCCCTCGGCATGGTGCTGATTGAGGCCCGGTTGCAGGGACCCGTGGGCGATCCCGGAGTTTTGGCCGAACGGATGGCGGCGCAGATTGCCGCGCGCGATGCCAGCCAGCCGACGAAAGACCGCAGCGCTGGCAGCACATTTCGAAATCCGGCGGGGTTTTCCAGTACTGGCCGTGATGATGATATTCATGACTTGAAAGCCTGGCGGGTCATCGACGAGGCAGGGTTGCGCGGGGCCACGCAAGGCGGGGCGCAGATGAGCCCAAAACATCCGAATTTTCTGATCAATACTGGCGGCGCCACGGCTGCTGATCTTGAGGGNCTGGGTGAATATGTTCGAAAAAAAGTCTTTCAAAAGGCNGCAATAACGTTAGAATGGGAAATNATGAGGGTTGGTGAACCGATCCCANAATAGTGCTGGNGAAAACAGGCGCTACCAANTGGGCCAAAGGCCCGGAAGATCGAGGCAAGATTGGGTATGTCGAGCAGGACAGACCCCAAAGTTGCGGTACTGATGGGCGGCTTCTCGGCAGAGCGCGAGGTGTCGCTGTCANCGGGGCGCGAATGCGCTGCGGCGCTGCGGGGCGAAGGCTTTGAAGTGGTTGAGATAATTGCAGATCGCGCCCTGTCCGCGCGTCTGGACGAAGCCGCGTGCGACGTCGTGTTTAATGCGCTGCATGGTCGCTGGGGCGAAGATGGATCTGTGCAGGGTATGCTGGAATGGATGGGTTTGCCCTATAGCCATTCGGGCGTAATGGCGTCAGCATTGGCGATGGATAAAGCCCGCAGTAAAGATGTGTTTCGGTCTGTTGGCCTGCCGGTGGTGGACAGCTGTCTGCTGCCCAAGACCGAAGTTGCAGCCCGGCATGCGATGGCGCCTCCCTATGTGATAAAGCCCAACAATGAAGGCTCATCCGTAGGTATTTATCTTGTGAATGAGGGGGTAAATACGCCACCAGATTTGGCGCCTGATATGCCTGAGGTGGTGATGGTCGAGACCTATGCGCCGGGGCGGGAATTAACCACCACTGTGATGGGGGACCGGGCGTTGACTGTGACCGATATCATCACAGATGGATGGTATGATTATGATGCGAAATATGTCGCCGGCGGATCGCGTCATATTGTGCCGGCGGCGCTGCCTGACGAGATTTTTGCCGCCTGTATGGACTATGCTTTGCGCGCGCATCAGGCTTTGGGATGTCGCGGTGTCAGCCGCACTGATTTGCGTTGGGATGAGACGCGTGGGTTGGCGGGATTGATAGTGTTGGAAACCAACACCCAACCAGGAATGACGCCAACCTCCCTAGCGCCAGAGCAGGGCCAACAGGTTGGGATCAGTTTTGGTCAGATGTGCCGCTGGATCGTTGAGGATGCGTCATGTTTTCGTTGACCCGTAATCAAAAACCT
The DNA here is from genome assembly GCA_002684375.1 of Marinovum sp. Taxonomy (GTDB): domain Bacteria; phylum Pseudomonadota; class Alphaproteobacteria; order Rhodobacterales; family Rhodobacteraceae; genus CPC320. The sequence goes on from NYVC01000006.1 coordinate 40,031, forward strand.
AAAAGCGATCCGGCACCCTCGGTCTGGACCTACAGGCTGAACCGTCTGATGTTGACCCCGTTGTTTCGGGTGACAGTGCGCCTCGTGTTGCCAGTGGCCGCGCTCTGTCTGGCAACTTGGGTGTATTTTTCCGATGCCGGACGTCGTGAAGCCGTTGTAATCGCGAAAAATGAGATTGTCGAAACGATTAAAAACCGTCCTGAATTTATGCTGAATGTGATGGCTATTGAGGGGGCAAGCCGGTCTGTGTCGGAAGATATTCGCGAAATCCTTGCAATTGATTTTCCGATCAGCTGGCTTGACCTTGATCTTGATCAAGTGCGTGATACCGTTGCGGGTCTGGATCCGGTCGAGCAGGTAAAAGTGCACCACCGCAAGGGGGGTATTTTACAATTGGATGTTGTCGAACGGGTGCCGGCTGTGGTGTGGCGCACCAAGCAGGGCATGGAGCTGCTGGATGCAACAGGGGCACCTGTCGGGCTGCTTAAAACCCGTGCGGCACGGGGCGATTTGCCGTTGATCGCCGGCCCCGGTGCAGCGGCCGCGGTGCCGCAGGGATTGGCGATCATTGCAGCGGCCGCCCCGATCAAGGAACGTTTGCGGGGTTTGGTGCGTGTCGGAGAGCGGCGTTGGGATATGATTTTGGACAATGATCAGCGCATTCTGCTGCCGGAAGACGCGCCGGTTCAGGCCGTTGAGCGGATCATTGTTCTGCATCAGGCCAGCGATTTGTTGGCGCGGGATCTGGCGCTGGTGGATATGCGCCTTGGTGCCCGGCCCTCGCTGCGCCTGAGCGACAACGCGCTGCGGGAACTGTCGCGGATAAAACCCATATACGTGGAGAATTGACACTATGATGGACCTCTATCAGTCTCAGCGGGCGATGCGCCAGATGCGTAAGGCGGCCCTGCAAAAAGGTGTGATTGCAGTTCTTGACGTTGGCAGCACCAAGATAGCCTGTCTTGTACTAAGGTTTGACGGCACCGATTATGACCGCAGCTCGGACGGGGTTGGGTCGCTGGCGGGACAGTCGGGCTTTCGGGTTTTAGGGGCGGCAACAACCCAGTCGCGCGGCGTAAGTTTTGGCGAAATCGATGCCATGCGCGAAACTGAACGTGCGATCCGTACGGTGCTGCAATCGGCGCAAAAGATGGCCAATACCCCAGTTTACCATGTTATTGTGTCTATGGCGGGGGGCAACCCCCGGTCTTACGGTTTGGCAGGTTCGGTTGACATCGGCGGCGGTCAGGTCTCTGAAGAGGATGTCGCGCGGGTTCTGTCATCTTGTGACGTGCCCGATTTCGGAGAGGCGCGCGAGGTGTTGCACGCACAACCCGTCAACTTTGCGCTGGATAACAGATCCGGTCTGTCAGATCCGCGCGGTCAGGTCGGGCAAAAAATGTCCACCGATATGCATATGATCACCGTGGATGCGGGCGCTGTGCAGAATTTGGTGCATTGTGTAAAGCGCTGTGATCTGGAGTTGGCAGGGGTGGTTTCCTCGGCCTATGTGTCTGGCCTGTCCAGCTTGGTTGAAGATGAACAAGAACTTGGGGCGGCCTGCGTCGATATGGGTGGGGGGGCTACGAGCCTGTCGATTTTCCTGAAAAAGCATATGATTTATGCTGATACTGTGCGCATGGGGGGAGATCACGTTACCAATGACATCTCCTTGGGTTTGCAGATTCCAGCAACCAAAGCTGAGCGTATCAAGACGTTTTATGGTGGGGCCCATGCCACCAGTATGGATGACCGCGAGCGGATAGAGATCGGGGGCGATACAGGGGATTATGACCGCGACAGTCGCAGTGTCAGCCGTACTGAATTGATCGGCATCATTAAGCCGCGGATTGAAGAGATCCTTGAAGATGTTCGCTCTAGGTTGGATGCTGCGGGGTTTGAGCATCTACCCAGTCAGCAAATTGTCTTGACCGGGGGTGGTAGCCAAATTCCCGGTCTCGACGCGCTTGCCAGCCGAATTTTGGGCCAGCAGGTGCGTCTTGGACGCCCGCTTCGGGTGCACGGGTTGCCTCAGGCGACAACCGGGCCGGGCTTCTCTGCTGCGGTCGGTCTGTGTTTGATGGCGGCAAATCCGCAGGATGAGTGGTGGGATTTC
>NYVC01000054.1 GCA_002684375.1 Marinovum sp.
CAGCGCCGCCAACAACCCCGCCAATAGCGCCAGCGCTCCCAGACGCGCATATTGCGCCGGAAAGACATCCATGGGCAATCGCCAGCCGAAGGCTTCCACATTGATCACCGCCAGTAAAACCCACGCCAAAAGCAACCCCAAGCCCAGCGCCATCAGGCTCGTAAAGGCCGCCAGTATCACCGCGCGCAGCACCTCAAACCCCGCCAGACGGGCCCGCGTCACCCCAAGCGCCCAGACCGGTGCAAGCTGTGGCAAACGCAAGCCCGCCAAGGTTAACAAACTCATCAAGATCGCGAAGCCTGCCACTGCAAGCGTCAGAACATTCAGCGCCGCCGTCACAGTAAATGTGCGCTCAAAAACTGCCAGAGATAGCGCTTTAATTTGCGCCTGATCTATCACATTACTCTCAGATAAATCAAAACGCTTCATCAGGTCACCGCGTAAAATCGACACTTGGGACGGATCGAGACGCAGCCCAAAGCGCTGCGCAACTACCTCCGGATAAAGCTGTTTGAACAGGTCCTCGGTGATCACAACCTGACCGACAGGATTGCCGTAATCACCATAGATCCCTGCAATCTGCAAACTGTTGCCGAGGGATTGATCTGGGCCGATGGCCAGTTTTTGCCCCAGTTGCAAGCCGGCGCGGCGGAACAGCTGTTCATTGACGATCAGTGCCTTGCCTTCAGCGACCCGTTGCCAGACATCGGGCACAGCCTGCAGAAACTGCCAATTGTCGCGATAGGTCGCATGCGGCCGGTTGCCATAGATCGCGACCGGCACCCCCATAAGCGGCCGCGAGACCGATTGCACCGGCAGCACGGCATCGACACGCCCTTCTAGAAAGCGTTGTAAATCTGCCGCCTGCCCCGCGTTTTGGGCCGAAACATACAGTTCAGCGGCCAAACGCTGGTCGAGAAACCCCACAAAGGTTTGGCGAAACGATGAGACCATGGTTGAGACGCCGATATTTGCCGCCATCGCCAGCAGCAGCGCCATCAGCGCCAGCGACAATCCCGGCACCTGCTGACGCGTGTCAGCCCAGAACCACGCAACCGTAGCCGTTTTGGCCCGCCCCGCCAGCAGCGCTAAAGTCTGATCCAGTGCCAGCGGCAGCGCCAATGCGGCGCCAACCAGCAACGCCGCCAATAGCACAAAGCCGGCCATCAACCCGGTGCCAAAGCCGGTCAAAACTGCGGCCAGCGCCAACAAAGCCAGCGCTGCACCAGCCTGCCACCGCGCGGCCCGACGCGATGCCAGTGCCCAAGCACGCGACCGGGCAGCCGCCAGTAATGGCATGCGCAGCACCTGCCAAAGACCTGCGGCCGCCGCGAGCCCGGTACCCAAAAGCGCAATGGCAAAGCCCGACAGCCACCAGACAGGTCTAAGATGCAAGCTTCCCGAAACATCGGCACCGTAAAGGCCGCGCAACGTGGCGGCCACATCGGGCAGCAACGCCGCCGCCATCAGATAGCCTCCACACATCCCCACGGCTCCCGCAATCAGTGCCAAACACAGCAATTCCAGCGTTTGCACCACAACCAATCGCCTCAAAGGCACCCCCAACGCCCGCAGGGTACGGATCATGCCACGACGCTGTTCAAACGCCAACCCGATCGCGCCATGCACCACAAAAATACCCACCGCAAACGCCAGCAAACCAAAGGCCGTCAGATTAAGATGAAAACTGCCGGTCAATCGGGCAACATCTGCACCTGCCTCAGGGGGCGTCAGCTGCAGATGCGGCGCAATCTGCGCCAGCGACACCTGTACCAGCGGCTGTTGCGGATCGACCATCAACCTTGTCAACCCAGCATCAACGTCCAACAGCTCCTGCGCCACAGCAATATCCATCACAGCCGTATTCGGGGCCAGCAACGGACGGGTTTTAAAACCGGCTAAAGTCCTGCCCCGCAAACGGTCCAAAACCTCGGCCCGCCCAAAAATTAGACCCGGAGCCGTTAAAAATGCCCCGATATCGGTCCTGTTAAATTCCGGTAGCCCGCCACCGCCACGCGGCACTGTCAGCGGGTCAATACCCAAGATGCGGATGCCGTCATAGCGCCCCTCAAGCACTGGAGACACGCGCCAACCCCCGCGCCGCAGGGCAACATAATCTGCCACCGACACACTGCCACCGACACGGGCGGTGATCTGTGCCCGATCCGCCGAACCAAGAATATCNGCGGCCAAGCGATAGCTGGCGCGCGCCTCGGCATTGATCGCCTGCACCCCCGACCACAGCGCGGTGGCCAGCGCGAGCCCGGCAAGGACTGTGAAAAGCTGCAGCGGATTGCGCCGCCAATGGCCCATCAATGCCCACAGGACGGGTCCGGTCATGCCAGCCGCCCCGCCTGAAGATTCAACCGCCGTTCCATCCGTGCGGCCAGTTGCGCCGAATGCGTCACCATCAACAACGCTGCATCGGTTTCACCCACCAACTCTAGCAGCAGATCCAACACAACGGCGGCGCTGGCCTCATCAAGGTTTCCGGTGGGCTCATCGGCCAGAACAAGTTTGGGCGCAGTGGCCAGCACCCGNGCAATAGCCACCCGCTGTTGCTGCCCACCCGACAGCGCCTCNGGGTATTTGCGCAAATGTGGTTCTAACCCCATGCGCTGCGCAAGATCCGCGATGCGTCTGGCGTCATGGCGTCCCGACAGGCGGGCTTGGAAGGCGAGATTATCAGCCACATTCAANGAGGGAATCAGATTAAATTGCTGAAATACCACCCCGACGGTGGTTCTGCGCAACCCAGCCAGTGCCGCATCATCCAATGCCGATAAGGCCTGCCCATCGAGAATAACCTGACCACTGTCAGCGCTGTCCAAGCCGCCGATCAAATGCAACAATGTGCTTTTGCCACTGCCAGATTCCCCGGTCAGTGCCAAAGTTTCCCCNGCGGCGAGATCCATATCAACCCCGCACAAGATGGCTGTTCGGCCCGCAGCCTCGGAATAGGATTTGTGAACGTCTCGCAAACTTACCAGCATCTTGGCCTCCATTTAAGCTATGTAACGCGGATGCAGGGGATGAAAAGCACAAAGGTCAAACCACAATACGATTGTAACGGGCAGAGACGGCGTGTTCGGTCAACCCTTTCCGTCTTTCACACAGAGTATTATACGGGGCATATAAAATCAAAATGTTGACCTGCCTTTGGATGGGTAAATTTTGCANTGTCTCTGGTGTCACAAAAGACACCCGAGACAGCCAGAAAATTGATACCTGCCCCTTGGAGGTGTGCCTAAGACGTGCTTTGTCCTGATGAGCGCGCGGAGGTCTCTTGGCAAGCCNGCACTTGCAGCAGCATTTAAAGCGAAAACGGCCAGCCACTTTGACAGCCCTAAGAGTTCATTCTAGTCTCATCTCTNAGCGACCGCGCGATATCAGACGCAGCCAATAAGCCAAAGGACGCAGCTGTGACGAACACTCTGCCTATCTATCATATTGACCGTGAAGCCTTTTGGCACGATCCCTATCCCGATCTGAAAACGCTGCGCCACACTGCTCCCGTTGCACTGGTGCCGGAATTGGGGGCTGTTTTAATCACNCGGCGAGATGATATTTTCCAATATGAGAAAATGATTGAGGTTTTCTCGTCTGATCAACCCGATGGTCTGATGAATATATTGATGGGTCAGAATATGATGCGCAAAGACGGGCCAGCCCATCTGGCAGAGCGACGCGCCATTTTTCCTGCGATGTCACCAAAAACCGTCAAAGATCACTGGCAGCAACAGTTTATCGACGCAACCTCGCAAATTTTGGATACACTGGCACCACGCGGTGCGGCAGACCTTGTGCAGGATTACGCCATGCCCGTNTCGGCGCAGGCGTTAATTGCCATGACNGGNCTGACCAATATGACTTGGCGNGAAATGGACCGGGTCAGCCAAGGNATGATCGACGGCTGTTCCAATTANCATGGCGATCCAGAAACCACCGCACGGTGTCACGACTGCACCGCCTCTATTGAGCGCCATATCGAGGCGCGGATGCCGGCACTTCGGGCCAATCCGGACAGATCACTNCTGTCTGTNCAGATGCAGGCCGACCTGTCACAGGCGCAAATCCATGCCAATCTCAAATTGGCCATTTCAGGCGGNCAGAACGAGCCCCGCGATGCCATCGCCGGCGCAGCCTGGGCCGTNCTGCACCACCCCNAGCAANACGCATTGATCAAATCTGGNGCGCACAGNTGGATGGACGCCTTTGAAGAATATGCCCGATGGATGTCGCCCATCGGCATGTCGCCGCGCCGGGTCACCCANGACTATGAAATCGGNGGGGTCCCAATCGCAGCTGAGGCGCGGGCTTTTTTCATGTTTGGCTCTGGCAACCGCGACGCCGCCGCCTTTGCCAANCCCGANTTNTTTGATTTNGGCCAAGACCGGTCCAAGGCAATTTCTTTCGGCGCCGGCCCGCATTTTTGTGCCGGGGCTTGGGCAGCGCGCTGTCTGATTGGACAAGTGGCGCTGCCGATGCTGTTTGAGCGCTGTCCCGATCTGGCCTTGTCAGGCGAGGCCGTCTTTGGCGGCTGGGCATTTCGCGGACCGCTCAGCGTCCCTGTGCGCTGGACCGCGTAAAAATCGCCAGAACCGTCTGTCGTCTGCTCTGTCAGGCTTGTTGACATCTACGGGGCAAAATACGTCTCAAGTTCGGCAAAACCCAAGGCCCGATCCCCAAAGTGAAAGCTGCCATCTTCAATCATTTCCCGCGCGCCGGTGACAAACGCGCCCAGCGCGAGGCGTGCCAGTGCTGAGCCGACGCTGACCCGTTTCACCCCTGCCTCGGCCAGTTGCGTCAGGTCAAAAACCGCCCCCGGCATTCCCATCACAACATTGACCGGTTTTGTCACGTTGCGGCAGACCGTTTTTATCGTCTCAAGATCGTGCAACCCCGGCGCATAAAGCACATCCGCGCCCGCCGCTTCAAAGGCTTGCAACCTGCGTATGGTATCGCTCAAATCCGGTCGTCCCCAGAGAAAATTTTCGCAGCGCGCCGTCAACACAAAATCAGTCTTCAGCGCGTCGCGGGCTGCACAGGCCGCGCCAATATGCGCAACCGCCAGATCAAACGAATAAATAGGATCCGATTTTTTGCCGGTATGATCTTCAATCGACCCGCCCGCCAAACCAGTTGCGGCTGCAGCTTGGATGGTTTGCGCACAGCTTTCCGGACTGTCGCCAAAGCCTTTTTCAAGATCGGCCGAAACTGGCAAGGGGGTTGCCGCTACCAGATCACGGCAATGCGCCAATGTGGCTTTTTGTGACACCCGCCCATCGCGCTGACCCAAGGCAAACGCCATCCCCGCGCTTGTTGTCGCCAACGCAGAATACCCCAGAGAAGCCAGAATACGCGCCGTACCCGCATCCCACGGATTGGGGATAAGAAAACAGCCCTCTTGCTCGTGCAGCCGTCTAAAATCAGATTTCTGTTTCATTGTCCGCTCCCTGTTGCCGCACGCTCGAAAAGGCGCACGGGTCTCTTGGACAGTAACAGAATTATAAAATTTCTCCACTCAAGAGCGAAAATATTATACCTAAAGGTGTATGAAATGTTCACCACAACCGTGGCCAAACTGTCTGAGCTGCACCAGTTGGCAAGCGTTTAGACGTTTGGCGCGCCCTGCAGACCCAACAGTTTGCGCATCGCAGTCCAGTATCCGGGCAAACGTGGCGGCGCTTTCAACCCCGCCTGTGCCTCATCGGCCCAGCGCGGCATCCGGCGGGTGACGAACCCATTGCCCCAATCAAGAAACAGAGCGCGATCCTCAGGCCGCAGGCGGCAGGCACTGCCCACCAGCCCGACAAAGGTTTCAGGTGGTGAATACCATTCATCCTGAATCGACGTCACCGTGCCACGCACCAAAGGACCCAGAATCCGCATCAGGCGTTTTTCTGAAAACTGAAGCAGCATCCGCCCCATTTCCGCACGGTTGTAATGAATCAGCGGCGGGAACGTATCAAAGAAAATCGCCTGCCCGTTAACAATCGCAAAATTGCGAATAGAGGGATGAAAGCCAACCCGCAGGCCGTCATTCGCTAGGTTATTCCAAAAATCAGCGATCACGTTCGCGGCGGCCTCTAGTAGAATGATCGCCTGCGCGCTGTCGGCCCGCAGCATTTGGTCACGCATCATACTGGCCTCGGGCAATGCCTCCTGGACGATCACCGGGACCAGCTCANGTTCAAGATCGAGCAGGTGAAATGTGGTCTCAGGCAGGGGCACACCGGTTTTCTGTAATACCGCCACGTAATGGTCATGNCAAGCCGCCAGCCGGTGCAGCGCGGCGTGATCACTCAAGCCGCGGTAAACCTTGATCACCTTGTCGGCAAATGGCCCCNCGTTAGGTCGAAAGGGTGCACAGAAATAGCCAAGTTTCGAAATTGGCTGCCCCCGCTGCGTGTGATCCGCGACGATCAGCGCCTTGAGCACGTCTAAGTCTTGCATGTTTGTCTGTCCGGGCTGAGTGTTTCAGCCTCTATAGACTGCCCAGACTATGGGCGCCACCGCAATGGTGCGGTGGCCTCTGACAAAGACAGGTCATCCCACCGGGGATGCATCCCTGCGTTCTGGTTAGACTTGACCGCTCAATTATCGACCCGCGCCGTTACCGTGACTGTACCAACTACGCGTTCATCCCACTTCAGCTCAAGTTCATCTTTCTTACCCCCCCTCGAGGTCTGGACGCTGGGGCTGGTATAGCGCGTCACATTGGAGCCATTCTTCAGGGTTCCGGTAACCACAACCGATGTGACAGAGCGCGCATGACCTTTAAACGGCAAATCCCCGTCGAAATTCACACGCCAGGTAGTATCAAGAGAATTTTGACGATGGTGTTTGATCACTGGATTGGTCATATGGGCTCTGATATTATGAAAACTATTACCCGCAATCCGGATATCTTGCAGCTTGCTATAGTCGATATCCGCAAAACTTGTATCGACCCGCTCAACCCGATCAATCTTGCCATTCACTGCCCGAAAGGAATTTCCGCTGATATCGAGGCCGGATATGGAATGCCCGCTGCCATAGGGTTTGAGCACAATGTAAGAAAACCAATCAGCCGTGTCGCCACATAAAAACACATTATTCGTGATAGATAAGGCAGAAAAGCCAAATCCCACATCATAATCAGGTGTGGCATCATGTTCGTTCGTCCATTCCAGAGAACAATTATCAATATAATTACCCACAATCGTGCTGCTGATATTGGCCTGAGCAAGCACGATGCCAGCAAGACGCAGCCCATCTTTGACCGTATCGCCCTGATAAATATGGTTTCCAGAGATCACGTTATAAGAGCCGCTCATGACAGCAAAATGGCGAAACTGCGAGGCCCAGTTGTTGCGTAGTTTCACATCATTGCCATTGGTGTTCAGAACGATGCTTTCGCGGTCTTGGGCTTTTTGTTTATTCTCGGCAGTGTGAAAAAAACAATTGTCAATCAACATACCCTGGCAACCCGTGCCAATAGAGGTGATTGCCCGATGCCGAGGACGGGTGATATAACAATCCCGCAGTTGAAACAGCCAGCCCGTCTGCGGTAACATTATTGCGTTAGCTTTGACGTTGCATTGAAATTCAATATCCGAGAAACACAATTTATGCAGTGACCCAAATCCACTGAAATCCAGCAGATATTGAAATCTGGTGAAGACATACTCTTGGGTGCCTTCCGCCGCATAGAGCGGCTGTGAAAGGGTAATCTGTTGCGCAGATATATTAACCGCACGGACATAGACCTCACGGCCCACCCCGACGCCTTCCACCAGTGACCCGACCTGAATATTAGCCACATTTGTGACATTGCTCAGGCGGGTTTGATAATACGCCGAATAGCTGCCCTGCGACGTCACCTTTACCGAATTCCAAACACTGTCGCCAGCGGCGTTAAGCTGACCGTTGCGGACCACCCGACGCTGGGCAAAACGTGTTCGCCCGCTCAGGCGCGCCATATCAAGAGGTCCGTTAATGGTCACCTTGCGCCCTGCCATATCCAGCGATTCATGATCTGAGTCGCTCAGAAGCGATTGGAAGGCTTTAACAAACCCCAGTTCTTCCTCACCAAAGGCCCGAATATAGGTTGGCAGGTCAAACTGCTTGGTCAACGACAGAACTGACTTCTCTGCCATGCTCAGCGTGCCCTCAAACGAAACAGGGGCGTGCAATGTCAGGCTGCTGCCGATGAAATAACTGCCTGAAGGCACCAGAATTTCGCGACCCGCAGCCGCCTTATCAGCTGCGACAAACGCCGAGCGATCATCGGTTGTACCGTCGCCCAAAGCGCCGTAATCGCGCACATCCACATGCTTGAGAAGGTCTTGAAAATAGAGCTCTGTAACATCTTCTATGACCAGATCNTCTATTCGGACCAGCCCACCATTTTTGCCTTTTAGATCAAGACCAAAATGACCATAAAGTGCTGTTGTCCCCCAGACCATATCCACCTCTGGTCGCTGGCCCGAGCCAACAATTGCAGAGACCTCGACCACGTTTCCATAATCCGCTAGCTCTGTCAGTGGCCCCGCTTGGGTCACCCAGGGCAGATTTACATCGCCGGTTGTTCCCGCCCAGCCAGCGATCCGGACCGACGGGAAATTGCCTGAAATTGCCTTCACCCGCGCGGTAATTTTCAAATAGCGGCCCGGCGAGATTGGCGTTTTGCCCATGTAGCGCAAGCGCTGCTCACCAGTGGTTTTTAACAACTCCAGACAGCTGCCGAAATCTTGATCCGCCGGGACCAAAGCTGCATTGGCCGCNTTGTGATAGCTGTCCGAATTAATTGTGCCGTCGCCACTTGACCAAACCTGCAAGCCATCTTGAAATGGCGGAGGCGACAGCCGGACGTTATTGGTGTTGGCCGTGTTCATTGATATCCCTTTCCAAACGCTGCCGCACTTGGCTCAGCCCTCTAAGGGTCCAGAAACCNAGTGTGAACAGCCGTAACCCAGCGCGATTGCGCCCGNTTAAAGGGAATTATCAATACAGTATTAAAGCAGGTTGAGCCCACCGTGACGGTACGCTTTATCTCAGGTCAATTGGTCGACCGGTTTGCCCAGTTGCACGCCGTTTATACGCCAGCCCTCAGGTCTTTTTTGCATGCGGTACAGCAGCATGTGGCGTTGACCAGCCTGATCGCGGATCAAGACCTGCTGCCAGAAATCTCCCGCCATCTCACGCAAGTCCAGAAACTCAACTTCCGCGGGCCGCCAAACCATCGGATAGCCACGCTGCACCATAACGCCAAAGTTTTCGGCCGTACCAAAAATTGACTGAATGGACGGGCTCGCATAACTAAAAGCCTGTACGAAATCATCAACCTTAAAGGCAGCGATCTGGTTTTCAATCACTGTCTGAATCTGTGGTTGGGGATCGTCTTTGGCCAGTACCGGCAAAGCCATATGTCCGATAAAAAATGTCAGTGCTGTTATAATCAACCGCAAGCGCATCAGTTCCACCTCTTTGCTTTTTCAAGTCAAAACTTAGGTCCGAGCGCTTAAACGTCAAGCAGCGTGGATCTTACAGTAATTCCTCCGCCAAGGCCTTATCAATCAAAGCGATGGTTTCGTTTATTCCATAAAGTGCGATAAACCCGCCAAAGCGCGGCCCCTGACTGGCCCCCAACAACACTTCGTAGATCGCCTTAAACCAATTGCGCAGTGGATCAAATCTTTCGCGTCCACAGGCAAAAACAATACTTTGCAACGCTTCGGCATCCAGATGCCCTGCATAGACGGTCAATTGATCGCGCAAGTCAACCAAAGCCTCGCGCTCAAGGTCCGTTGCAACGCGGAACACTTTGGCCGGTTTAACGAAATCATTGTAATACCGGACGGCAAACCCAGCCGCCTCATCCAAACCGGGGTGGGTCTCAGCCGAGGCCTTGGGTGCATAGCGTTGAATAAAGCCCCAAAGCTGGTCTTTTTCTGAAGCGTTTGCGACCGCTGCGAGGTTCAACAACATGGTGAACGACACCACCATATCCGAGCCCGGCACATTATGGCCATGGATGTGAAACACCGGATTGTTCAATTTTGCCTTGCTGTCTTGATCTGCATAGGCGCGCAACTGCTGCTGGTATTCGTCCATCGCCTTGGGGATCACATCAAAATGCATCCGCTTGGCGGTCTTGGGCTTTTGGTACATAAAATAAGACAGGCTCTCGGTATTGGCGTAGCTCAGCCATTCGTCGATCGACACGCCATTGCCCGATGTTTTCGAGATTTTCTGACCTTTTTCATCCAGAAACAGCTCATAGGTAAAATGTTCCGGCGCGCGCTGGCCCAGAATGCGACAGATTTTATCATAGATCGGCGTGTTGGTAGAATGGTCCTTGCCATACATCTCGAAATCGACGCCTAATGCCGCCCAACGCGCGCCAAAGTCCGGTTTCCATTGCAGCTTAACATGACCGCCGGTGACCGGCAGGGTCATTTCTGTCCCGTCCTCATCTTCAAATGTGATTGTCCCATCTGATGCATTCACCCGTTTCATCGGCACATAAAGCACACGACCGGTTTCAGGATGGATCGGCAAGAAGATCGAATACGTCTGACGTCGCTCTTCGCGTAACGAGGCCAGCATCACCGCCATAATTTCATCGTATTTTTCAACCGCTCGCAGCAAAATCTCGTCAAACTGACCCGAGCGGTAAAATTGGGTCGCCGAGTAAAACTCATATTCAAACCCAAATGTATCCAAAAACCGCCGCAACATGGCATTGTTATGATCGCCAAAGCTGTCATGGGTGCCAAAGGGATCTGGCACTGAGGTCAGCGGCTTTTGCATATGCGCGGCCAATGCCTCGGGGTTGGGCACGTTGCTGGGCACTTTACGCATGCCATCAAGATCATCAGAAAAACAAATCAGTTTTGTGGGTATATCGCTTATTTCGTGAAATGCCCGCATCACCATCGTTGTCCGCGCCACCTCGCCAAAGGTCCCCAGATGCGGCAAACCAGACGGGCCATAGCCTGTCTCAAACAAAACATAACCCTTTTCCGGGGGCGCTTTTTGATAGCGTTTAAGCAGCCGGCGGGCCTCTTCGAAAGGCCAAGCTTTTGAGCTCATCGCAGCGTCGCGCACTTCGGACATATTTGTTCTCCAGACAATCTTGCCACCCTGCGCGACAAGATTTTATGCTACCTATTGCCCTAAGCGGGACAGGTCAATATTCTCGACCGCGACAACATAGAAGAAAGGTTGTGTACCCGTGACCTATCCTGACCCCCAACCGCTAACCCAGCAAGACTGTTTGGTGGCTTTAATGATCGCAATTTCTGCCTCCGACACTAATATCCGCACCGCTGAACTTGTGAAAATACAATCAGCCGTCAACAATCTACCGATTTTTGCCGATTACGACATCGACCGCGTCAACCTGATGTCACAAACTGTCTTCGACCTATTCGAACAAGAAGACGGGTTGGACGCGCTGTTCGGGTTGATTCGCGACAATTTACCAGAGCGTTTGTTCGAAACCGCCTACGCGCTGTCTTGCGATGTCGCCGCAGCCGACGGCACCCTGCGAGANCCCGAATTGCGCCTGCTTGAAGAAATTCGTTACGAACTCAATATTGATCGTTTGCATGCCGCCGCAATTGAACGCGGGTCAAGGGCGCGGCACATGCGCGCCTAGGACCGGTATTTGTGGCACCACCGATTTAGCATTTTATATTGCAAGATTTTCGCGCGGCGGTTCCAACTTGATGCACCTTTGGGGCGCTCGCGCTGCGCCACCGGTATCAAAGCACGTCGTGTCCTATCGGCGGAAAAGATGGCAAAAGCCAGCTCTCGCCCCGAAGCCGTTGTGACATAGCCTCCGAGCCCCGCAACAAAATTAAGAGTGCCCGTTTTGGCCCGAAACCCCGTTGGGGCGCTCCGGGCCAGATTGCCCTTGGAATTGCGCATTTTAATGTCCTTTAACAAAGCGTACAGCTCTGTGCTCTCACGGGCTTTGATCAAAATTCTCACCATGTCGTCGGCAGTGATCCGCGAGCGATCGCTCANCCCGGAATGATCAACAAGTGACAGACCGCTGGCGCCNAACCGATCACGGGCCCACCGCGACATCTGNGCCGCAGACTCACCCAACGGCACCGCCGTACCAAGCCGGGTTTTCGTCGCCGCCATACCTACAGTTTCCGCCGTTAGGTTGGTCGAATATTTCAACATTTTTTGCACAATATCTGCCAGTGATGCACTTTCATGCGACACCAGCGTAACACCCGGCACCACCGACCTGGAAACTTCAGCCAGTGGCAGATAAAGCCCTTCCGCACGGGCNAGGCTTTGAAAAATTTCTCCAACATACCGGTTAGGCTTCCGCACTGGCAACCAGCGGGCTCCCTCTTTGCTCAACGCAGATCGCGAAACCGTCCACTCATCCCAGACACCACCATCGCGATAGGTATAAACCGGCGACCCGCGCTCTTTAAGCTGCATACGCGCCATTTTCACCGCAGGACGATAGCGCAATGCCCGCGCCTCCATATCGATCCGGTAGCCGTTCGCGTCCTTTTCCCAACCGAAATACACGCGGTTGTAATTCAGGTTCAAACCGTTCACTGCCGGATTATAGGCAACATGCGGGGGCTGTTCTTCATCGATTTGCGGCGTCATAGGAAGCGCACTGCCATCGACGATGAAACGGCCCTTGACCGAGCGCAGCCCGGTTTTCATCAACTCTGACACCAAACCCGCCAGATGATCGGTATCCAAAGACGGATCACCGCTGCCCACCAAAATAAGATCGCCGGTTAGTACCCCGTTTTGAATTGGCCCCGTCGCCACAAGACGGGTGGAAAAGCGAAAGGCGGGTCCAAGATGCGCCAGAGCATAAAGCGCAGTGATCGATTTAACGACGCTGGCAGGGGGTAGCGCGATATCATCCCCATAGCCTTCGAGGATATCCCCGGTCGAGACATCAGCCACGGCGCATCCAACCGAGCCGGACAATTTAGCGGCCTCNATGACCCTGCCCAGATCGCTTGGCGCTGGTTTGGATCCAGAAGACAGGCTGCCCGGTCGCAATTTGGGGCGCAAAGAACGCTCCAGCGGGCCCGCATTGGCACCGCAGGCAAGCGTTGATAATACCCCGGTAATAAATCCACGTTTTGAAACTTTACCCTGCATCACACCTCACAGCTTGCCGCCAAAATGCCACACTTCCCTTGCAGAAGTCATGCCTTACCCAGAAGGAATACGCCCCGCACGCCAAGCAAATCATACGTTTTTCACCTCGCGCCTATGAATTTTCTGACTGTTGCCAAAAACCTTTGGCCCTGATCGCACTGGAGGAGGCCGCAGTCAGCGGGATGTTCACATAGCACCACGCCGGTGCTGCCATACGCGCCATCAGATGCCGATTCGACGCCTTGATGCGGGCATGACGATAGGTCAGAGCCGCTTTCGATGTCCGTGCTGATATCCGGTTTCCCGGCCTGGCCAAAACACCGATTGGGACAGTCTCCATGATCGTTCGCCAAGTTTGCCAGCAATGTAACTGCGCAAGGTTATCTGCCCCCATCAGCCACACAAACCGAATTTTGGGGTATTTCGATTTCAAAGCCGCCAGTGTCTGAGCAGTATACCGAGTGCCAAGCCGCGCCTCTATATCGGTCACAAAGACATTGGGATGGCTGACAAGCGCCCGCGCAGATCGCACACGATCTGCCAACGGCGCTGGCGCGCATTTTTTTAGCGGGTTTCCGGGGCTCACCAGCCACCAAACTGCGTCGAGATTNAACTGTTTGAGAGCCTCGCAAGTGATATGCACATGCCCCAAATGNGGTGGNTCAAAAGACCCCCCGAGTAGGCCAATTGTTTGACCAGGATACATCCGCAAAGCATTCATAATGCTGGCTTTACTGCGAAGCCGTCCACAACACAATGTCAGCAATCAAAACACGGGCAATAAACTGCCACGCAAAAGGATCACAAGTATAGCATAGGAAGCATCATACCCAGAGAGCCCAAGGCCCTCTGGGCAGACCTACTTAATGATTTGCATGTCCTCGAGGCATAATATTCAGGCTTGGAGCTGGGTGTTTGAGATCATGCCGATCTTGATCTGTATCTGGCACTTCGCTCCAGTCAATCGTTGCCGTGTTACACTGCTGTGTCGTATGAAAGTACAACGGTGCGCCGCTTGGCACGCTGTCACTGATCTTGCCTAGAAAGACAAACTCATCGAACTGATCGTTCGGCAGAGAGCCCCGCCAAATCAGTTCAATAACGCCCGCGTTGACCGCGCGCCCATGAAGATCATAAGTCTTCTGATACGCGCCGACCACAGCTTCAACATTCCAGTTGGGCTTGGGCTTGGGTTTGACTGAAATCATACCTTCGGGGATACGCACCCTAACGGTATCAGTTGCATCGCCATCGCATCCATGCGGGATTCGCATGACCGCTTTATAGTAACTGCCCGCGACAGCCGATTTGGTTTCAAGGCCAGCATGGCCAAAGGCCAGTGTTCCCGACAGGGCTGCAAAGACAGCCGCCACTATTGGTAAAGGTCTCATTTGTATTTCCTTTTGAAAGGGGCTGCGGTTTCACGCCGCAATAAAATCTATGTGTCCGTTTGCAAAGCAGGGCGGGCCGCGCACCGCAGGACGCTCATAACCGATGGGCCAGCCCAAAATCGGTAAAGACCGCCATGCGCTACCCGCGGTGCGCAGTTGCAGGGCCACCAAGCACCAAACGCCTTTCCCACCGCAAAACGGGTCTCCCAACACGCATAATGTGCATTCGCCATCCGCATCACCACGCGAGTGATCCGTTCCACAGAGATCGGATGCCTCGAAAAACAGCCTAAGTTCAGGATCATAAATCTGAGCCGAACCACTGGAAATCATCAGCTCCGCCAGCACGAAACAGCCAGCCGCAAATAATGAAACGAGGTATCGCAAGAAAAATAGCATCAAAATCACTTTTGTATAAGCGCACGATAATCGAGAAACGCTGCTCACAAGTCAATATCTAGCCCTCAACAGGGGCAATTATATCTCTGCATTGCCCCTGCCTCCCAGCTTCGCTATCAAGCACCCCATCAGATCATTTACATGAGGAGACCCCAATGGCGGCCTATCAATATGTCTATCACATGGACGGCGTATCCAAGACCTACCCAGGTGGGAAAAAATGTTTTGAAAACATACGGCTGTCGTTTCTACCAGGGGTGAAGATCGGCGTCGTCGGGGTCAATGGCTCAGGGAAATCCACACTGATGAAAATCATGGCAGGTCTCGACAAGGATTTCACTGGAGAAGCGTGGTCTGCCGAGGGTGCAAAAGTGGGGTATCTGCCGCAGGAACCACAACTCGACCCGTCATTGAGCGTACGTGAAAATGTGATGCTTGGCGTTGCGAATAAAAAAGCCGTGCTGGACCGCTATAATGAACTGGCGATGAACTACTCCGAAGAGACTGCCGATGAGATGGCAGCCTTGCAAGATCAGATAGATGCCGAAAACCTGTGGGATTTGGACAGCCAGATCGATGTCAGCATGGAAGCTCTGCGCTGTCCGGCCGATGACGCAGATATCACTAGTCTGTCGGGCGGCGAAAGCCGGCGCGTTGCGCTTTGCAAACTGCTGTTAGAGGCCCCGGACATGCTGCTGCTGGATGAGCCGACCAACCACCTAGACGCAGAGACAATCGCATGGCTGCAAAAGCACCTGATCGATTATAAAGGTACGATCCTGATCGTCACCCATGACCGCTATTTTCTCGATGATATCACCGGCTGGATTCTGGAATTGGATCGCGGAAGCGGCATTCCCTATGAGGGCAATTACTCAAGCTGGTTGGAACAGAAGGCCAAACGCCTGTCGCAAGAGGCCCGTGAAGACAAGTCGAAACAAAAGACGCTGGAACGCGAATTGGAATGGATGCGTCAGGGTCAAAAAGCCCGACAAGCCAAGCAAAAAGCCCGTATCAATGCCTATAACGAATTGGCGGGCCAATCCGAACGGGAAAAAATTTCGCGCGCTCAAATCGTCATCCCCAATGGCCAGCGCCTCGGTGGTAAAGTCATCGAGGTTGCCAACCTCAACAAAGCCATGGGCGACAAACTTCTGGTCGAAGACCTAAGCTTTTCACTGCCCCCGGGCGGCATTGTTGGAGTGATCGGACCAAACGGGGCTGGTAAATCGACCCTGTTCAAAATGATGACCGGCCAAGAACAACCCGATGCAGGCCAGATCGGCTTTGGCGACACAGTTCAATTGTCGTATGTGGATCAGTCACGTGACGATCTGGATGCCAATGCAACGGTCTGGGAGGCGATCGGTGATGGTCAGGATATTATCCGGTTGGGCGATGCTGAAGTCAACTCGCGCGCCTATTGTTCTTCGTTTAACTTCAAAGGCGGGGATCAACAGAAAAAAGTCGGCCTCTTGTCGGGTGGGGAACGCAACCGGGTGCATATGGCGCGATTGCTGAAATCAGGTGGCAATGTACTGCTGCTTGATGAACCCACCAACGACCTTGATGTGGAAACCCTGCGTGCATTGGAGGACGCATTGGTTGATTTCGCCGGTTGCGCTGTAGTCATCTCGCACGACCGCTTTTTCCTTGATCGTATCTGCACCCATATCCTCGCTTTCGAGGGTGAGGCCCATGTGGAATGGTTCGAAGGCAACTTTGAGGATTATGAAGAGGACAAAAAACGCCGTCTTGGTGCCGATGCACTGGAGCCAAAACGAATAAAGCATAAAAAATTCATGCGCTAGCCGCAAATCTACTGGGTTTTAACGCCTTCCGCGCTTTTTTACTGCACGGGAGGTTTTTTCTATGACTTTAAGCAAGATCGACGCCCCATGACACCCCCATAACGCACGGTGTTTGTATGGAAGAATTATTTGCAATTAGGCGCTGATGATGGAAAATGCTTGCCTTTGTCCCAAACGAGTGCGATTACAGAGCAGCATATGTATTCTTTTTCGACCACTGTCTCCTGTTTTACCGGCGTTCAGTCTTTCGATCCAGACGACTAGCCGGGCTGTCGCACCTCTGCGGGCAGCAACTTATAGGAGACTACGGATATGGCCACAGGCACCGTAAAATGGTTCAACACAACTAAAGGCTTCGGCTTTATCGCACCAGACGGCGGAAGCCGCGACGTTTTCGTACATATTTCTGCCGTTGAGCGCGCCGGTCTGACCGGATTGAGCGACGACCAGAAAGTAACGTTTGACGTTGAAGCTGGCCGTGACGGTCGCGAAAGCGCAACAAATATCGCTCTGGCTTAAAGCTGGACCTCGCAGCCTAGCTGCTTTGGAGATACAGGATCAGGCTATGTCTATAGCCTGATTTTTTTTGTTTNTAACCCCAGNGCCAATATGAAATTTCATATTTTTTTCCAGTCGNAACTTAANTAAGCACCCGGCAGANAAAGAAGTGTCNCTTNCAGAGACNTCTGCCCCCCTNNACACGACAGGGNGATGCCCCTAAAAGCCCTTATAAAATGTCGTTTTTCCCATCACGATCGTCCAGATAACCAGCACCACATACCCGAGACAAAACCCAATAAGTGTGATCCACGCATANTTCAGAATTGCTGCGCCAAGAAAGGCAAACGCGACCAGAAAATATTTTACATTATCCCGTGATATACTCACCAGCTTGAATGACCATGTGGGGATTTGACTGATCATCAGCAAACCAATCGCCACCATATGCNCACAAATCACCAGAGTAGGCANCAATTCNGCATCGTCCATGGCAAAAGATAAAAACATCGGCAACATCACNAANAGTGCACCGGCGGGGGCAGGCACACCCACAAAATAGCCGCTGTTGTCCACCTCCAGATCAGACTTACTGGTGACATTAAACCGGGCGAGCCGGATGACACAGCACACAGCAAAAATCTGCACAGATATCCAGCCCAAACGCGGCATATCCTGCAGCGCCCAAAAATACAGCACCATCGGGGGGGCGACGCCAAAGTTCAGGAAATCCGCCAGCGAGTCCAATTCGGCACCCATTTTACTGTCGCTATTGAGCAAACGGGCAACGCGGCCGTCTAAGCCATCCAGCACGCANGCTAGTAAAATCAATTGAACAGCGCGTTCATGACTGCCTTGAAACCCCAACTTGATCGCTGTCAGCCCAAGGCAAATCGCCGCAACTGTCAACATGTTGGGCAGCAGNTGAAANAGCGTCAATTCAGTTTTAATTTTTTCGGNCTTNCCCAACCGCTATTCCGTCCTTGCGCTACGTGCGGGTTCGTCCGCTGTTAAATCCGCAATCACCGTCTCCCCAGCGATCATTGACTGGCCNACNCTGACCATCGGCTGCACGCCATCGGGCAGATATACATCCACGCGAGACCCAAAACGGATCAAGCCAAAGCGTTCGCCCGTCCTCAGCGCCTGTGCCTGCTTTACAAAGCATACAATCCGGCGCGCCACCAGTCCAGCAATCTGTACCACCGCAATCTGTCGACCATCGGCAATTTCTATCGTCAAACTGTTGCGTTCGTTATCTACGCTGGCCTTGTCCAGCGACGCATTGAGATATTTACCCGGTCGATAGGCAATACTGGCGACCTCGCCGGCAATCGGGGCCCTGTTAACATGACAGTTGAACACATTCATAAACACACTCACCCGCGTTAGGGGATCTGAGGACATGCCCAGTTCCTCGGGCGGCACCGCCTTTTCGATCAGTGATATGATGCCGTCTGCAGGGCTGACCAACAGTCCCTCGCGCTCAGGGGTTGTGCGTTTAGGGTCACGAAAAAAATAGTAACACCATATGGTTAAGCCAAAACCACCCCAGCCAAGCCAGTCTGAAATTAAAAAAAGACCCGCAGTAATAACCGCGAAAATCAAAACGAATTTGATACCTTCGCGGTGCATAGGCTTAATAAATGTTTCAAGCATTGTCATAGCAGCTAGACCCGATCTTTCAGTTTAGGTTCGGCAGGTTTTTTGCCTACTGCGCCAAGACGTATTATTCAAGCAACTTATATCGATAGGAACCTCACCAAAGCGTCTCAAACGCCGTACAAATCCACGCCAGTTGCACAACCAAACCGCCCGAGCAGCACCTGAAATGCTTCGCACAGCGAGATCAACCCAACTGAAAGCCTGGGGTTGACCGAGACAAAGCACTTTCTTCTGCGTCCATATCTTCGGCGATAGCATCGAACAAAGGCGTTGTCATATAGCGCTCGCCAGTATCGGGCATCATGCAAAGAATAACTGATCCCGGCGCGGCCTTGGCCGCCACCTTCATTGCGACCGCGAAGGAAGAGCCCCCCGATATACCTGTCATGATGCCTTCTTTACGCGCCAGTTTATGCGCCCATTCCAGACCTTCACCGCCAGAGACTGGGATCAATTCGTCATAATTTTTTTCGTCCAGTGTCTCCTGCAGCACCAGAGGAATGAAATCGGGTGTCCAGCCTTGAATCGGATGCGGCTCAAACGCCGGATGACTGCTTGCAGGGGCCCCGCCCTCACCGCGTGGCTGACCTATGCCGCTTTCGATCAGCGCGGCATTTGCCGGCTCTGTCAGGATGATTTTGGTCTCTGGCCGGCTTTGGCGCAACACCCTTGCGACCCCCGTCACGGTGCCACCTGTGCCATAGCCTGTCACAAAATAATCAAGTCTGTCACCAGCAAAATCGGCGATTATCTCTGGACCTGTGGTCGTCTCGTGAATATCCGCGTTGGCGCTGGTCTCAAATTGCCGAGCGAGGAACCAGCCGTTGGCCTTCGCCAATTCGACTGCCTTTTGGTACATCCCCAGCCCCTTCGAGGCCCTTGGCGTCAACACCACTTTGGCGCCCAGCATTCGCATCAACTTGCGGCGTTCAATGGAAAAACTATCTGCCATCGTCACCACCAGCGGATATCCCTTTTGTGCACAGACCATCGCCAGACCTATACCGGTATTGCCGCTGGTCGCCTCGACGACTGTTTGGCCAGGTTTCAAGAGGCCATCACGTTCAGCCGCTTCAATGATATTAAGCGCAAGCCGGTCTTTCACCGATCCCGCAGGATTGAAGAACTCGGCCTTAACATAAATTCTGACACCTTTCGGGCCCAGATTATTAATACGGATACACGGAGTGTTTCCGACCGTATCCAGCACAGAATCATATGTCCGACCCAAACCTTCTGTTGAACGGATGTTTGCACTTGTGGTCATAATAGCCCCTTGCTTTGATAACTCATGAAAATTTTACTCTTGTCTCAAAGTATAAGCCAGCGGCCGTTTGATCAATGTCTTTCACGGCACACGTAAGATGCCAAAATTTAAAAGCCGCGAACAGACCAGATACAAATTCAACGATCGCGCGCCGATTGCACCGGACCGCAAACCCCCAACCACGCATCCGGTATAATTGACAATCCCAGAACCCTGTCGGGGTTGGTGGGGGGGGGCATCACTACATCATTGAGTTTTTCAAAGCCATAACGCCGGTAATAAGGCGCATCCCCGACCAGCAGAGCCCGCCGCCACCCCTGACGGGCCGCCAGCGCCAGACTGTCACGAATCAACGCACCACCCAACCCTTCGCCCTGCCGAGTCGGATGCACCGCAACCGGCCCCAAAAGCAGCGCATTATGACATCCCACAATGATCGGCCAATAGCGGATCGCCCCCCCCAGAATACCATCGGGGTCGCGCGCGACCATCGACAGGTCCACCACCGGGGCAACCTGATCGCGAAGACGATATGAGGACAGCGCCTCACGGCCCGGCGCGAAGCACAGATCATAAAGCGCCTCGACCTCCCACCAATCTGACTGCTGTTCCTGTTTGAACTGATACACCAGCTGTGCGCCTCAACATTTATCGCTGGCAACCGGCCTAGCACGCTCCTATTGAGAGGGCAAACAGGAGACATAACAATGTTTTACAAACCACAAAACGGACACGGTCTGCCACACAACCCGTTCAATGCGATCGTCACCCCCCGCCCAATCGGCTGGATTTCATCACGCGGTGCCGAGAACAATGACAATCTAGCCCCCTATTCGTTTTTCAACGCAGTGGCCTATGTCCCCCCTCAGGTGATGTTTTCCTCCACCGGGCAAAAGCCCGATCGCGACGGAACGAAGGACAGCGTAAGCAACATTCGCGACACCGGCGTTTTTTGCGTCAATATCGTTGAATATGCGATGCGCGATGCGATGAATGCCAGCTCGGCCACAGTGGATAAGAACATTGATGAATTTGCTAAAGCAGACTTGGAAAAAATCCCCTGTGAAACGATCGACTGCGCCCGTGTTTCGGGCACACCTGCTGCTTTGGAATGCAAACTGACCCAGATTTTACAGTTACCCGGTGCCGCAAATTTCGCCGTGTTCGGCGAAGTGACCGGCATTCATATGCGCGATGATTGTCTCATCGACGGGCTGTTTGATATCACACGTTTCCAACCGCTCGCACGGCTTGGATACCGCGATTACACCCGTGTTACTGATCTATTCTCACTGTCGCGCCCAGACGATTGACCNTGGGGCTCTCAACGGCATCNGCCGTTTAGTGGCCTTCGCCCAAAATGCCNATCCGGACCGAGTAATTCACCACCAAACCGTAATCCGGATCATCATCGCTATCGACCATAAGATGCCCGGCTTTGCTTAAAAGTGCATGGCAATCCCGACTTAGGTGCACCAATTGGATGCGCTTGCCTGCGGCTTGATACTTTGCCGCGACCGCCTCGATTGCCTGCAGAGCTGATTGATCCACTACTCTGCTGTCCGCAAAATCCACAATCACCTGCTCGGGGTCTTCGCTAAGCTCAAATAATTCAGCAAAACCGTCAGCAGACCCAAAAAACAACGGACCCTGAATCTGATAAACTTTCGCGCCTTCGGAATTTTGCGAGATCTTGGCGTGAATCCGCCGTGCATTATTCCANGCATAGGCCAGCGCCGAGACGATCACGCCAACAACGACCGCAACTGCAAGGTCAGAATAGACCGTAACCACCGTGACCAAAATGATCACAAAGGCGTCGGTCATCGGCACCCGACGCAGAATCCGCAACGAATTCCAAGCAAATGTCCCAATAACCACCATGAACATCACCCCCACCAAAGCGGCGAGCGGAATTTGCTCGATCACCGACGATCCCACCAAGATAAACAACAGCAGGAACAGGGCTGCCGAAATACCGGCGATCCGGGTACGCCCGCCAGATTTGACGTTGATCATCGATTGACCGATCATCGCACAGCCCCCCATACCGCCAAAAAAACCGGTGAGCGTATTGGCCAGCCCTTGGGCGATGCATTCCTGTGACGCACCGCCTCGCTTACCGGTCATTTCGCCGACCAGATTGAGGGTTAGCAGACTTTCTATCAACCCAATCGCGGCCAGAATGACCGCATAGGGCAGGATTATTTCCAGAGTATCCAAGGTGAGTGGAACCAAGGGGATATGAAACAGCGGCAGCCCGCCTTCAATCGAGGCCAGATCGCCAACACGCGGCACATCAAGCCCAAAACCTATCACCACGGCGGCGACAATTCCAATACCTGCCAACGGCGCGGGTATCACCTTGGTCACCCGCGGCATCAGCCAGATAATACCCATGGTTAATACCACTAGCCCCAGCATCAGATACAGCGGCTCACCACTTAACCAAGTGTCACCAGCCGCACCATGACCGGCCGTTTCGCCCGACCCAGACACTTTAAACTGGGTCATCTGCGCCAAAAAGATCACAATGGCCAAGCCGTTTACAAAGCCCAGCATCACCGGATGCGGCACCAACCGAATAAACCGTCCCCATTGCATCACACCGGCGAACAACTGCAGCGCCCCCATCAGTACCACAGTGGCAAAAAGATATTCGACCCCGTGCTGTGCGACCAAGGCCACCATGACCACCGCCAAAGCTCCGGTCGCGCCGGAAATCATGCCGGGCCGCCCACCGATAAGCGCCGTCACAAGCCCAACAAGAAATGCTGCGTAAAGCCCCACAAGCGGATGCACGCCCGCCACAAATGCAAAAGCAACCGCCTCGGGTACCAAGGCCAGAGCCACCGTCAAGCCTGACAGTAGTTCGATGCGGATACGGCCCAAGCTCAGACCCTCATCAGACGTCCAGCGCAAGTCGGGAAAAGCTATAGAATTGGCAAATAAGCCAAAGATGGCGGGTTTCATACGGGATCCTGAAAGTTGGGGGATTTGGTTTCACGACGCTTCTAACCCAGTTTCCCCAAAAGCGAAAGCTCAATGTTGCAGTGCAGAAAAATCATCTCTCAAGACAGCTCTCTATTGATGGTTTTTCCCTAATTGTGCCCTGAAGCATAATTGTCAGCAGCCGCTTTCAATCTGGCAATGACGCCTCTTCATTGGGCCGATCCTTAGTGATAACAATTAATCTGAGGTTAATAATCTCGATGATTCAGAGGCTTTTCACAAAAGCACCGTTCCAAAATGCCTGTTCCAAAATACCTGTCACTACTC
The DNA here is from genome assembly GCA_002684375.1 of Marinovum sp. Taxonomy (GTDB): domain Bacteria; phylum Pseudomonadota; class Alphaproteobacteria; order Rhodobacterales; family Rhodobacteraceae; genus CPC320. Next base: position 23,454 of record NYVC01000054.1, read on the forward strand.
TTGCCAGATGGCCAAGACGCAATTGTCCATGTTTGCGCACCTGACGAGGTCTGCGTCTTCAATAGCCGGAAAAATTATACCCTCNGGCATGAGAAGAAAAACCAACCAACGGACCCAATCCTCAGCATCACTTNNGTCTGGTTTTTATTTACAGGGGGGGTACAGTTGGCAGCAAGGTACGACCTGCTCTCAACAGGTTCCGCATNCACTGTCTGCGCGATATTTTTCATGGCGCCATTTTACCAAAGAGTTTTGAGAATGGATTTTAACANTTGGCTNTCTTTTGCGGCGGCATCAATGCTGATCCTCATCCTGCCCGGACCAACCATTCTGACAATCCTGTCGCATACACTCACCGGCGGTCGCCGGGTGATCTGGGCTGCTGTCGCGGCCGTTGCCTGTGGCGATCTGATCTCTATGAGCCTTGCACTCATCGGCCTTGGCGCTCTGCTGGCAGCCTCAGCGCTCGCATTCACTGCATTTAAATGGCTTGGGGCCCTCTATTTGATCTGGCTCGGTATAAACATGCTGCGCACGGCGGTCAGATCAGATTTTAATGCACCCAGTTCAGATACGCTATCCTCACGGCGCAGCATTTTTTACAAGTTATTTTGGGTCACCGTTTTAAATCCAAAATCAATTGGATTTTTCGCGGCTTTTCTGCCTCAGTTTATCGACCCCGCACGATCTATTATGATCCAATCTCTCGTGATGCTAGCGACATTTGTAAGCTTTGGGGCATTGAATGCACTGGCCTATGGATATGCAGCAAACCACCTTCAGGCCCATCTAAACCGGCCATGTATCAAAAGGTGGGTGGCGGGACTGGCCGGCAGNGTCTTGATCACGATGGGGGCTGTGACCGCCANGCTGGAGCCGTAAACCGAACCGCAGATGTCAGGCGCGNCACAATTTCTTACGATAATAGCTTCTCACCCGTTGCACAGACCACGTCGGCGTCTTAGAAACAAGCGCTCCAATCCAGCCCGTTAAGGTCCTGATCAGATGAAAACCGTTAAAGACTATATCCGCACAATTCCGGATTTTCCCCACAAAGGTATACTGTTTCGCGATGTCACTACCCTGTTTGCAGATCCCCGTGGGCTCCGCCTTGCCATTGACCAAATGCTGGAACCTTATGTCGGGCAAAAAATTGATACCGTTGTGGGGCTAGAGGCGCGGGGTTTTATCCTTGGTGGCGCAATCGCCCATCAATTATCCGCAGGTTTTGTGCCAATCCGCAAAAAGGGGAAATTACCAGGGACCACTATCCGTCAGGCTTATACGCTTGAATATGGCGAGGCGATTGTCGAACTGCATGACGACGCCGTGCAAGCTGGCGAGAGGATCCTGNTGGTTGATGATCTGTTGGCAACCGGAGGCACCGCAGCGGCGGGCATCACATTGCTGGAACGCCTTGGCGCTGAGATCGTCAGTTGCGCCTTTATTGTCGAATTACCCGATCTTGGTGGTCGCCCCAAGTTGGAAGCAATGGGAATGGACCTTCACGCCATATGCGCCTTTGATGGGCTCTAAGCCGCGNTGCGCGATGCCAGCNTGATNTTCGGAAGTGACTTTAACCCACAAGNTCACAGAACAGACACTTGGGCCTTTCCGCAGGCCGCACAATGTCAGGCAGGCAAGAATTCTAGTACTTTTTCCTCTAATGATTTAATCTCAAGCGGTTTGACCAAGAAAGCATCCATGCCGCTTGCATAGCAGCGATCAGCCTCGCCCTGCAGCGCATTTGCCGTTATCGCAACAATAGGCGTCCTCGCGCGGTGATGCTTTGCTTCAAGCTGGCGCAACATCCGTGTCATTTCAAAACCATCCATAACAGGCATGTGGCAATCCGACAGGATCAAATCAAAAGACCCGCCCCGCCATTTTTCCAAACCCTCTTCACCATTTTGGGCGACAAGCGTCGGATAGCCTAATGTCTCAAGCTGTTTGAGTAAAACCAGCCGGTTGATTTCATTGTCTTCGACAACCAAAATTAACATTTCTGACCGCTGATCTTTGCTTTCAGGTGAGGTTTCTATCTTTTGTAACGCGCTGTTTTTTGTGGTTTCAGCCNGTTGTACCCAACCGCCGGCAACTGCNACCGCGCGCTGNAATTCAGACACCAATATAGGAAAGGCTTGNATCCGCGACATCTCTGCACTCAACTGACCAATCCNATTTACCCGCTGGGCACAGAGCAGGATAATTTTCACGTTCGGGCATTTCTGTTTCAAAACCGCGCACCATTTATCAACGATCTNAGGATCATAGGTTTCTAGAATAAAGACCGTTGCGCCAAGCGAGGCGGGATCGACACCGACGAGNTTTCTATCAGTTTTCAAAACTTTCAGTTCGGCGTTGCAGCGCGCAAAAAAAGTTTCGAACCAATGCGGGAAGGGCAGCCCGCGTTCAAGAAGCCAAACCACTTTTGATCCAGAAATATCAGGGAGCGTGCTGGGACCTTCCTCCACTGAAACGGGCAGATCAAGCACAACTTCCGTTCCCTTGCCCGCAGTACTGTTCACCTCTATGCGACCGTCCATTCGGCGCACGAGGCTTTGCGTGATCACCAAACCCAAGCCGGTACCATCAACACGCCGCGTCTTTGACGCCTCGCCCTGAGTAAAGGGGCTGAACAGGTTATTTTTAACTGTCTCTGACATCCCGATACCAGTATCTTTAATCGTCAGTCGCATGGTATTTTCATCAAGACGCTCTGCNANAAGCCGCACTTCTGAGTCAGCATTGGTCAAACTCTTGGCAGAAAACTTTATTGCATTTCCCAAGAGGTTCAAAATAATCTGCCGCACGCGACCGGCATCTGTCAGTATCCAGTCTGGCAAGTGGGGGTCAATACCGAGGCGCAGCTTCACCTCACTGCTATCAGCCAAATTTTGCAATGACACCACTGCGCCTTCTATCAGCGGCCTGAGTTCGCTTTTAGAATACTGTATATCCAACTCACCGGCCTCGATTTGGCGGGCGTCTAAAATATCGCCAATAATCCGCAATAGGGAAAAAGCAGAGCCGCGAATTGTATGAATGACACGCGCCTGTTCTTCGCTGGGATGCAGATTTTCCAACACTTCAACCATGCCAATCAATCCATTCATCGGCGTCCTGATTTCATGGCTCATATTGGCTAGAAAGTTACTTTTGGCCTGTGANGATTTCTCTGCATTCAGGCGCGCCGCATAGAGTTTATCCTCTCTCACANTCAGCAGATAATTAAAGTGAAACATTTCTACGATCACCACTGCGGCAAAAATCACCACNAGNCACACATTGGTNTGGTCAACACTTAACCAAGGGTCNAATGGACTTATGCCAAACAGAACTTGNGACCCGCCCGCAAGACCGAAAACAACNGAAGCGACCCAGAGACAAAACGGGAAAAAGACAAAGAAGATGACCCANTCGCGTTCATTGCGCCATGATAATGCTGCAAAAGGCAGACCCGAAACCGGTACCAAGAGATTGTAAAGANNCAATTCTGGATGATTGAATACGGTAGCAATCAAAAGNACCGATGACAGGCTAAACAGACTTACCAAGCGCGCNACGCTGTGATGCCCGCGTTGGAATAGCAGCACACAGCCACCCCAAAGAACNGCCAAAACCGCCATAATCGATCCGCCTCGGGGCGCATCCAAAACAAAGAGGGTNAGGGCTGATAAAGACGCCCAGACCACCAGACANTTCATCAAGATCCAACTCAGCTTGACCCTGCTCGCATGNATCCGTCTCTCAAGCTCTGACGTGGCTATATTTTCTGAAAACTTAGTGACACTCATATGGCCATTGCTCTCAAACTACGNTCNATCCCNGNAACCGTTTCATCGCAGCAAAGTTACCTCCCGGAANATTCATAATTTGCCATGCCAACAATGGCTCATTTGAGGGTGCTGTGGCAAGAAGATGAGGTGTTTANTGCAATTTTCAAGCCAATTCCGGAGCCTTTATTTAACCCATTTNCCTCAAAATCGCACCGGGGTTCATAATACCATTAGGATCGAGGGCCGCTTTAATCGCCCGCATTGCACGCAGCTTGACCGGGTTGGCATAGCGCTCAAGATCGTCAACTTTCAAGCGCCCAATACCATGTTCGGCACTGACTGAGCCCTGCATCTCGTGCACCAGGTCATGCACCGCCCNCTTGATNTCGTCACGTTCCTCCAAATGGTCTGCACGATTACGACCCGGAGCCGGATAGACATTGTAATGCATGTTGCCATCGCCCAGATGCCCAAAGCAATTGATCCGAAACGCACCTATTTTCGCTATCACTTCGGGGCCACGGCGAATAAACTCGGGCACCGCGGATAGCGGCAGAGAAATATCGTGATTTGACACCGCACCAATTAGGCGATTGGCCTCGGGAATGCGCTCCCGCACCGCCCAGAAATCACTGCGCTGGCTCTCTGAATGNGCGATGACCCCGTCTAAAACCAAGCCAGTGGTCTGGGCTTGCTCAAACAGACGCATCAAGGCATTCGCCGGATCCTGCCCCCGGCTCAAGCCGACGTCTATCAGTACCATCCACTCAGGGCTTTCGACAAAAGGCTGTCGCAGGNCGGGCAGCTTTTCGCGCAAAAATTGCAGGCCCTGCCGGTGAATAAGCTCAAATGCACTGATCCCCTCGGCCAGATGTGCCCGCGCCATGCTCAATAACGACAGGGCCGACTGAGGATCGGGCACCACCATAAGCGCCGTGCCACTGTGCGCCGGGCGCGGCGCCAGTTTTAATGCAGCGGCTGTAATAACCCCCAAAGTGCCCTCTGCCCCGATCAGCAGATTTCTNAAATCATACCCGGTGTTGTCTTTTCGNAGACGCGACAACCCGTGCCAAATCTCGCCATCGGGCAACACCGCCTCAAGCCCAAGACACAGATCCCGTGCATTNCCGTACCGCAAAACATTCAAACCACCTGCATTGGTGGCCAGATTCCCCCCGATCCGCGCCGACCCCTCTGAGGCAAGCGAAAGCGGAAACAAGAGGTCTTCGGCCTCGGCCGCGGCCTGAACGTTGGCCAGAATACATCCCGCTTCTGCAACCAGTACATTCTCCGTCGGGTAAACCGCCCGGATCGCCGTCATACGCTCCAACGACAAGATCACCGGGGCTGGACCCTCCGGCGCAATCTGCCCACCAACAAGACCGGTACCACCCCCATAGGGCACGACCCCAACCTGCGCGGCATTTGCTATCCGCAGAACCTGCGCCACTTGCTCAGTATTTTCCGGCAGAACGAGCACACCCGACTTACCCGCATAGCGCCCGCGCGGTTCTTCAAGATAACGGGCCTCAGTCGGTTTGAACAATCGCTCGGGCAAAGCAGAGCGCAGTGTTTGGCTGAATGCCGCATCAGCAGGACATAAAGGCATGATAAAGACCCTCGATTACATTTTCATTCTAGCAAAGCAGGCCAGTCAAGCACAGCCTGGCCCACCAGATCAGCCGGCACTGGTCCGCCCGCGCCGATCAAAGCGCAGCGCAGCATACAGGACATGGGTGCGCCACCGGCCATTGATCTGTAGATAGCTCTGCGCCACCCCNTCATACTTAAAACCACTTTTTTCGAGCACGCCCCGCGATGCCACGTTTTCGGGCAGGCAAGCCGCCTCAAGCCGGCTGAGGCCTTCTTTTTGGAANGCATAATTCAGACATGCGGTCAGCGCCTCACGCATATAGCCCTGGCGCGCATAAGGCGCGCCGATCCAATAGCCCAGTGTCGCTGCCTGCGCTGGCCCGCGGCGCATATTGTCCAATGTCACAGCCCCCAGCAGAACACCGTCGGTCTTTCGCTCGATAAACAAAGGAATACCCGAACCACTTGAGACCGAGCGCTGCGCCCAATAGACCCGATTGGCGAAAGATTTACGCGACAAATGATCTGCAGCCCAACTGGGTTCCCAAGGCGCCAGAAACTCCTTGCTGGTCAAACGCAGTTCAGACCAGCTCCGATAATCGCGATGCAGTGGCAATCGCAACATCAAGCGTTCGGTGGCAATCTGAACTTTACGTTTGAACAGGAACATCACGCAGCGTTGCGCGACTTCAGCGCATCGAGAGCNGGTCCTTGTGAAACAGGACCATAAAGCGCCATTGCCGCCGGAGCCTTGNTCACAAGGTTNGCGGCAAATTGACGGACGTCTGCAGTGGTCACCGCATCGATCTGTTCAATTGCCTCATCAAGAGATTTAACTCGTCCCCAAATTTGCACCATCCGCGCCAGTCTTTCTGTCCGTGACGAAGGGCTCTCCAACCCCATAAGCATCCCAGCTTTCATTTGCGCGCGCGCGCGGGCCACTTCNTGATCGTTCATATCATCCGCAGCCCGGTGCATTTCGTCGAGAGTAATAGTCATCAATTCNGCCAATTGGTCCTCGCCAGTGCCGGCATAGATCGTGGTCATGCCGCTNTCGGCATACGCCCCAGTTTGGGCAAAGATTGAATAACACAGCCCGCGCTTTTCNCGTACTTCCTGAAACAAGCGGCTCGACATACCGCCACCNAAGGCCACCGAGTAAATCTGCGCGGTATAAATCTCGGATCCCTGATAATCAGGACTGTCAAAACCAAGCGTAAAATGCGCCTGTTCNAGATCTTTGATCCGGCGATATTCACCCCCCTTAAACAAAGCCTTGCTGGGTGCGATCAGCGGAACAGACGGCAGATGCCCAAACAAGGCTTCAGCCTGCGCTACAATCTGATCATGGTCAACTGCACCGGCGGCCGACAGGATCATCTGTCCGGGNACATAATGCTCTGAGATAAACGCCGAGAGATCCTCGCGGGAAAACGCTTTGACNCGTTCCTCTGGGCCAAGGATCGAGCGTCCCAGCGGCTGGTCGGGATAGGCCTGTTCCTGAAGCCAGTCAAAAATCACATCATCCGGGGTATCCAACGCCTGCCCTATCTCTTGCAGGATCACCCCGCGTTCTACTTCTATTTCGCGGGCATCAAATATCGGGTTGAGCAAAATATCCGAAACGACCTCAAGACCAAGAGGCACATCATCCTCAAGCAGGCGCACATAATATGCTGTGGCCTCGCGAGACGTGTAGGCGTTGATATAGCCGCCTACATCCTCAATGGCTTCGGCAATCTGGACGGCGCTGCGGGTCTTGGTTCCTTTGAATGCCATATGCTCAAGGAAATGCGCGATGCCATTTTGCTCAGGCCGCTCGTGACGCCCCCCGGCCCCCACCCAAACCCCAATAGCCGCAGATTTTAGTCCCGGCATATGCTCTGTCACAATGCGAAAGCCGTTGGATAATGTATGTAATTCTACGCTCAATGTGAGGTTCTTTCTTTTATCAATTGTTGTAATGGTGCCAGTTCATTGGCNACACGCGTNACCCGTTCGGGTCGGTTATAAAGATCGGCCATGCGGTCAGGCAACTCTGGACGCAGCGATGTGGCCGCCTCAACCGCATCGGGAAATTTAGCCGGATGCGCCGTGGCCAAGGTCACCATTGGTACATTTGGGTCACGCTGCGCCTCGGCCACGTTGACCCCAATTGCTGANTGCGGGCAAAGAATTTCACCCGTTGANGTANAGTGGGCCGCAATCGTCGCCGATGTCTCGACTTCGGAGACGCGTCCAGATCCGAAATCCCCGGCCAGTTTTTGCTGAGTGCCCTGACTGAGCTCAAACCCGCCCTCGGATTTCAAACTATCCATCATTCGAGAAATTGCCGCGCCATCACCGTCATAGGCATAAAACAGCGCCCGTTCAAAATTCGAACTGACCTGAATATCCATTGAGGGGCTGATCGACGGGATCACTGTATCGGTTTGATAGGCCCCNGTGGACAGGCAGCGATGCAGAATATCGTTTTGATTGGTGGCCACGANCAGGCNGTCAATCGGCAGCCCCATACGNTTGGCAATATAGCCAGCAAAAATATCACCAAAGTTGCCTGTTGGCACTGTAAAGCTGACCTTGCGCTGAGGGGCGCCCAAACTGGCTGCCGCCGAGAAATAATACACAACTTGCGCCAATACCCGCGCCCAGTTAATCGAATTTACGCCGGCCAGACGCACCTCATCTCGGAAGGCAAAGTCGTTGAACATCTCTTTAAGCCGCGCNTGGCAGGCATCAAAATCGCCATCCATCGCCAAAGCGTGGACATTGCTTTCGCTTGGCGTNGTCATTTGCCGGCGCTGAACCTCTGAAATCCGACCATGCGGGTACATAATAAAGACATCGACGGCATCCAGTCCGCGAAACGCCTCCATCGCGGCACTGCCCGTGTCACCGCTCGTGGCGCCGACGATGGTCACCCGCTCTCCACGGCGGTGCAGAGCGGTCTGGAACATCTGCCCGATCAACTGCATGGCAAAGTCTTTGAACGCAAGTGTCGGCCCGTGAAACAGCTCGAGCAGAAAGTGATTGCTGTCCAGCTGTACCAAGGGCGCCCGGGCTTTGTGACCGAATCCNGCATAGGCACGGCTGATAATATCGCTGAACTCTGCATCGCTGAACGTGTCACCTATAAACGNCTGCATCACCCGAAACGCCACATCCTCATAACTCAGCCCCTGCAAAGCGCTGATGTCGCGATGGCTCATCTGCGGGATCGTTTCGGGCACATACAGACCACCGTCACGGGCAAGGCCGGTTAGCATCGCCTCTTCAAAGGTTAAAACCGGGGCGGCTCCGCGGGTCGAAATATAGCGCATGTCACATCAGCTTTCTGTTTTGGGCTTTGTTCGGATGATATAAAACAAGGTCATACATAACCAGATCACTGCCAAAGAAATCCATGTCAATGCGTATTGCAGATGATTGTTGGCAATGCCTTTGCTATCAACCGGCATCGGAGATAGTTGAGATGACGCAATTGACGATGTGCGGGCCACGAGCAAAATAGGCTCTGTAGAAAGCGCAGCCGCCATAGCGGGCACATCACGGGCAAACCAAATATTTTTATTATAATCGGGCTCTGGCGTATACCCATCCACTTCGTCTGGCCAGTGCAGGTTGCCGGTAAATGTCACCGGCTGGTCTGNTACAGCNGGCACCGCATCGGCAAGTTTGATGAATCCCCGGTCAACCAAAATAATCCGGTCAGCCAACTGTAAAGGGCTGATGAGCCGGTAGCCTGCGCCAATCTTTTTGCGGCTTGCGAGGACNCGAAGAAACGGGGCACCCAAACGTCCGCTAACCACCACGGGCAAATAACGATCTCGCACCGGATCTGGCTGCGCAGGCACCGCGACCGCCTCGGCAAGAATGCGGGCATCGATATCCGCCAGAATGGTGTTCTTCCAATGCAATCTTTGAAATTGCCAAATCGCCAGAGATACCAGTACCGCGATACCGGCCAGCCCAAAGATCAGTGGAGGAATGAGGCGGTTCATAATCGAAAACGGTCCTTAAACGGAAAAAACGCGCAGACAAGCTGCGCGCTTTGATTAGTCGGTTTCACAGCGCCTGTTCAAGCACAAACCATGATGCAGCTTAACCGCCCCAGATATAGACTGCGAAGAACAAAAACAGCCATACCACATCAACAAAATGCCAGTACCACGCNGCAGCCTCAAACCCGATGTGACTNTTGGCGGTAAAATGCCCCCTGTAAGTCCGCATCAGNCAGATAAACAGAAAGATGGTTCCAACAAGAACATGAAACCCGTGGAACCCGGTGGCCATGAAAAAGTTTGCCCCATANATGTTGCCTGAGAACCCAAACGCGGCGTGGCTGTATTCATAAGCCTGAAACAGCGTAAATACGGCACCAAGGGCAATGGCGATCCACAGACCCATNTTCATGTCTTCACGATTTTCTTCATGGACCAACGCATGGTGCGCCCAAGTTGCTGCTGCGCCAGAACACAACAGNATCAAAGTGTTGATCAAAGGAAGGTGAAACGGATCAAATGTCTCGATACCGACTGGAGGCCACACACCGTCGACGCGCGGACTATCGGGGCCCATCGGGTACATTGCGTGTTTGAAAAAGCTCCAGAACCATGCCGCAAAAAACATGACTTCTGAAGTGATAAACANGATAAAACCGTAACGCAGGCCGATTTGCACAACTGGCGTGTGATCGCCCTCTTTATTTTCAGCGACGGTTTCAGCCCACCAACCGTACATCACGTAAAGCACGCCAACAAAGCCGATCAACAGCAGATAAGGACCGTGATCGTGCATAAACAGCACGCCACCAAACAACATGATAAACCCAAAGACCGCACCAGCCAAAGGCCAGAGGGAGGGATTCAGAATATGATAATCGTGGTTTTTAACATGCGCCATTTGGTAATTCCCTCTTCGGAATGCCTAGTTAATTTTCGTTCTCTCGGGTTGCANGAGGGCCGCTTGTGCCTCTTGCGGTAGCTCTATCTCGTAAAACGTATACGAGAGGGTGATCGACTTAGCGTATTTTGCATCGCGGTCCTCGACAATCGCGGGATCAACGTAGAAAGTCACTGGCATCTGCACCCGTTCACCGGGTTGTAGCACCTGTTCTTCAAAACAAAAACAGTCAATTTTCGCGAAAAATCCACCGGCATCAAATGGGGCGACGTTATAGCTGGCGGACCCGGCAACAGGCCGGTCTGTTGGGTTATAGGCTTCATAGAACGCAAGACCGGTCTCGCCAATGCGCAAGGTCATTTCACGCTGAACCGGTTTAAAATCCCAGGGCATATCGCGCTCCAGAGAAGCATCAAACCTTATTTTGATCGTCTTGTCTAAGATAATTTCAGAATCACCGCTCGCGACCGCAGTAACACCGCTGAAACCCGTAACCCGACAAAACCAGTCGTAAAATGGTACAGATGCCCACGCCAAGCCGCCCATAACCACCACCAGCCCGATGGTCTGAAACAAAGTGCGTTGTTTTCCATTCACAGCAGTCATTGTGAGGCCTCAGCGCTTGGGACCTCAAACTCGACNTGGGTCACTTTCACAACGGTCAGGCCGAACACGATCGCCACCAATCCCAAAAGAACTGCCGCAACGCCCAAGTTGCGACCAAAACGCCGCGTGTGGATTTCATGCTGGCGGTCAAAACTCATCAGAGCGTGCCTCCGGCAAGCTGTGCCAACAGAGGATCAATTAAAATTGCACCAAAATGTAGGAACAAATACGCCAGCGACAATTTGAAAAATCGACGTTCAACCTTAAAGTCGTCGGCTTCGCTGTCTGTCTCATCTCGGCGCCAGATATCAACGGCGCCTTTGATGAACGCGATGTTAAGAACAACGGCCACCGCAACATAAGCCGGCCCACCGAGAGAGGTATAGCCCGCCCCAACAGCCACTGCAGCAAGCACCAGAGTATACCCTAGAATGTGATTTCGGGTGCTGCGACGCCCGTGAGTTACCGTCAACATCGGGACCTTCGCATCGTCATAATCATTGCGCATGAACAGCGCCAAAGCCCAAAAATGCGGTGGGGTCCAAACAAAAATCAAAGCGAACATCAGCACGCTTTCTAAGCTGATCCCACCCGTTGCAACGGCCCAGCCAATCATCGGCGGGAAGGCCCCGGCCGCGCCACCGATCACAATGTTCTGAGGTGTCCAGCGCTTGAGCCACACTGTGTAGATCACCACGTAAAAGAAAATTGTGAACGCGAGCAACCCGGCCGCAAAAAGATTTGACGCCAAAGCCAGCATCACAACAGAAAACCCTGACAGAGCAATTCCAATCGCCTTGGCCTCTTCTGNGGTGACCTTGCCCGAGGGGATNGGNCGCGACCGCGTTCGGCGCATAATCGCNTCTATGTCTGCATCCCACCACATGTTCAGCGCCCCGGATGCACCGCCACCGATAGCAATAAATAGAATCGACGAAAACGCGACCATCGGATGCACTGGCATTGGCGCGGCAAACAAGCCAACCATGGCGGTAAAAACCACAAGCGACATCACACGCGGCTTCAAAAGGGCGAAATAATCGCCAAAGCTCGCCTCGTGGGTTGGTGCTCGCGTTATCATGCTGGCATCACTCATGCTCATAAGCTTTCTCTCGCTTCAGGTTAGATTATTTTAGCGGCCTCACTTAGATGCGGCGACTTGGAAATCAAGCGGTGTGCCTGCATATTCGTCAATCGCTCCCGCTAACCATGCATCATAAACTTCCTGACTAACGACCTTCACTGTGATCGGCATATAGGCGTGTGATTTTCCGCAAAGTTCGGAACATTGACCAAAATACACGCCCTCTTTTTCAGCTTTGAACCAAAGCTGCGCAATCCGTCCCGGTACGGCGTCTTGCTTGACCCCAAAAGCGGGAATGGTCCAGCTGTGGATCACGTCAGCGCCAGTCACATCCATCACCACCACTTTGTTTACGGGCACGACAACCGATGTATCTGTCGCGAGCAAAAACTCATCGCGGCTGTAACCCGCTGCGATCAATTCGGCCTCGACCTCGTCGTTCAGCACCTGTCCCTCGCCAATCATAAAGCTGTCAAAGCCAAACTCGTGGTCAGTGTACTCATACCCCCAGTACCACTGATAACCAGTTACTTTAATATGAATATCGCCCTCGGGTATCTCTTGCTGTTTGAACAATACCGGCAGCGAAAACGCTCCAATAAATACCAGTACTACAATCGGCACCACAGTCCACGCTACCTCCAGAGGAGAGTTATGGGTGAAACTGGACGGGTTCGGATTTGCCTTTTGATTATAGCGTACAATCACGTATGCCAGCAGGGCCGTTACCAGCAAGGTAATGGCCACTATGACCCATAGCACCATGTCATCCAGCCACTGTACGTCCCGAGCCAGTTCCGTCACGGGTGGCTGAAAGCCTAAGAGTTTATCAACCGGCTTGCCAATAATTTCCAATCCGTCTTGTGCTGCCACAGGCAGCCCCATTACTATAGCCATCAGGCCCGTCAGTCTCGCTATCATTCGCATATTTCACCTAAATCGGTTGCTTGGCTCCGGTCAACAGACATCGAAAACCCAGATGAGAGGATACCGCCCAAAAGGATTCCGATTGTCAATGATCCACTTAAGAACATATTATTGAGGATGAATAAAGAAAGAAGCTTGCGGCAAACAGACGCCCTCAAGCAAATTATTTCAGGAGACTCGACCCAATGAGCCAAGATACATTTCGCCCATTTTCAGATTATCTGGAAAAAGAACAAGCTCTGTCAGTCTTGCAACAGGCCGTGGCAGGCGCTGATGATGGCGAAATTTTCCTTGAAAGACGGCGCTCTGAAGGCTTGGTGCTGGATGACGGCAGGATTAAAAATGCCAGTTACAACGCTTCCGAGGGCTTTGGGTTGCGCGCCATTCACGGTGACGTCACCGGATACAGTCATTCAACTGAAATCAGTCAAGCCGCATTGATCCGTGCCGCCGACACCGCTCGATTGGCCGTACGCGCAGGCGGAGGTCAGTTGTCAGAGGGTCCGAAAGCTACCAACCGGCATCTATATAACGATCAAAACCCGATGGAAGATGCGCCATTTGCAGTTAAAATAGAAACACTCAAAGCCATTGATGCCTTTTGCCGCGATCTCGACCCCCGCGTTGTGCAGGCCTCCGCGACCATTTCAGCCTCGCTGCAAGAGATTGAGATCCTTCGCCCTGACGGGCAAATTTTACGCGATGTCAGGCCAATGACCCGCGTGAATGTGTCCGTAATCGTAGAAAGCAACGGACGTCGGGAAAGCGGATCTGCCGGCGGCGGTGGGCGCATTGGCCTTGACGGCTTGCTGAAACCAGAGGCCTGGCAGACCAAAGCCCGCGAAGCGCTGCGTATTGCCACCGTGAATCTGACAGCCGAGGCCGCCCCCGCCGGCGTTATGGATATTGTTCTCGGTCCGGGGTGGCCCGGGATTTTATTACATGAGGCAATCGGTCACGGGTTAGAGGGCGACTTCAACCGCAAAGGCAGTAGCGCCTTTTCCGGNTTNATGGGCCAACGAATCGCTGCTCCTGGGGTCACGGTCCTTGATGATGGCACGATCCCAGACCGCCGAGGGTCGATCACAATCGATGACGAAGGCACGCCATCNGCTAAAAACACGCTTATCGAAGATGGCATTCTTGTTGGCTATATGCAGGACCGTCAGAACGCNCGCCTCATGGGGGTGGCCGCCACCGGAAACGGCCGTCGTGAAAGCTTTGCNCATGCGCCAATGCCCAGAATGACAAACACCTATATGCTNGGCGGCAACACAGCACCTGGCGATATTCTGTCGGATTTGAAAGACGGTATTTATGCGGTGGGGTTCGGCGGTGGTCAGGTGGACATCACCAATGGCAAATTTGTGTTTTCCTGCACCGAGGCCTATCGGGTCAGGAACGGCATCATCGGCGCGCCACTGAAAGGCGTGACGCTGATCGGTGACGGTGCGACAGCGCTCAAGCACATTCGCGCCATTGGCAACGATATGGCGCTCGACCCCGGTATGGGCAACTGNGGAAAGCAGGGACAGTGGGTGCCCGTTGGCGTTGGACAGCCGACAATGATGATCGGTGGTTTGACCATCGGCGGGGCCGCTGCTTAGTCCAAAAAAAAAATTATCTTTACCTGCTGTTAACCACATCGAGCGTAGATATGATCNCGCAAGATGGCGGAGTCATGATGGCCGAACACACAGTTTCTTCCACTCACCCCCTACCCCCCCCCACCACGGAAGAAGACCGGNTATCGTGGCTTCGTCTCTTGCGCTCTCATCGCGTTGGCATCAGCACATTTTTTCGGCTGATGCACGAACATGGCAGCGCTGCGGCGGCCCTGAAGGCTCTGCCAGACATCGCCANAAAGGCTGGGCTTGAAAACTATGCGGCCTGCAGCGCCGAGCGGGTTGGCATCGAAATTCGGGCCGGCGCAGAGGCGCAAGCGCGCCTGATTTTTTTTGGNAATGAAGACTATCCCAAAGCTTTGATGACAATTGCGAGTCCGCCCCCTGTTTTATGGATAACGGGTAACTCCCAGACGCTCCTTCGTCCGATGGTAGCGATTGTTGGGGCCCGAAACGCCTCGTCTCTGGGCACAAGAATGGCGCGGTATCTGGCCAAGGGTTTAGGTGAATTAGGCTATGTGACCGTTTCAGGACTGGCCCGCGGAGTAGACACAGCGGCGCATAAAGGCGCCCTTANGACCGGTACGGTCGCGGTTATGGCTGGCGGGGTTGATATTCTCTATCCGGCAGAGAATGCGAAGTTAGGCGATGAGCTCAATGATCAAGGCGCTCGCATATCGGAACAACCCATGGGTGTGATCCCAAAAGCCCGCCATTTCCCCTCCCGCAACCGCCTTATTTCGGGATTGTGCAGCGCCGTAATCATAGTTGAGGCCGCATCAAAATCCGGCAGCCTAATCACCGCCCGCGACGCGCTTGACCAAGGCCGCGAAGTATTGGCCGTACCCGGGCACCCTTTTGATGCCCGTGCTGCCGGTTGCAATATGCTGCTGAGGGACGGCGCCGTCCTGGTGCGCAGTGTTGACGATGTGGTGCAGGTTTTGAACGCNGCTGAGAATGAACCCNCNTTTGCCGAACCGGTGTCACAGGTCACGCAAAACATATCTCAAATCATCCCATCTGAGGCAATAAAAAAACCGCAGCGCAGCCTACGCCAGACCGCAAATCTGCATCAGGAAATCCTGGCAAGGCTCAACCATTCNCCCATCGCAGAAGACCAGTTGGTCCGCGACNTTGGAGGATCTGTCAGCACCCTGTCTCCTGTGCTGGTGGATCTTGAGTTAGAGGGTCGTATAAAGCGTCAAGCAGGCGGCCTGCTCTCTCTGGCTTAAGACATCGAAAAATATTTGGCATGGTGAGCTCCATCCCAAACCGAGCCCTTGCGCAGTATAGCAAAGGGCTCTACANACCCTCAAATAAAATTTGGCTCTATCTCCCCTTTGCAAAATTCGGTGCATTGACAAAAACGCCAACTGACCCACATGGTCAGGCGCCAAGGCGTCCCCAGCCTAGTCGAAAGGAATTTTTATGCCCGTCGTAGTCGTTGAATCCCCTGCCAAAGCTAAAACAATCAATAAATATTTGGGATCAGATTACACCGTGCTTGCATCATATGGGCATGTGCGCGACTTGCCTGCAAAAGACGGTTCGGTTGACACTGAGCAAGATTTCGAAATGAAATGGGAGGTCGGGGCAGACAGTCGCAAGCACGTCAAAGCAATCGCAGACGCACTTTCCAACGACAATTCACTGATCCTCGCAACCGACCCCGATCGTGAGGGCGAAGCCATCAGTTGGCATCTCGAAGAGACACTTCGCAAACGTAAAGTTTTGAAAAAAGACACACCTGTCAGCCGCGTGGTGTTCAATGCCATCACCAAATCGGCAGTCACCGAGGCGATGCAGAACCCCCGTCAAGTCGACACACCTTTGGTCGAGGCCTATCTGGCGCGCCGCGCGTTGGATTATCTTGTTGGCTTCAACCTTTCACCAGTTCTATGGCGCAAGTTACCTGGCGCAAAATCTGCCGGGCGTGTGCAATCGGTCTGTCTGCGCCTGATTGTCGAGCGCGAGATAGAAATCGAGGCATTCAACGCCCAAGAGTACTGGTCGGTCAAAGCCGTTTTAGGCACGCCCCGCGGACAGGAATATGAGGCCCGCCTCACAATGCTGGCCGGCAAAAAACTTGACAAATATGACCTCGAGAACGCCACACAGGCTGAAATAGCAGTTCAGGCGGTCAACAGCCGCGATCTCACCGTAACCTCTGTCGAGGCAAAACCCGCGACAAGAAACCCCAGTGCCCCCTTCATGACCTCAACCTTGCAACAAGAGGCGAGCCGTAAATTCGGCATGGGCGCACGCCAAACCATGAGCACCGCGCAACGCCTTTATGAGGCGGGATACATCACCTATATGCGAACCGACGGGATTGATATGGCACCCGAGGCGGTGACCGAGGCGCGTGATGCAATTAAAAATCGGTACGGCTCAAACTATGTNCCCAAATCTCCCCGAGTATACAAAAACAAAGCCAAAAATGCCCAGGAAGCTCATGAGTGTATCCGTCCCACAGACATGACCCGCGATGCCTCGGCGCTCAAACTTACCGAAGCCGACCAGCGCAAACTTTATGATCTGATTTGGAAACGCACTTTGGCCTGCCAAATGGCCGCCGCTAGATTGGAACGAACAACCGTGGAAGTATCCAGCGCAGACGGTCAGGTCGGATTGCGCGCCTCGGGTCAGGTTGTCTTATTTGACGGGTTTTTGAAAGTCTACGAAGANGGTCGCGACGACAGCGTTGGCGACGATGACAAACGGCTGCCGCAAGTCATGCAGGGCGAAGTGGCAACAAAAAAATCAGTCTCACCAGACCAACATTTCACCCAGCCACCACCGCGCTATACCGAAGCGACTCTGGTCAAGCAGATGGAAGAATTGGGCATTGGNCGACCCTCTACCTATGCCAGCATNGTCACGACAATTCAGGATCGCGAATATGTCAGGAAAGACAAAAACCGGCTTATCCCNGAAGATAAGGGCCGGATTGTCACAATTTTTCTGCTCAATTTTTTCAAACGCTACGTTGAATACGACTTTACAGCCTCGCTCGAAAACCAGCTTGATGACGTTAGCGCGGGTCAGGGCAATTACAAAGATGTCTTAGAGCCATTCTGGCGTGATTTCTCAGCCGCGATTTCCGAAACCTCAGAACTGCGCATTTCAGAAGTGCTCGACGTTTTGGATGCAGCGCTTGCACCACAACTCTACCCGCCGCGCGAAGACGGCTCTGATCCGCGGATCTGTCCGCTCTGCGGTGTCGGACAATTACACTTGAAAACTTCGCGTACGGGCGGGTTTGTTGGTTGTGGCGGCTATCCAGAATGCCGCTATACCCGCCCGATAAATGGCGACGGCGAAACCTCAGCTGACCGCGTTTTGGGCCATGATCAAGACGATGAGATCAAACTGCTCTCAGGTCGTTTTGGCCCCTATGTGCAGCGCGGAGACCCCACAGAAGATAACAAAAAACCGCCGCGGGCCAGCCTGCCTAAGGGCTGGGCACCAGACACGATGGATCTGGAAAAAGCCCTGTCCCTGTTAAGCCTTCCACGCGAAATCGGACCACATCCTGAGGATGGCGAAATAGTTGAGGCCGGCATTGGTCGCTATGGCCCGTTCATCAAACACGGCAAACTCTACGCCAATATTAAAGACGTGGACGATGTNTTTACCATTGGCATGAACCGTGCCGTCGAAGAGCTTGCCAAGAAACTTGCGTCGCGCGGTGCCGGNCGTGGGGCGGCCGCAACACCTTTGAAAGAGCTGGGCGAACACCCCGAACAAGGCGGCCCGGTCAATATCATGGACGGCCGCTATGGCGCCTATATTAAGTTTGCCAAGATCAACGCCACCTTGCCCAAGGGCACAGAACCCGCAGATGTCACCATGGATATGGCTGTGGCTTTGATCGCTGAAAAAGCCGCCAAAACCGGCAAGGGCAAGAAAGCTCCGGCAAAGAAAAAGGCCACCACCAAAGCCGCAGCCAAAAAGACAGCCGCTAAAAAGGCGCCCAGCAAAAAAGCCGCAACCACACGATAGACGGCTGGAGCATAAAAGGTCTGGGGGCAGATCACAAATGAACGCGACAGCCCTCCGGCCCTTGCTGCGTGCGGCCCACCGCCGACAAAAGCTGGATTATCAGGTGGGCAATTGACTCTCTTCACAGGCAGCGTCACAAAAGGCGCAAGCTGGGGTGAGAGGGAAATCCATATGAAAAAAATCTATGAAAATGCAACAGAAGCTCTGGCCGATCTGTTACATGATGACATGTTGATTGCGGCCGGTGGCTTTGGTCTGTGCGGCATTCCCGAGCTTTTGCTGCAAGCGATCAAGGATCACGGTGCCAAAGGCCTGACGTTTGCGTCCAATAATGCGGGAGTTGATGATTTNGGCATCGGCATTCTGCTGCAAACCAAGCAAGTCAAGAAAATGATCAGCTCTTATGTGGGAGAAAACGCTGAGTTTATGCGCCAATATTTATCGGGCGAGTTGGAACTTGAGTTCAATCCTCAGGGCACATTGGCCGAACGCATGCGCGCGGCGGGCTGTGGAATTCCAGGGTTTTACACGAAGACCGGCGTCGGCACGGTGATAGCTGAGGGCAAAGAGCACAAAGATTTTAATGGCGAGACCTTTATTATGGAAGAGGGGCTTTTTGCGGATCTATCCATCATCAAGGCTTGGAAAGCCGATGCGACGGGCAANCTGATTTTCCGCAAAGCCGCACGTAATTTCAACCCACCGGCAGCGATGTGTGGCAAGGTCTGCGTGGCCGAAGTTGAAGAAATTGTACCAACCGGATCGCTAGACCCCGATCATATCCACCTGCCCGGCATCTATGTAAACCGGATCATTCAGGGCGATCATGAAAAACGTATCGAACAGCGCACCACGCGCCCCGCAACATAAGGAACGCGCATCATGGCATGGGACAGAAATCAAATGGCCGCCCGCGCGGCGCAAGAGTTGGAAGACGGCATGTATGTCAATCTGGGCATCGGCATCCCGACACTGGTGTCAAANTATATCCCTGACGGCATTACGGTCACCTTACAATCGGAAAACGGCATGCTGGGCATGGGCCCCTTCCCGATCGAGGGCGAAGAAGATGCCGATCTGATCAATGCCGGCAAACAGACCATTACCGAATTGCCACAAACCGCCTATTTTGACAGTGCCACTTCGTTTGGCATGATCCGCGGCGGTAAAATTGCCATGGCAATCCTAGGTGCAATGGAAGTGGCCGAAAACGGCGATCTGGCGAATTGGATGATCCCCGGCAAGCTGGTTAAAGGTATGGGCGGTGCGATGGATCTGGTGGCCGGTGTCGGCCATGTGGTTGTGGTGATGGACCACACCAATAAGCATGGAGATAGCAAGGTGCTGACCTCGTGTACGCTGCCGCTAACTGGCAAATCAGTGGTCAACCGTATTATTACCAACCTCGGCGTTCTGGACGTAGTTGAGGGCGGTTTGAAAATTATCGAGACCGCAGATGGTGTGACCGAAGCAGATCTGCGCGCCGCGACAGAAGCGACAATTGTCTAAGATCAAGAACAAAGACAGTGGGGCCTCGACAAGTGGGCCCGTTGGATGGCTCATACGACAGATGTGTAATGAGCCATCACCCTCGACCATTGATGTGATCCTTAGGCCATTGCATGTTTAATCTGTTCAGCTCTGACCAGCAACTCCCACCAATTCAATAACACGGCCGCTGGAATTTTTACGATATAAGTTTGGGCCGCTGCCGCTTTTTTAAAAGATCGCGCCGCGCAACGGACCATCCGCTCTGAACCGAACCCGGAAAGCAGCGCTAATTTGCCCAAACAGCTTTAAGTTATGTCGCCCCCAAGCTAGATTATTGGCAAAAATCGCAATCCGCAAAGGCTCGAACAGACCGTAAAGGCGTGAACAGACTGCGAATATTGTCCCGCACGCGCAAAAACCAACGATTCTCTGCCAATCAACGGGTTTGCCGCACACAGCTAACACCTTGATCCAAAATAGAGCCAGATATGAAATAACAGATAAAACCGTCATATTGCGGATCGCAAACATCGCTTGCGCAGATTGTATTTGCAAGGCTCCTTGCATGGACAGTCAGATTGGAAGCCCCTCAAAAGCAGGGACATCACAGGTTTTTCTATGCTCTGATTTACAGGGTTCACGCACATTGCGTGATCGATGTGGGAAGTGAAGACAGCGCGTTAATATCAAAAATTTAAAAACAGTGCCAAATGCGCGAGAAACCTTGTTTAATCGCGCACATATGATTGCTGCAGCTCAAACCTGTATAGAAAAAGACAGTCAGCCCAAGAGAGTTGAATTTATAGTTGGAGACCCGTTCATGCCCCTTTCCCAGAGAGGAGATGTATATATATATTTTCTCGAATACTGGCAAAATTAAGTGCCAAAAAAGGCTTGAAAACAGTGCAGAACTGCCGAATNATNCTATGAATAACACATCAGCGCGCTTGTTAAGTTTTGATCGGCCGGTGAAAAGAACTTAATCATAGCAGCCCCTGAAAACAGGCGCTTTTCTGAACAAAGCGTTGACTGCCTCCCCGTTACACCCTGCTTTTTCACTTATTTTCAAAAGAGTTAATAACTCAAATTCTTTTTTTATTAATATGGCGCGGCTGGAGCACTTGTGAAAACACAGCATTCAAAGCCCGGCCCAGGTGGAACACAGGTCTACTTTTTAGTAGAAGATTGCGCTCTGCAGCAAGCGCGTGCAGCCGACGCAGGCGGTGTTGTCATACGTCCAAAATTTTCGATAGGACAGTTTGGATTTGTTGTGCTGTGTGAAGATACAGAAGGTAATGTGATCGGTTTCAATTCCTTGAAATAAATGAAATGGCATAAATTCGTTGGCAATTANGCTTTCTGGGCTTCTAGCAACCACAAAACGACTAAATTGCCCCGAAAATCCTTTTCTTCCTGATAAAAGGTTCTCATCTGGTTTCGTTTGATCCGGGCGCCTGTTTTCGCCAGTAANTCAAANATCAAAACCGGGTATTATCGTGTTCAGGCTTAAATGCGATTTCTCGCTGTCATTTGTACATGTATTTTGACGCTAAAAGACCTGATTGTGGGTGGCACGCCTCGCCGCAAATCTGCTTTTGATTGTTAATTATTGATAAATTATCTTTAAACGTGCATATGTGTTGCATGAAGCTTGGATATATTATTATTTATGTGTCTGACGTGCCCAAAACTGTCNCATTTTATGAAACAGCCTTTGATCTAAAGCGCCGGTTTATTCACGAAAGTCATCTTTATGCTGAGATGGAAACCGGCAGCACGGCGCTTGCTTTTGCTGGCAATGAAGCCGCCGAAATGGCCGGGCTAGGCCTTCTGCCAAATGATCCCAGAACGGTTGCAGCAGGCTGGGAAATTTGCCTGATCACCNGTGACGTGGCCAAAGCCTATGACCAGGCAATTTCCAAAGGGTGCAGCCCTGTTGCGCCTCCGACGGAAAAACTCTGGGGCCAGACGGTTTCCTATCTGCGCGATTTGAACGGCTGCCTTGTTGAGTTAGCCTCGCCTATTAGAGATNNGACATGACATGGACGAGACNGNNAAAGCAGANATCACNGAACNNATTTTAAAAANAGTNGCGGATTTATCNCCAAAAGCCACGTTTAGATCNATGTACGGAGGGACNGTCATCGAAATGCGCACAGCCGACCCCAAAACCCGTGTCGCTGGGGTGTTTGCCTATACCAAATACGTCTCTCTTGAGTTCACCAAAGGGGTCATGTTGGACGACCCTCACAAAGTGCTTAAAGGGGCGGGTAAGGTGAGACGGCACATCAAACTGCACAGTTTGAACGACATCGTTGCAAAAGATTGCCTGACTTTTTTAAAGCAAGCGCTCAAACTTCCTGTCTAAACGAATATACCGTTGCCCCATAACACTGTAAATCTGGCCAAGGCATACCTCGTTGAAAAACTATTCATTACAATAATCCGCAACGCCGAGCAGCAAATGATGATATATAGCGATATTGCCACATAAGCCACAGTGACACCAAACACGCGCGGATATTGAAGCAAGCCAATAAATAAAACGCCCCGGTAAGGTGCAACCATTCGTTCTGGATCGAGGGACCAAACCCACAACCCTNTGTGGACAAAATTCTGTTAGAAATTTTGGCTGCCTGGGCCTAGATACAAGAGTATGAAAAAACTCCCTGCTCAGTTTTCAGACTGGTTCGCCACCCGCGGCTGGTCGATCCATGACCATCAACAGCAGATGCTGGATAAAGCCGACGCCACCGCNTTGCTGCTGATTGCTCCGACGGGTGGCGGCAAAACACTCGCAGGNTTTTTACCCAGCCTGATCGATCTGGCAGCAAGTCCACGGCAGGGCCTTCATACGATCTANATCTCTCCNCTCAAAGCGCTGGCCGCCGACATCAAACGCAACCTCAGTACACCAGTGACCGAGATGGACCTGCCAGTNCGGATCGAAGACCGCACCGGTGATACACCGTCNAGCCGCAAACGTCGCCAACGTGCCGACCCGCCACATATTCTGCTCACCACCCCCGAAAGCCTTGCCCTGTTGATCAGCTATGAAGACGCGCCACGTATTTTCGCCGGTTTGCAACGCATCGTNATCGACGAAATCCATGCTTTGGCCGATAGCAAGCGTGGCGATCAGTTAATGCTGGCCGTGGCGCGTCTGAACGCGCTGTGCCCCGCCGCGCGCCGCATCGGCCTGTCGGCCACAGTCGACGATCCCAAGGCGATTGCGCGGTTTCTGACCCGCAGCGGTGATTGCTGTCACATTTTAAACGCNGATCCCGGCCCAAAACCCGACATCGCCATGCTTGATATTGCCGCCCNTCCCCCTTGGGCTGGCGGTGGGGCCGCCTATGCGATACCTGCGGTGCTTGAGCAGATTGCACAGCACAAAACCACTTTAATTTTTCACAACACCCGCGCACAGGCCGAGATCTTTTTTCACAAATTATGGCTGGCCAATGCGCAAAGTCTGCCCATCGGCATCCACCACGGCAGTCTTGACCGGGTGCAACGCGACCGCGTTGAGGCGGCAATGGTGCGCGGCGAATTACGGGCGATTGTCTGCACCGGAAGCCTTGATCTGGGAATCGATTGGGGCGACGTTGATCTAGTAATCCAGATCGGGGCCCCAAAAAATGTCAAACGGCTGGTCCAGCGTATCGGGCGAGCCAATCACAGCTATAATACCCCGTCTAAAGCGCTGTTGGTGCCGGCCAACCGCTTTGAAGTGGTTGAGTGCCTGATTGCGCTGCGCGCAGTGGAAAGTCACAGCCTCGACGGCGAGGCACGCGGCCGCGGTCCGCTCGATGTCTTGTGCCAGCACATTTTGATTATCGCCTGTGCCGGTCCGTTTGACCCCGATACCTTGTTTGAACAAGCCCGCCAAACCGGTGCCTATCACGACCTGACCCGCGATGAATTTGACGCCTGTCTCGATTTTTGCGCCACTGGCGGCTATGCCTTGCGCGCCTATGATCGATGGCAACGCCTTATGGCTGATGCCGACGGACGCTACCGGTTGCGCGATCCGCGCAGTGCCGCCCGAATCCGGATGAATATCGGTACCATTCAAGATACAGACACCTTGAAGGTACGTCTGCAGCGCAACCGGGGTGGCAAGCCTCTGGGCGAGATCGAAGAGGGTTTTGCCGCCACCCTAAGCAAGGGCGATACATTTTTGATCGGCGGTCAAGTGGTACGCTATGAAGGTCTGCGCGAGATGACGGTCGAAGTCTCAAGGCAGGCAAATAAAACTCCGAAAATCGCCACCTTCATGGGAACGAAATTCGCCACATCCACCCAGTTGAGCGCGGGCATACTTCGTTATTTCGAACACAATGACTGGGCTGACCTTCCCAGCCATACCGCCGAATGGTTGACCCTGCAGCAACAGGTATCGCGTCTGCCACAAGCCGACAAATTGTTGATCGAAACATTTGCCCATGAGGAACGCGAGTATCTGTGCGCCTATGGGTTTGCCGGGCGCAACGCACAGCAAACACTGGGCCTGCTAATGACCAAACGCATGGAAGAAATGGGCCAGAACCCACTGGGGTTTGTCGCCACCGATTATGCCACGCTGGTCTGGGGATTAACCACGGTCACAGACCCTGCCGCGCTTTTTGAGAAGCAGGCGCTGGAACATGGTTTTGAAGATTGGCTGTCTGGAAATGCCGTGATGAAGCGGACTTTTCGCGCCTCTGCCACCATTGCGGGACTGATTGAACGCAACCTGCCCGGACAGCGCAAATCCGGACGTCAGGCAACTTTTTCGTCAGATATCTTGTATGATACTTTGGTAAAATACGATTCAGAGCACCTGTTACTGGCCATCACCCGCACCGAGGCGATGCGCGGTCTGATCGACTTTGAGCGATTGCGCGAGATGACCCAGCGCGTTGAAGGCCACATTGATCATATCCGCCTGCCGCGGATCAGCCCGCTGGCCGCACCGCTTTTGCTTGAAGCCGGTCGGGTGCCCATTGCTGGCGCAGCACAAGAACACCTTGTGGCCGAAGCCGCCGCCCGCTTGATGGACGCCGCNGGGCTGACGCCATGANGGGGCAAAACACGCAAGGCNCNCTGCANAAGTCCCNGACNAATGGGGTNGCATTTACGCTGGCNGGGGTAAATTTAATCGCTATGGGGTCAGGNGCGCTGTGGTGGCNAGAGCAAAGCCTGCTGTGCGTCTCGGATTTGCATCTTGGCAAATCCGAGCGCTATGCTCGCGCCGGCGGGGCCGTCCTGCCGCCCTATCAAACGCAGGACACGCTGTTAAAACTCGAGACCGATCTCGAAGCCTGCCGCGCGAGNACTGTTATTTGCTTGGGCGATAGTTTTGACCACCCAGAGGCAGCAGGTGAATTGGCCGAAGATGACCGTTTATGGATCAATCGGTTACAGGCTGGACGCGATTGGATTTGGATTGAGGGCAATCATGATCCCGGACCGCTGGAAATAGGTGGCAGCCACCGCGCCGTCCTAAGCGTTCATCCGTTGTTTTTTCAACATATCGCTGCGCCCGATCACGTCGCAGACGTCATGGGGGGGGAAGTGAGCGGGCATTATCACCCCAAAGCCCGGCTGAAAACCGCTGCCCGCAGTGTGTCACGCGCCTGCTTCTTATTCGACGACAAGCGGCTGATTCTTCCGGCCTATGGTGCCTATACAGGCGGGTTGAGCACCGGCCACGCCCTCTTACAGGCGCTGATGAACCCCGGGGCAATGGCCATTTTAACCGGCAAAAATCCCCAGATCATTCCTATGCCCCGATCAAGCAGCGGCAGATAATTATGCGGTTAGGCTGTCGGGTTCCGGCAGGCCATTTGCCCGCAGACAGGCCGTCAGGGTGTTGGCCAGTAGGCAGGCTATCGTCATCGGGCCAACGCCACCAGGAACCGGAGTGATCGCNCCTGCAACTTCGGCCGCACTGGCGTAATCCACATCCCCAACAAGACGGGTGCCTCCCTCGGGTTTTTCAATCCGGTTGATCCCCACATCAATCACCGTAGCGCCGGGTTTGATCCAGTCACCCGGCACCATCTCGGCNCGCCCAACCGCAGCCACTACGATATCGGCGCGACCAACNACCTCTGGCAGATTTTTGGTTCGCGAATGGGCAATCGTCACCGAACAACTGTCACCCAGCAATAATTGCGCCATCGGTTTGCCAACAATATTTGAACGTCCAATCACCACCGCATCCATGCCCGATAGTGATCCGTGGTGCTCTCTGAGCATCATCAGACAGCCCAACGGCGTGCAGGGCACCATAGATTTTTGCCCTGTCCCCAACAGCCCAACNTTTGAGATATGAAACCCGTCAACATCCTTGGCGGGATCAATGCTATTGATCACCAGATCTTCNTCCAGATGNTTGGGCAGAGGCAATTGCACCAGAATACCGTGTACCGCAGGATCCGCGTTAAGAGTGGCAATCAAATCCAGCAGAACGGCCTCAGAGGTATCAATCTCAAGCTTGTGCTCGAACGAGTTCATGCCCACCTCGACGGTCTGTTTGCCTTTCGAGCGCACATAGACCTGACTGGCAGGATCTTCACCAACCAAGACGACCGCCAAGCCCGGAGTAATCGCGTGGTCCGTCGTCAAAGCCGCGACCTGTGTTGCCACCTTACCGCGCACTGTTGCAGCAAAAGCCTTGCCATCAATAACCTGTGCAGTCATATTTCCACCCCTTNCTNACCTTGNGANTACACCGCCATGACGGTGCAGCCTTCTTACATGTTTTTATCACGCTCTACAGGTGATGGACAGCCGTTCTCAACCATGTCAGCGCAGAAAACATCCTCAGAATACCGGGTATACGCCTAAGCACAGGACGCACCCGAAAAATTAGCCGTATTGCGCCTTAGAACAAGCCTTCGATGTCACCGCTTTCATTGAGCATAATCTGTTCCGAGGCCGGCACCCTCGGCAGCCCAGGCATGGTCATGATTTCACCGCANATCACCACGACAAAACCTGCACCTGCGCTCAGACGCACTTCCCGAACCGGCACAGAATGTCCGGTCGGCGCGCCACGGCGATTGGGGTCTGTGGTGAAACTGTATTGGGTTTTAGCCATACAGACTGGCAAGTGACCATAGCCCGCCTCTTCCCATTCTTTGAGCTGATTGCGAATTTTGCCATCTGCCAGTACTTCGTCAGCGCGATAAATGCGCTTAGCGACCGTTTCTATTTTTTCAAACAGGCTCAGCTCATCTCCGTATAGTGGTGCAAAATTGGCCANGTCCGCAT
Source organism: Marinovum sp. (assembly GCA_002684375.1). Classification (GTDB taxonomy): domain Bacteria; phylum Pseudomonadota; class Alphaproteobacteria; order Rhodobacterales; family Rhodobacteraceae; genus CPC320. The sequence continues at coordinate 50,729 of NYVC01000054.1, forward strand.
CGGCAATTTCCGCCACCCGCGTCGCCAATTCAATCGCACCTTCCGAGCCCTTTTCCCAGTGTTGGCACAAGATTGCTTCCGCCCCCTGCCCAGCCACATAGTCTTTGACGGCTTGNACCTCGGCGTCNGTGTCGGTGACAAAATGNTTGATCGCCACAACCACTGGCACGCCAAAGGATTTCACATTCTCAATGTGCCGCCCAAGATTTGGGCATCCCGCCTGAACCGCCTCTACATTTTCAGGCCCGAGATCCGCTTTTGCNACGCCACCGTTCATTTTCATCGCCCGTACGGTNGCGACAACCACCACAACCGACGGCGCCAATCCCGCTTTGCGGCATTTGATATTCATNAATTTTTCTGCGCCAAGATCAGCGCCAAACCCGGCCTCAGTAACCACGTAGTCCGATATTTTTAGAGCGGTTGACGTCGCAATAACCGAATTGCACCCATGCGCGATATTGGCAAACGGCCCCCCATGGACGAAGGCAGGGTTGTTCTCAAGCGTCTGCACTAGATTTGGTTGCATGGCGTCTTTCAACAGGACCGTCATTGCACCATCTGCTTTGATATCACGGCAATAGATTGGCGTTTTATCACGGCGATAGGCGACAATAATATCACCCAGACGTTTTTGTAGATCTTTTAGACTAACAGACAGGCACAATATCGCCATAACTTCGGACGCCACTGTAATGTCAAATCCAGTCTGACGTGGAAACCCGTTGGCCACCCCGCCAAGGCTGGTCACCGTATCGCGCAGAGCGCGATCATTCATATCCATCACCCGACGCCAAACAACGCGACGCTCGTCAATTTCTAAAGAGTTGCCCCAATAGATGTGGTTGTCAATCATCGCCGAAAGCAGATTATGCGCCGAGGTGATCGCGTGAAAATCACCGGTAAAATGAAGGTTCATTTCCTCCATTGGCACCACTTGCGCATAGCCGCCACCCGCAGCGCCCCCCTTCATGCCAAAACAGGGACCCAAAGACGCCTCGCGAATACATACAGCCGTTTTTTTGCCGATACGGTTGAGACCATCGCCCAATCCCACCGTAGTGGTTGTCTTACCTTCGCCCGCCGGGGTCGGGTTGATTGCGGTTACCAAAATCAGTTTACCATCCGCGTTTTCATGCACCGAGTCGATGAATTCTTGGCTTACTTTGGCCTTGTCATGGCCATAGGGCAAAAGAAACTCGCTGCTTACGCCCAGCTTTGCGCCAATCTCTTGGATGGGCCGTTTCACGGCCTCGCGCGCAATCTCGATATCACTCTTATAGCCCATTATTTCTTTCCTCGTCCTAAAGACTCAACGACACTGTTGCCATGAGGCGGTATACGCCTGCCTGAAGGGTTTGAAACTTGCAATTCCGACATATGTACATCGTGTTGCGGCGAGATCACATGCCCCGTGTCGGATCGGAAACTTATCTTGCTAAGATTTCGCGGCAGCAAGACCGATCCAGGCAGGTTGATCGGGAATATGCAAGCGCAAGTGATCCCCGAGGACAAGCGCGCCTTCGCGCTCCACCCAAGCCGTTACACCGCGACGGCCAGTTGCAGATTTCATAAAGGCTTTACCGTGGCCGGGCTTTGCTTTTTCGATCACCCGCGCCGGCAGGTTGCACGGGCGATTTTCCATATCAATCACCAAGGTCGTTCCATTCGTCGCCTGCAAGCGCGATCCGGGCGGTAGATGGGAAAAATCAACAATACCAGACAAGACCAATGTGGCGCCCAGCCAAGCAGGATCCAGCACCTCAAGGCCGATTGTTGCGGCAATTTGCTGCAGATCTTCGGCCGAGACAATTGACAGCTGCCGCACATTCCGAATCTCTGTCCCGCGAGGGTGCTGGGACGTCACCCGAGAGCAAGACGGGCGGGTTAAACCGGAATGACTGTCACCTTCAGGTCCAGAGAACCGCATCATCAACTCGGTTTGTGGCACCGCACACAGGTCAGAGTGCCGATCCGGCACCAAACCCAGCCAAGTTACTTTGGCTGAGAATTTCGTTGGTATCAGCGCTGGCATTGTAACCCTCCGTCCAATGATCGGCAAAACCTACTATAACCGATCACAAACGCAATGCCCTGTGCAAAAACAAAACCCCAGACGCTGATCCGGGGTTTTGATTAAGATAGATAACGCGATTATTCAGGTTGTGGGCTCCGGTTCAAGACCGCTGTCATCCACAGGCTTGATACGTGGTTTGGTTTTGGGGATGGCGGTGATACTTGCACCGGCGCCAGGAGAGTCTGAGCCGTCGTCATCGGAACCTGCCTGCGGCGGATCTCCCTTCATGACACGTTTAATCTCATCGCCCGTGAGCGTTTCATATTCCAGCAATCCCTGCGCCAGCCGTTCCCATTCTTCTGTTTTATCGGTCAGAATTTCGAACGCCCTATCATAGGCCTCAGCGATAAAGCGTTTCACTTCATCTTCAATCAGCTCTTTGGTATTGGCAGAAACAGAAAGACCCGCTGTGCTGCCAGAATAACCATCATGCGCTTCTGAATAATCTATATTCCCAACTTTATCCGACATGCCCCAACGCAAAACCATCGCCCGCGCCAGACCAGAGGCTTGCTGGATATCACCCGCCGGGCCGTTCGAGACATTTTCAGGGCCATATTTGATGATTTCCGCGGCTTTACCGGCCATGGTCATAGCCATTTTCTCTTCGCATTCGGATTTTTGCCAATTCAAACGGTCAATCTCGGGCAGTGAGACGACCATACCCAGCGCACCTCCGCGGGGAATGATTGTCGCCTTATAGACCGGATCACATTGCGGCAGTTCAATGCCAACAATCGCGTGCCCCGCTTCATGATAGGCGGTTTTTTCCTTTTGCGTAGCCGTCAGAACCATCGAGCGCCGTTCGGCTCCCATCATAACCTTGTCTTTGGCGTATTCGAATTCATCCATCGTAACAAAACGACGCCCAACACGGGCCGCATGCAGCGCCGCCTCGTTGACAAGGTTTGCCAGATCCGCACCCGAAAAGCCCGGAGTACCGCGCGCGATAATGCGCAAATCAACGTCCGGCCCCAATGGTGTCTTGCGCGCATGAACGTTGAGAATTTTCTCGCGACCTTTGATATCGGGGTTTGGCACCGTAACCTGACGGTCAAAACGGCCCGGCCGCAACAAGGCCGGATCCAACACGTCACGACGGTTTGTAGCCGCCAAAATGATCACGCCCTCATTGGCCTCGAAACCATCCATCTCAACCAAAAGTTGGTTCAATGTCTGCTCCCGCTCATCGTTGCCACCACCGTAACCGGCGCCGCGATTGCGGCCAACAGCATCAATCTCATCGATAAAGACGATGCAGGGGGCATTCTTTTTGGCCTGTTCAAACATATCCCGTACGCGGCTTGCGCCAACGCCGACAAACATCTCGACAAAATCCGATCCGGATATGGTGAAAAACGGCACTCCGGCCTCGCCGGCAATCGCCCGCGCCAANAGCGTTTTACCAGTACCCGGAGGGCCAACTAGCAGGGCGCCTTTGGGTATCTTACCACCTAACCGGCTGAATTTTTGCGGGTTGCGCAAGAACTCGACGATCTCTTCAAGTTCNTCTTTCGCTTCATCGATACCCGCAACATCATCAAACGTCACCCGCCCCTGTTTTTCCGTGAGCATTTTTGCTTTTGATTTTCCAAATCCCATAGCCCCGCCACGGCCGCCGCCCTGCATCCGGTTCATGAAGTAAACCCAAACGCCGATCAGCAATAAAAATGGCAACAGAGACAGAATAAATGTCTGAAATCCAGATTGCTGCTGCTGTTCTGCGCGCACCGTCACGTTGTTGTCGATCAAGAGTTGGGTAATCTGCGCATCCGCGGGTTTGATCACCGAATAGGTTTGGCCATCATTGCCAACAAACCTTATCTGTTCACCATCGAGGGTTACAGCGTTCACCTCATCACTCTCAACGGAGCGCACAAAATCAGAATAACTGACCTCGTTACTTTGCGTCACGGTTGAGGATCCACCAGTAAACATATTGAACAAGGCCAGAACCAGTAAAAACAGTACGACCCAAAAAGCTATATTGCGTGCATTCCCCAAGGAAAGTCCCCCGATTATCTTTCAGACGCGTGAATATCACGTACGCCTAGATAGTTAAATAGAGACGAATTTGCCATGTTCAATGCTCAATCAACAACGATGTGAAGCTTGACGGCTGAATTTGCTGTTCATAGGCTGGGCCAAAACCGGCAGATTGACACGCAATCAGCTGATTACCTCTGAAAATGCCCGGTTTTGATAAGATAATAGCATAATTTGGCCGGTTTTGCCACGCTGTGCCAATTTGTTGCACCCCTTCCGGACCTAAAGCCCGAATTTCTGTGCCAACGATTTTCGAACCATAGATCTGCCAGCGCCCATCCCAAACCCCACGATCGCCGACCATATGTCGCACATCACGCACCGCTTGATATTCGCGGGTAATCCTAAGCTGCGTGCCATTCACGCGAATCAATCCACCATGTAAAGCGTCGTTGCCACCCGCCAGCGCCGCTTGCAAAGCCTTTTCTAGCACGCTGAGGCGCGGACGGTACGCGTTCGAAGACACCCAACACAATGCCGCAGCCAGCAAGCGCAATTGGGTCTCCTCCTCAATTTCACCCAGAGCATCGAGATCAAAGACAACATCTCCGTCGTCTTGATGCGCAATCTGCGCAGCCACGGCCATAGCACGCCGATTCAGGGCGATGCGGGCGCGCCTCAGGTGATTTGCAGTTTCTGCCAACCGTTTTTGAGACAGGCCGACAGCTTTCAGGTCGGGCATGAACTCACGCATGCGGACGCGCTCATAGCGATCGTCTTGATTGGAAGGATCCTCCACCCACCGTGCACCTATTTCGGTCAAATATGCCCTCAAGCTGGCTCGGGATACCGCTAGCAAAGGGCGCAAAACCTGTAAGGTTCCTGTGGGGCCATGCCCGGCTTCTTGTGCAAACAGCGGTCCTGACGGATCATCGATTTTNGACGCCATAACATCATGGACTGGCGCAATCCCCGACAGGCCATCCACACCCGATCCCCGACGCAACCGCATNAAGAACGTCTCGGCCTGATCGTCCTGCGTATGGCCCATTAATACGTATTGTACCGGCCCGCGCCAGCCGTTGATCAAATCCAACCGCGCCCTTCGTGCCGCATCCGGCAAATTGCCCTGACCGTTCCAATCCCGCCAAGCCAAAGTTGTATGAGGCAAGCCCAGATCCTGCGAAACCTGCTTGACCAACGCGGCCTCTTCGCCGCTTTCTCGTCGCAATTGATGATCGACGGTGACAACGGCCANCTCGATCGCCCTCAAGCGCGCCCAATCCGCNGCCAAATAAAGCAAAGCCATGCTGTCTCCGCCACCAGAGACNGCAACCGCCATTTTTTGGGGCAGATCTGTGCCCAACATAGACGTCATCGCAGCGGCAAAACCGGTCNTGAGACAANGAGGGTCCGTCACGAACAGTTCANGCTTTGCATCATCGATTGCGCCTGCGCGACCTGCTCGGACTGCGGAAATTTCAAAGAGACCTCCCCGAGCGTTTTGCAGGCTGCTTTGGACTGTTTCAAACCGTCAAGCGCCAATCCCAGACGCAAAAGCGCCTCGGGGGCGACAGAGGCATGGGGGTGCCGACTGTAGCTGTCCAGATAAGAGCGCGCCGCAGCCTTCACATCTCCAAGAGCCTCAAGCGCCTTTCCACGCAGAACAAAAGCCTGCGGATTCAGCGGTCCACCGGGATAGCTCNCAACAAATTTTGCGAACAGAGCAGAGGCCTGCGCATAATNTTTTTGTTNTAGAGCTTGGGACGCCCGGCTGAAATCAGCCTGCTCACCAACCGCCATCTGCAGGCCAGCGGTCTGTGGCTTTNCCNCGCTCCCGACCACTTGGCTGGCGGTGTCCCCGCCCAAAGTCGAAATTTCGCCCAACTGAGAGACATCTCCACCTTCAAGATCAACAAGTCTGAATTCCAAATCACCAATGCGGTTTGTGCCATCGACAACAATCTTGTTGATCCGGTGCTCAAGCTCTTCGGTTTTCGAGGTCAGATATCTCAACACCTGTTCNACCGAGTCGACACGCCCAAGCATGGTATCCGCCGCAACCAAGCCATCAGACTTACCCGTTGGGATCAATTCGCGCCTGAGTTTATTAATCTCGCCATGCACAGCCGTCAGGCTCTGCCTGATATCTGCCAAAGTCTCGGTTCGCTCGTCAGACGTCGCACTCACCGCACTCATGGCAGAAAAAGACCAAACCACCAAAAAAATCCTTGCCCAACGCATGTTATCGTCCNTCTGCTACCCTGCCAAATCTCCCGAGACCCGCGTGACTGCGCGTCGGTTCTGGGAATAACAGCTTTCCTGACTGCACACTTCCAAGGGGCGTTCCTTGCCAAAACTCACGATTTGCAACTGGTCTGTTGGCACACCCCGTGACACCAGATAATTGCGCACCGCACTTGCCCGACGCGCGCCAAGTGCAAGATTNTACGCCCGNGTCCCCTGTTCGTCNGCATGACCCTCTATTAAGATTTCCGAACGCGCATTATCTATCAGCCACGTGGCTTGGGCATCCAAAATGCCCTGAGCCTGTTGGGTCAGGCTTGATTGATCCACAGGAAAAAATACGCTGTCTCCAATACTGGTCCGAAAATACTCAATAGAATCCGGCTCAAAGTTTCCGTTTTGACCAAAACTGCCGTCCCCGGACAAGCCGGCGCGATCATCGTTATCAAGCAAACCGCCGCCTCCTGTACACCCAGACAGCACAAACCCAACGATCAAAGCACCCACAATTATTTTTATTTTCATCCCGCTGCCCCGCTTAATCATTCTACCATCATCTAAAATCTATAGCATAAAATACGAAGGACATGAAAGTAATCCTATCGCCCTACCTAATTACCTAGAGGTGACCAAGACGGATCGGATGCACCGTGCGGTGTGCGTAAAGGTTTTAGGTTCCGTCCCGAAACATCGATCGAATAAAGCCCAGACGCCCCCTTCGCACCACGGGTTTCCCGCGTAAACATAATCACCCGCCCATTTGGTGCCCAAGTCGGCCCCTCATCCAAGAACGAAGCTGTCAAAAGCCGCTCTTCGCTGCCATCAAACCGCATCACACCAATATGAAATCGTCCCTTACTCTGCTTGGTAAACGCAATCATATCACCCCTCGGCGACCAAACTGGAGTGCCATAGCGCCCCTTACCAAAGCTAATCCGCCTTGGGTCTCCTCCGGCCACCGGCATGATATAAAGCTGCTGCGTCCCAGAGCGGTCGCTTTCAAAAACGATCTGGCGACCGTCAGGCGAAAAGCTGGGCGCAGTTTCGATCGAAGGCGCCGTCGTCAAACGTTGACTTTGCCCACTGCCCAGAACCAAGCGGTAAATGTCCGTGTTGCCGGCCTTGGTAACAGAATACACCACTGCGCCGCCATCGGGGGAAAAGCGCGGCGCAAAACTCATCGTACCGCGTTGGTTTTCCAATACCCGACGCCGGTTGTTGGCAAGATTCAGCAGATAAATACGCGGGAAACCCGTCTCGTAACTGGTATATAGAATTTGCTTGCCATTAGGAGAGAACCGCGGTGCCAAAACCAATGATTTTCCATCCGTCAGCGGCCGAGAGTTTTCGCCATCTGCATCCATGATTGACAAAGCTTTCTGACGCGCATTTTTTGGTCCTTTTTCTGCGACATATACGATCTGGCTGTCAAAATAACCGCTTTCACCAGTAATACGGGAATAAAGCGAGTCTGCCACTTTATGGGCGATACGGCGCCATCTGTCTTTAGTTCCGACGAATTGCAAACCATCGCCCAGCTCTTGGCCTGCAAATACATCATAGCTTCTGAATTTCACCACGAGCTGATCTTTTGAACTTATCTTTACCGCCCCGGTGACGAGCGCCTGAACATTAATCGCTTTCCAGTCTGAATATTGCACCGGGGATGCAAAACTGGTGATCTGGCTGATGTATTTTGCTTTTGAAACCTCTCGAAACAAACCCGAGCTGTTCAAATCCTGAACCACCAAAGCGGTGATTTTTTTACTCCAATCCTCCGCGGCGCGGTTTTCTGCAACAAAGACCGGTGCAGCATAGGGGATGGGCTGGATCACGCCCTCTGTCAGCGTGAGCTTCAAAGGGGCGGCATAGGCCTTAAGCGGCGACACCAAACCCAAAACAACCAGGATCAAAACCATCCATTTTTGCATTACTGTGTCCTCATTTCTGACGGATCGAAACGAACTTCGATCTCTTGCCATTCATCATATTTTTCAGGCGGTAAATTCGCCCCCATCTTGTTGCCGCACCTAAATACGGTGCTCTTTGCAATTTGAACCGCGCTTCTCAGGGCGCTACCGTCACCGCCTTCACTATCAATCATCCGAAGACTGCCCGCAACAAGTTTGCCATCCGGTGACATTTTCCAGCGTAAAGTCACCACAATATCTGCAGACAGACTGCCTACGTCGACTGTCCAACACGGTTTTAGATGCCGCTTTATTGCGTTTTTCTCGCCAGAAGTCATCTGAAACCCGGATGGGCTGCTGGGTGTCGCCGTTTCAGGCCCCGGCGCGCTGAGGGCTTCTTGCAGCGCTAAGACAACCGAATCAGACTGTGTCAGCGCCGTGTTTTTCGTCGGACGCAACATGGGCCGCAACGACCGTTCGGGGGCCCCCGACGGCGGCTCCATGGTTTCAGGCGTAATTTCCGCAACGGCCTCTTCCTCGACCTTTTCTTCCCGCGGCTTATCGGGTGTCTNGGGCACCTCAGGCNCGGGCTCAACCTGAGCAACCGGTGGCGTCTCTTCGGCAATAGNAATCTCAGGTTCAGGCGCCTGCACCGGTTCAGNAGCAATTTTCGCCACCGATTTGGGCTGCGGTGGTTGCTGAGTTTGCGGCGCTAAAATAGCCACTTGCTCCATTGGCGGCTGGATTTCCGGCTNGATCTCTGGTGGCATGTCCAGCGGCTTAGGTTCNGGCGCAACATATAGGTTNTCATTATCGGGGACAGAATCCGGAGCTGCAGATTGCACGACTGCCGGCACCNCGGGGGTNGGCNCCGACGCCTCCGCCACACTNGGAAATGCGGGCGCTTGCTCTTCGGGTTCGATTGACGGTAACTCGACAATGTCCTCAGCCCGCTCTGGCGCAATCTCAGGCGCAAATAAAGCGTCGAACTCCTGNGCTGAAACGATCGCGACTTCGCGAATCTCAAGCGGCTCATTCTGGGGCTCGAAAAAACCACCGAAAGCCATCCACCCCAGCAGTCCTGCATGACCCAAACCAGAGATATAATGCCCAATATCCACCGTTACTGCCTAGCCACCCTGCCCGTTAGTGGCCTGCCCCAGNGGGTTTGAACCTGCAGAGTTTGTCCCATTAAATGTCGGGCCGCCGATATCGGTGACCAGCCCTATGTTCGAGAAACCGCCAGCATTCATCGCACCCATCACCTGCACCACCGTTGCATAGGGTATGGCACCATCCGCCCGCAGAAAAATACGATCATTGTCGCGTTCAGTGGCGACAGACTTAAGCTTTGGCACCAAGTCTTTGATCGCAATTTCGGTTTTCTGGATCATCACCGCACCCTGTGCCGTAATCGTCACCGTCAACGGCTCTTGTTTTTCCGACGGCAAGGCGTTGGCCGCCGTTTTAGGTAGTTCGACCGGCACACCAACCGTCAGCAGCGGCGCTGCAACCATAAAAATAATCAATAAAACCAACATAACATCGACAAATGGTGTGATATTTATTTCCGCCATCGGTTGCGCCCGGCCATGTCGCCGCCGGCGGCTGCCATTTTTTTGCGCCCTGACAACCCCACCCGCCATCACTCAACTGTCCAACTGGCGGCTTAAAATTGTCGAAAANTCATCGGCAAAGGCCTCGTATCCGGCAAGTAACCGATCGCTGTCGGCACTCAACTTATTATAAAAAATGACCGCAGGTATCGCCGCCAGCAGGCCAAGCCCTGTNGCCATCAATGCCTCNGCGATCCCCGGCGCGACAACCGCAAGATTAGTATTTTGTTGCTGTGCGATTTCGATAAATGCGTTCATAATNCCCCAAACCGTCCCAAACAGGCCAATAAACGGGGCNGTTGATCCCACAGTGGCCAAAACAGGCAAGCCCTTTTGCAGGTCTTCCGCTTCTTTCGCGATGGCAACATCCATCGAGCGATCTATCCGCGCATGCGCCCCGGCAATCAATCCACCATCCTGACGGTGGCTCCGCTGCCATTCCAGCATACCAGCGCTAAAGATTTTTTCTGGCCTGCTTTTGGATTTCGGGCCAATTTTCTGNAACAGCTCGTCCAGAGGTTCACCCGACCAAAAAGCCCGGTCAAATTGCGCCGCTTGGCGCCGCGCAATGCGNAAAGACACGCCTTTGCCAATAATGATGGACCAAGACCAAAAAGACGCAATAATCAGNATCATCATGACGATTTTTACCGTCAAGGTTGCACGGGCAAACAACGCCCACATCGAGAAGTCTACCGCCTGTGTAAGGGCAAGAGTTTCAGTTTCCATTGGCCTGCTCGGTCTGCTTTGGCCCGCAACGGGCTCTGTTTGCGGCAAGCATACCCTAACCCACGCCTAAAACCAATCACATTGATGTCACCAGCCAGCATTAAAAATCACCCCAACAGCTGGCGCAATGCTTTGGGTAAGCGCGCCGGTTGACCGGTTTCGCGCAATGCCACAAGCGTTACTTGCGCAGTAAACAATACCTGTTCCCCCCGGCATACATCTTGTTGCAGAACAAAACGGGCGGCAGTCCCGTATAAAGGCTTGGTANGCACGGTTAAATNNTCATCAAACCGCGCTGGAATAAGATAATCAGCCTCGACCCGGCGCACGNCAAAAACCAGCCCNTCGCGNACTTTTAAAACAGTTTGATCCAGTCCCAAGTCCCGTGCCCATTCTGTACGGGCCCGTTCAATATAACNCAGATAGTTGGCNTAATAGACAATCCCCGCCATATCCGTATCTTCATAATAAACGTGTACCGGAAAAATGTGGCTCATTGCACAACCTCGAGACGGGCGNACANCCGCAGCGCATGGGANGGGTCATAAGCGACAACTGGCATTGTGGGNNCATAGGCCGCCCGGATCACCCCGGCGATATCGGGACGCAAGATCGTTGCCCCCCCAGGCACCACGGCCAGCGGCGATTGTTCCCTAAATGCCGTATCCGACCATAAAAGCACGGTCTGCACCACCTGCGACAGGGCNAACGTTTCAGCCGGCACTGCCCCAAGATGTTGATCCATGCGCAAAAACACGAAAGCCGCCTTGATGCCNCCTTGGTCATCAAAGCGAAAGATGCGGTATTGGTTCGCCGCCTCCCGCGTCAAGCGCGCCACAAGTGGCGCCAAATCCGGCACCAACCGGTCAAGATCGGGCACTTCGATCAACTCGGCCCAGTCACGAAAGAAGAACACCATGCAATTGCTGCCGAGTTCCGGGTCGGTTTCAGCCATATTATGCCCCGCCAACGCCACAACCGCCTCAAAAGCACCCTTGATCACCGACAGGGTTTCGGCTTCGACCCCGAACACAATCGGCGCGATTGGTCGCCCCCAGCGCGCGAAAGCATACTTGCCGTCAGCACGGGTAAAAAGCGCCTCAACCTCGGTTTGTGTCATCTGTCTCAGCTCCGGTTGTGGTCTGCCCCACGCAGGGGATGTTGGTGGCGGTCATAACAATCTTTGCACGGCTGTGCAAAGGGGCGATCAAGACAAAAAACGTCGGGAATGGCAAAAGTGTTTACATGGAAAACCAGACCTCAATCGCCAGTAAATCGAGAGGGCACCTGCAGCGCCCAAATCCAAAACCCGAATTAAAACGTCAGGCAGATGTCCGACAGGTGTCAGAGGGACCGGAGAGTTTTAAAGGCGTGCGCAATAAGATGCCGGCTATCAAAACTCGGGTAAGTCAACAGCCAAACGGAGCAATTTCGCCCNGCTGCCATGCAGTTATCACCNCATTGGGGTCAATACCGGCCGAAGANGAGGCCTGATTTCNCGTGGCATCAAGCCAGCACCTAATCAACCCATAGCCGGTTGAATACCCGCATTGATAGGGAAACGCGGCATCCCCGGTCAAACTGCCAAACATCCAGTTGGCCCACCCCCCCGGCAACTGGCTATAGGGCACATCGACATGCGCTTTGGCCTTTGCGGCAAATTGGCGTAAAACGGTCCCCATACACTCGATTGCATAAAACGGTGTCACCCCAACGATTTCCTCTTCAAAACAGCACGCCAGCCCCTCGCTGACCAGCGCGTCGCCAAAGGTGCCTGTCAGGCCACTGCAAGCCAGAAAACGCGCACAATGATGCAGTTCATGCGCCAATAACGCGCTGACCCGATGCTCTAAATTTTGCGCAAGGCTGTCATGGTCGGGATCAAGCCGCAGAAGAATTTGGTGGGCGTCATATGCATAACCACTGACCCCAAGCTGCGGGATCACGCACCTTTTTGGGGCTGCCATAACAACCACATCCAGATCTCCCAACACCAGTTTGGCCGAGCATGTTTGCACACAGAGCTCAAGCGCAGCGTGCACTCGGGTTTTAAACTCGGCGTGCAAGGCACCGCTGGCCGACAGGAAATGAAAGGTGATTGCCATAATTTATGCGGTTGCAACCAAAATTAAAAAATGATCCCATAATTTTCTATCACAAATTGGCCCGTATGTCTCCCAATATGTCTGCTCGCGCTTGCCAGAGCGCCGCCACGCAAATATGCTGCACCCACATACGCGCAAGAATAAAGGCCACAAGTAACCGGCAGAGGTCAATCGGGGTCCCCGAAATCACGCTTGGTATAGCCGCCAGTTTTTGTAAAGACCACTTTCTGAATTGGGATTGGACTATACCCTCATACGTTTTCTGCACAGTACCAAGCGCACGAAAACAACCCTGATTAGCATCCACATATAAAGATAACGCCTTACTACCCCTGGCTTTGAGTGCCAGATGCAGACCCCAAAAAGACGCTCTTGTCAGCACAGCAATTATTCAAACAGAGCACCCTGCACTTTGGGTGCCACCATACCCAAATGATCCCAGCCTTTTTGCGCCAACATCCGACCGCGCGGCGTGCGTTGGATCAGACCCTTCTGCAACAAAAACGGTTCTATAACCTCTTCCAATGCATCACGGCTTTCCGACAGGGCCGCACTCATCGTCTCAATTCCCACCGGGCCTCCGGCATAATTTTCAGCAATCAGTAGCAGATACCGCCGGTCAGCACCGTCCAACCCCAGATTATCCACCCCGAGCCGGGTGAGGGCGTGGTCAGCCAATTCACGGGTCACCGTGCCATCACCTTCAACCATGGCAAAATCTACCACCCGACGCAGCAGACGGCCGGAGATACGTGGCGTGCCGCGCGACCGCTGCGCGATTTCGCGCGCGCCGCCCTCATCCGCCGGCGCGCCCAGTTTCGCCGCATTACGGGTGACAATCTGGTGCAACTCGTCGACGGTATAAAACTGCAGCCGTGTCGGGATACCAAAGCGGTCCCGCAGCGGCGTGGTCAGCAAACCCAAACGCGTGGTGGCGCCAACCAGCGTAAAGGGCTNCAATTCAATCCGCACCGTGCGGGCCGCAGGTCCTTCGCCAATCACCAGATCAAGTTCAAAATCTTCAAGCGCGGGGTAAAGCACCTCTTCCACCACCGGGTTAAGGCGGTGAATTTCGTCGATGAACAACACATCACGCGCCTCAAGATTGGTCAGGATCGCCGCCAGATCGCCCGCCTTGGCCAGCACCGGCCCCGATGTCATACGAAAACTCACCCCCAGTTCACGGCTCATGATCTGGGCCAAAGTGGTTTTGCCCAACCCCGGCGGGCCGTAAAATAATGTATGATCCATTGCCTCCCCGCGTTGACGCGCAGCTTGGATAAACACTTTGAGATTGGCCCGCGCCTCGGCTTGGCCGATAAACTCATCCAATCCCTGCGGGCGNAGGGCGCGGTCGCTGTCTTCGGGCATCGGGTCAGGGCGCAGGGTGGGATCAGGTTCGGTCACGGTTTAGCCTTTCGGCGCCAGAAGTTTCAATGCGGCACGGATCAAGCCAGAGGTTTCGGCCTCGGGCGCGNCGCCCGCGGCTTCGGCAACAGCGCTGGCCGCCTCGCCGGGTGCATAGCCCAGATTGGACAGCGCCGACAGCGCTTCACTTTGGGCCGAAACCCGACGGTCCGCAGCTGATGCAGCCGCCGCGGCAGAGCCTTTGGCAACCCGAGCGNTCACCGCACCTTCAACCNCGGCGTCATCATCGGCTCCGGCANCTTGATTGNCTCCTTGNCCGACACCCGGTTCTGCGGTTTGCGTACCAAGGGCCAGACCCAGAGTGCCGCCCATCGCCATTACCTTTGGCGCTTTATCCTTCAACTCATTCACCACGCGCTGCGCTGTTTTGGGGCCAATGCCGCGCGCCGCTTTGACCGCGTTCCAGTCACCCAGCGCAATGGCCCGGTTGACACCTTCAGGCCCGAGCGTGCTGAGAATGGCCAGAGACGCCTTGGCCCCGACACCCTGAACGCTCATCAACAAGCGGTGCCATTCTTTTTCCTGTAAGGATGTAAAGCCGAACAATTGCAGCAAATCTTCGCGCACTATAAGATCGGTATAAAGCGCCAGCATCGTTCCTACCGCAGGCAGAGATGCCAAGGTGCGATCCGAGCAAAACACAATATAGCCAACACCACGCACATCAAGCAAAACGTGGTCATCCGCACGGTATTCCAGCACCCCTGAGAGCTTTCCAATCATGCACGCACCTGTTCGGCTGTGGCCACCCGTTCTGCCGAGCGGCTGTGGTGGGCATGACAAATCGCCACCGCCAGCGCATCGGCCGCATCGGGNCCCGCTAAAACTACTCCGGGCAATTGCATCTTGACCATATGGGCCACCTGACCCTTTTCCGCATGGCCCACTCCAACAACGGTTTTTTTCACGGTGTTCGGGGCATACTCACCCACCAGCAATCCGGCCTTTGCCGGCACCAGCATCGCGATNCCACGGGCCTGCCCCAGTTTCAGCGTACCCGCTCCNTCCTTGTTCACAAAGGTTTTTTCAACCGCAGCTGTATCGGGTTGGTATTTCGTCAACACCTCGCACAATTGTTCGTACAGCGATACCAATCGTGATCCCAAATCGCAGCCCTGCGACACACAGGTCCCGTTCGCAACATGTTTCAAACGGCTGCCAGATACATCTATCACGCCCCATCCGAGGTTTCGCAAACCTGGATCAATCCCTAACACCCGCATTTGCACCTCTGTTTATTTTTTTTCGCAGTAGCACGAAACGCGAACAAAGGCTATCACCAACTGTTTGATAGGCCAATTTTGCAAACCTAGGGCTAATGGGCATGCCTAGGGCTTTACGGCACGGACGGATCACCCCAAACGGNCCAACCACAGATTGAGACAAATCACTTAANTTNAGAGCCCCAGATAAAAATAACCAANCCCAGACAACATCCTGATCGAATGAACACACGAANAAAAACGCCTCAGGCTGTGCCGGTTCAACCTCAACCGGATGACCCNCCTTTGAACATCTATTGNGCANCCGTTCAGCCTTGCAAAAAATGCATATGGGCCCTGCAAAAACAGGTGTTGCTGCATCCAACCTAAATCCCTAGATGAGCCGCTCTAGACTGACCACCCCCCTCTCAAGGAAATTAATGATGGCCTTTACCCTGATCAACCAGACAGANTCTGCCCCTTCAAACATGCTTCACAATAGCATTCAGAAAGCTGCGNCNGTTTTGCAACTTTTCGTCGCTTGGAACAAAANCCGTAAAACCCACCTGATCTTATCAAACCTAAATGACCGCACGCTTGAAGATATTGGCCTGACCCGCCACGATGTCGCGCAAATGCAAAACAGATAACCGAAACCTGAACCCGGACCTGTACAGTTTCAGGGCCGGTTNTTTGAAATGATTTTTCAGCCGCCCATGGCAGAGGCTAGACGCTTTTCAATCGACCCGTTAATCGCCATTAAGCGGCAGCGGGTTCCATCAAAAATACCGTATCTACGCAGCCGTTATCCTCGTCCCATTGCCGCATCTCCGGGGTTGACATATGGGCATGAAGCCCGGCCGGGTCGGTGACATCTGCGACCAGTATACATTTGTGGTCGCTTACTTTTGCCAGCGTCATTTCCGAACAAAATTGCATAACCTGATCACGATTGCCTTCTATCATGGCCTCGTATGCATTAAAGTCACATGTGAATTCCGATATGATGCACAGTTTCATACTGCTCCGCTCCTGTTTTCGTAGTGATATCACAACCTACAACGCTTGTTTTGCGCCATAATGCGGCTAGATACAATGCGATAATGGGGAGTAAGCATACAANCCATNATNCACACCCGGCCTTGCGCTNCGGCCTAATCATAAAAGGAACTGCCTGACATTAGCCTGCCGCATTGCGCTNAAGTCTATCANCAGGCCAAAAGATATGACCGACAATCTCACAAAAACCACCCGTGTGCTCTATAATGCCCAATGCCCAGTTTGCAACTTTGAGATCAAACACTATGCGCGCTACAGCAATGATAAAGCGCTGCCGCTGGGATTTGATGATCTCAACTCAGATGCGCTGACAAACTGGGNTTTGACCGCAGACCAAGCGGCACGTCGGCTTTATGTTNTACATAACGGTGCAGTGACATCAGGGATCGAAGGATTTCTTGTGCTGTGGGCACAGATGCCGCGATATCGCTGGCTGGGGCGACTGGTGGCCTGTCCGGGAATAAAACAGATCGCCAGCGCGCTATATGACTATGCTCTGGCCCCCATAATTTATCGTTGGCACCTGCGCAGACAGGCCCGGTTGGCGCACAAAGAGCATCCATAAATATCGTTTAATTTCTGGGGAACGCGGNCGCCCACAGGCCGCGGTTCACCGCGCCAATACGTTTGACACGCTGCCTGATCACCAAATGNGTAAAATCAGCTCATCAATCCCGCATGGCGCAGCCCTGCATCGACAAGTGCCCGCGTTGGCGCCGTCAAAGGCACCAGCGGCAAACGCACCTCATCGCTGCAAAGACCGAGACGGCTCATGGCGTATTTCACCCCNACGAGGCCAGGCTCGGTAAAGATCGCCTGATGCAACGGCATCAGCGCGTCCTGTAATTCAAGAGCTTTGGCATAATTCCCCGCAAGCGTCGCCTCTTGCACCAAGAGCTATTCCAGCCAACACAAGGCAAACCAAAAAACATGC
>NYVC01000055.1 GCA_002684375.1 Marinovum sp.
AGCTTTGCCGCGAACATGGGATGAGTAGCGCCAGTTTTTACAAGTGGCGGGCAAAGTTTGGGGGCATGGACGCCAGCATCTGCCTCGGCTCATTGGAAATTATGGCTGAAGCCGCCCCATTTGGTCTTCACTCAGCCAATAAAGATTGTTCATAAAATCCCCCACAGTTTGCGGAATTGACTCATACAGGCTTAAAAGCCTCAATGAAATTAATAGGTCCTGAGCCTAAACCCGTTGTCAGTTTGCTCATAGCAGCGTGTGAGTTTTCTTACGTGCTCGTTTCAACTTCGAATGTTGCATCAGCCATTGTGACGCCTCCAATAGGTCAAATTCATTGACCATGTCGTGGTGGGCGATGCCGCAAAACTCCATACAAAGGAATTGGTATGTGCCCGGTTTATCAGAGGTATGCGCCAGCTTGCTTGTGTAGCCGGGCATCGCCTGCACCTGTGCGACCAGTGTCATATCCGGCGCGTAAATGTCCATGCCGTGAATGACATCTTCAGTTTTCACGCAGGATTCGACTTCTTGACCCATCGCGATTTCATAGGTGTCTATTTCCCACCACCATTGACCGCCAGAGACGTTGACAACGAGCGGAGCACGACCGGCAGAAACATGGAGGTTTTCTCGCAATTTTGCGACAGATATGAAGACGCCAAATGCAATCATTCCCCCACACCAGAGCTGTATAGGCTTTACCTGCACCGGGGCCTACTGGCAGCCCTTCGGTTGCAAAGACNGCGCGCGCGTATGGCGCACCGACTACTGCCATCAGCACAGGGCTAATGATCATAATTGTTGCCNGCATAAGGCCTTCCTCAAGTTAAAATTACCAGCCATCTTCATTATTGGTATTTTAAATATTAATTCGGGTAAGTACTGGAGATATCAGATAACTAGTGGTAATAAGAACTTATGCAGTTATCAAAATTTACCGATTATGCTTTGAGAATTCTGATGCACTTGGCGGTTGCGGACAAGCATATGCTGACCACGCGTCAAATCGCAGAGATCCATGATGCTAAATACAACCACCTTGCGAAGGTGACCCAATGGTTGGTCCGCAAGGGCTATGTCGCGTCAGTCCGAGGACGGTCTGGCGGCTTGCGTCTGGCCAAGGAAACCAACGATGTTTACGTTGGTCTTGTGGTGCGCGATTTAGAAGGTCAGTCAGAACTTGTAGATTGCCTGAGACCTAGTGGTGGCAGCTGTATCCTTGCACCATCCTGTGGGCTCACTGCAGCGCTTAGGGCGGCACAGGAAGCTTTTTTCCAGTCTCTTGACACACTGACGCTTGCTGATCTGACAAAGAACGATGCACCAATTTCAAGATTGCTTGCTCGCTTAAACATAGAATAGACGATCACGCATCAGACGTGACAGCCTCATTTCATTACTGCCCGATGTAAAGTTTTGCGATCTGCTCTTCAAAATATGCCTTCGGTTTTTTTGAAATTTGCTCCTCAAAAAAAGGGGTCTGGAACCTCAGAGACTTCACCGGTGGCAATGGTCATGACCATCCCCATAGCAAAGTGGGATTTGCATTTTATGCCATAAAGCCCGGCAGTGTCGAACATCACTTCAATTTCTTCNTTGATTGCACCTTTAAAGCCAGCCGACCCTTTGGGCGCCATCTCGGCGATTGATTCAGCATTGTGGCCACGATCTTTTGCTAAGAATTTGACGGAGTCGCCACAGCGATCTGCAAAAACGCTGGTTCAAATGCCCTTCTGGCATCAGCTGCACGGTTGAGCATTTGTACTTCGTGGACTTCGGCAAAAGCGTTACCTGCGAGTAAAGTCGTCATGTCCACTGCGAGCGAAAGATTTTGTATCATAAGGCTTTCCCGTTTTAGAGTTAATATTTGCCTTGCTCGACGCGCATAGTCTGCCCAAGGCCGAACTGATCTAGCGCCATTCATGGGAAACGCGGCGGCAGGCTGAGAGGGCGATCTTCGAATACATAAACGGGTTCTGCAATCCAAATCGCCACCACTCAGCACTGGGTTGGAACAGTCCTTTCGCCTTCGAACAGAAAGTGGCCTAAACGGGCAGTTGGGGCGGCACTAAAGCGGGGCAGGTCCAAACAATCACAACGGAGAATATCGAATTCCACCGCTGACTGCAGAAGCTTTGCACCATGCNTTGGAGTAAACCGGCAATGTGAGAAGAGCNAAGGAGAGCACATTTGAATACACGTNTGGCGCCATCCAACAGCGTCACAGTTTCTGAGCTTAGTTTGGGCATTAAACTTCAGTATGGTATCGTTTCAGCTTAACAAGATGCTCTCGCACAAAAAAGTCTACCAGTATTCAAAAGTCTTAGAGTACTTCGACATTGCCACAGATACTGATGGACTGGCCCGAAATATTCACCCCGCCGGGGGAGCAGAGAAATACNGCCTGATTTGCAACGTCCTGCGCGGTTACCATCCGTCGCAACGATACTTTGTCGATATATTCCTGTTCCATATCGCCATAAGATACCCCCATCGTTTGCGCCCGGTCTGAGATAACCTTCTCTATGCGCGGCCCCGCGACAATTCCCGGCAGCAAGGCATTGACGCGGATACCGGATGGCCCAAGCTCGATGGCAAGGCTTTTTGTCAGACCGATGATCGCCCATTTTGTTGCCGCATACGGCGTGCGGTAGGCGTACCCCAAGCGACCNGCAACNGATGATATGCAAATAATCGAGGCGTTTGGCGATTGCTTGAGCAAAGGAACCGCGCGGTTAGCGCAATAGAATTGACCGTTGAGGTTAATATCCACCGTGCGTCGCCAATCATCTGCAGTGATCTCCTCGACTCCACCTGTCGGCCCTGCGATCCCGGCGTTGTTAATCAACACATCAAGCCCGCCCAAATTGTTGCCAACCTCTTCAAATAACCGTGCAACCTGATCTGACTGTGAGACATCACAGCGGCTTACCCCCCAAGTCGGGTGAGTTTTTTTCGCCTCANCAAGCGCCGCATCCGCGATATCACAAATGTGCAGACGCGCGCCGGTTTGCGCAAAGCTTTCGGCGATTACCCGTCCAATACCGCTGGCCCCCGCAGTGACCAGAACGCGAAGCTGTGATGGTTTATCTGTCTTAACGGTCATGTTTTCTTCGCCAAGGATTAAAAGTTAACATCGTCAGCACCTTTGAGGTCAAGCAGCGCACGCGCCTCGTCAGGGCTGGCAATATCAAGTGATAGCCCAGTCAAAATTTGGCAGATTTTACGCACCTGATCAGCATTGGAGCAGGCCAGTTCCCCCGGCGCAATCCAAATCGAATCTTCAAGCCCCACCCGCACATTAGCGCCTTGGGCTGCACCCTGTGCGGCCAGCGACATCTGGCTGCGGCCCGCGCCAAGTATAGACCACTGATAGGACTGTCCAAACAACCGGTCCGCCGTGCGCTTCATATGCATCAAGTCTTCGGGGTGACTGCCAATACCTCCCAACAGACCAAAAACTGACTGGATGAAAAGTGGCGCCTTGGCCAACCCTCGATCGACAAAATGCGCCAAATTATAAAGATGAGAGATATCATAGCACTCAAACTCGAAACGAGTGCCATTTTCATTACCAATCCTCAAAATAGTTTCAATATCCTGAAAGGTATTTTTAAAAACCAAATCTCGCGACTTTTCAAGGTTCTCGCGTTCCCACTCGTGGGTAAAATGCGCAAAGCGGTCGAGCATAGGATAAAGACCAAAGTTCATTGACCCCATGTTTAAAGACGCCAACTCAGGTTTGAACGTTGTGGCCGGCAACATGCGTTCCTGCACGGTCATGTGCGGGCTGCCTCCTGTGGTGATGTTTATGACCGCATCGGTAGATTGTTTGATGCGTGGTAGAAATTGTTCAAAAACGGCCGGATCTTGCGTGGGCTTGCCAGTCTCAGGGTCACGGGCATGCAAATGCAGGATCGATGCGCCCGCCTCTGCCGCCCCGAGCGCAGCTCTGGTAATATCCTCAGGTGTCACAGGCAGATAAGGCGACATGCTGGGCGTATGAATGGCCCCTGTTACCGCACATGTCACAATGACTTTACGTTTGTCTTTTCCCATGGCCTCAATATTCCCGTTTCTGTTTATGCGCCGCCAGTGCGGCCAGTCGGCTATCGCGCCAAAAGTGACGCGACGCGACGGCGTCGATGCTCAATTCAGCCCGGCGCGCGTCGTGCAAGGGCGTCATCGCTTCTTCAGCCCAGTCAGCTGGCGCCGCTTGATCCTGCGCCATGTCGCGGTACATCGGGCCATAGCGTTTGGCATAATCGGCTAACCCTCCCGGCGCATTGAGATCTATCGTTTCAAAAGGCCCCATGAAGGACCAGCGAAGACCTAGACCATCACGCACGGTTTTGTCGATATCTTCCACGGTGGCGAACCCGCCTTGGGCGAGGCGCAAAGCCTCATTTAACAAGGCTCCCTGCAAGCGGTTCAACAAAAATCCCGGAATTTCTTTTTGTACCGTGACCGGCGTTTGACCGACCCCTGTCATCACGTCGACAACGACCCTTACAATTTCTGGGTCCGTCCATTCAGACGGTGAAATTTCAACCACAGGCACAAGATGCGGAGGGTTCACTGGATGGGCCACAAGCGCCCGATGCCGCCCAGCGAGATGGGCCGAAAACTGTGACGCCATAAGCCCCGACGTGGAACTGGCCAAAATCGTCTCAGGAGGTGTCAACGCGTCAAGTTCGGAAAACAGCTCTTGCTTGAGCCCGAGAACCTCGGGCCCACACTCCTGTACATAATCGACTTCGCACACAGCCGTTTTCAAATCGCTTTCATACGATATCCGCGCCAGAATGCCCGCTGGATCTGCACATAGATCATGCTGCTCTAGTATCCGCAGCTGCGTGGCCAGCACCTTGGGCGCCCCTTGAAGCTTAGCGAGATCAATATCCTGCAGAGTAACCTGCCACCCGGCGCGGGCAAAGACAATTGCCCAGCCACAGCCAATCAACCCCGCCCCAACAACCGATACTGACCCACAAGAACGGTCAGCCCTTATTTTTTTTGTAAATTCTGTCATGGGTATAATCGCGCCATAATATCTGCAGCCGCCCCCCCAATATCGGCTTCGACAGCAGCACGCGCCGCAACGTGGTCACGCATCTTCAAGCCCATTAGTGCCCGTTTGTGATGGCCCATGGTTTGTTCTGTGTGGTTTTCAGCTATCAGTGCCGTCCCAACCAAAGGGCCGGCCCGCATCCACAGAGTTTCGATAATATCCAGAATCATGTCGGACTTTGCTGCTTTGTAGATCGTCCGATGAAAAGCCCAATTGCTTGACAGATACGCTTCGTTACTCCCTTCAGAGATCGCAGAAGACATATTTTCATACTGGACTTCCAATTGGTCTATTTCATCGGGTGCTATCAGCGCTGCGGCCTTTTCTGTCGCCAAGCCCTCCAGAGACATTCGAACATCACGAAGATCCCGTATGCCCTCAAGGGTAGGAAATGGCACGGTTGGGACCCGATTTTGACCAATAATCAAAGCTCTTTCAGCTTGTAGTCGTTTGATAGTCTCGCGGGCTGGCGTTGCAGAAATTCCATACTTATCAACAAGATGTCGTATGGAAAGTGAATGGCCGGGCTTCAATTTTCCGCTCATTAGCGCACGACGCAATTCAACATAAAGCTGATCGTGAACAGTTTCGCCTTTTTCGACAGACAGATTGATCCGCGTCATCATACCCACTTCCTTTACACCCAGAGCTTTGATTTACGGAATTCAAGGTCTTCCAGCAAAGGCCGTGTTGGGCCTTCATGACTAACGACTCCTCGATCAAGAATAAAGGCTCGATCAGCCAGTGCCAAAACTAAATCGAGCTGATGTTCGATAATCAAGAGAGAGACCTCAGATCTGAGGTCGTTGATACTTTCAAACAGCTCTTCAATCATCGTTGGGGACAGGCCCTCGAAAGGTTCATCCATCAAAATCATTTCCACATTGCCACTCAGCGCTCGGGCAATGGCAACCATCTGTTGTTCGCCACCAGAAAGCGTATCTGCCCGCGCATGAAGTCTATCTTTAATTCTCGGAAATTTCTCGACAATACGCTCCATTGGCCAAGTTACGCCACTATCCCCNGTGCGTTGCAAACCGCCAACTTTCAAGTTTTCTTCTACTGTAAGATTGGAAAAAAGGCGGCGACCTTGTGGCACCAACCCGACCCCAACCCGCGCAACTTGTTCCGGCGTCATATTTTGGATCTCGCGCCCATTGAACAAAATCTTACCTTTGGAAATTGGAGCGATACCCATGATCGATTTAAGCGTTGAAGATTTGCCCGCTCCATTGCGGCCAAGCAGCGCGACGACCTCGCCTTTGCTGACATCNAGAGAAACGNTGTTCAAGATGTGACTTTTACCGTAGAATGTATCGATATTTTTTAACTCTAATTGTACCTTACTATGGTCAACGTCATGCTCCAGATTGCTTTGATTGGTGATCAAAGCCTTACCGGACCCAAGATAGGCTATTTGCACCTGCTTATTGGTGCGAATTTCATCAGAGGTCCCAGACACNAGGACATTGCCTGCATTCATAACGGTTATATAGTCGCTGAACTCGAAAACCCGATCAATATCATGCTCGATTAGAAGCACTGCGATATATTTTGACAGGGATTTGACCAACCCAATAATGCGCTCACGCTCCTGCGCGGCCAGTCCAACCAGAGGCTCGTCCAACAGCAAAACCCGAGGGCACGTCGAGACCGCNATGCCAATTTCGAGCAAACGCTGACCCCCNTAGGAAAGATCTGACGCAAGCACGTCTTCCAAACCTTTCAATCCCAGGAAGTCCACCAATTCAGTGGTTTTTGAATTTATGGTTGGAAAAGAAGCCACGTCCTTCCACATATTCATGGCCTGCGGGTTCCGTGACTGTACCGCGAGACGAATATTTTCATTGACCGTAAGATCCGGGAAAACGTTCGTGATTTGAAACGATCTTGCAATGCCTGCACGTGATAATTCGTCTGGCTGCGTCTGCGCCAGTGCTTTGCCATCCAAAACCAACACCCCCTTGTCGGGCTCATATTCCCCGGACAATAGGTTGAATAGGCTGGTTTTTCCTGCACCGTTGGGTCCAATGAGCGCTTGGAGACTTTTGTCCGAGACCGCAATTGACACTTCGCCTACTGCCGAAAAATTGCCAAAAGACTTACCAATTCCACGACATTCAAAAAGTGGTTGCATACCAGATTGCAAGGAATTTTGGCGTAAGTGTTTTGGCACTTCACGAGACATCGCAGGCATGACCCGCGTGGTCATCGCGGCGGTTTTTTTCTTTTTGAAAAGTGGTGCAAGAATGACTTCGCCGAGTCCCATCAAACCTTTGGGTGAAAATAAAACAAAGCCCATAAACATCAGCCCGAACAACAATTGCCAGCTCGACGTATACTCAGACAGTAGCTCACGGAACAAAATGAAAAACAAAGCCCCCAGCGCAGGCCCCATAAAATGGCGCGATCCCCCTAAAATTGAAAGTGCTAGAATCTCGCCCGAATGAGCTACATGCACCAATTCAGCACCAATATAATATTTAAGAAAGGGAAAGATTGACCCAGCAATGCCAACAAAAAATGCCGAGAGTGTGAAGGAAATCAGCCGATACTTTTTTACATCATATCCGATAAACGACGCCCGTTGACTATTTTCACGAATGGCTGTCAAAACGCTACCAAAAGGGGAATTCACCAAGCGGTTTATCAAGAAAACCACAGCGATAAAAATAAGCATCACCATATAGAAAAAGGCTGTTTGATTGTTGAGATCTATCCCAAATAATGTTGGGCGCTCCATACCCCCATAGCCATCTTCTCCGCCAGTAAAATGGGTCCAACGATAGATGACATAAAAGGTCATAGCCGCAAATGAAAGCGTCAATAGAGAAAAGTATACGCCACTCAGACGCAAAGATAAAAATCCAATTCCCAATCCAAGAATTGTGGTGAACAAGACCGACAAAATCATTGGCGTTATAATAAAGCCAGGCATCAACTTGACCTGTATAATTGAGGCTGCATAGGCGGCGACCCCAAAGAAAATGCCATGCCCAAACGAGACAAGTCCAGTATATCCCAGCAAAATATTAAAGCCCAAGGCGGCGATTGCATAGATCAGGATTTCGGAAGCGGTAGTCGTAGTCAGCCCCGTAAGTTCAGTCAGTGGAAGCAATAAAAGGCCACAGACTGTCAGAATTAGCAGGGGATTTTTGTAGTATGCGCTCATCTATTCGAGCCTTTCAAATTTAACACCAAACATCCCGCGTGGACGAAAGATCAGAACCAGAACCATCAATGCATAGATCGATCCCTCAGCCGCAGGTGGAAAATACAAAGCTGTAACGCCCTTCAAAATACCCACTAAGAGACCCGCAAAAACGACGCCCCAAAAACTGCCTAATCCGCCTAAGACACAGATGACAAAAGCGGCTGTCACGATGTCATTTCCCATGGCAGGTTGAACACCCGTTAAGCTTGCCGACATGGAACCTGCTACTGCAGCCAAACCCACGCCAATTGCAAAAACCATCGACAAAATGGGTTTGACAGATATTCCCATCGCGCGGACCATTTCAGCATCTGCAACGCCGGCTCGAACGATCAGGCCAAAGGAGGTCTTGTTGAATAATATCCACAACCCTGCAATTGATAAGCTGGTGACCGCCAGAATTGACAGGCGGTAGTATGAATATAGAAAATCACCGACGTGTAGCTGACCCGACAAAAATTCCGGAATCGAGAATGGAATGCCGGAGGCCCCAAAAATTAAGCGCAAAGCTTGTTCACCGGACATCGCTAAACCAAAAGTAAACAGCAAGGTCAAAATTGGATCTTTGTTGTAAAGTCTGCGCAAAAACAGCGCCTCAATTGCAATGCCGATGAGACCAACCACAGCGGGGGTGATCAAAAAGGCAAGGCCAAACCCAAGAATATCAGTAAACAACACTGTCAGATACGCCCCAACCGCATAAAACGCGCCATGGGCAAGATTGACGACGCCCCCAAGACTAAAAATAATCGAGAGGCCGAGCGCGAGAAGGGTATAATAAGACCCCACTAGCAAACCATTTAAGATTTGCTCAAAAAGCATTAGCATGTGACTTCACCTAAATTGGTGCCCGATGAGAAAGAAAACCATCCACGCATCGGGCCTCAGAATGCGCTTTCAATCAGCCCATATTACAGGCGTTTTCAGCCTGCGTTGGTTGAATGACATCTAAGTTTTCATTCGCTCCGGGGCTTGCTTCAACGATTTCAAAGATATCCCATTTGTCAGCCATATCTGCTTTGTCTTTGACTTTTACCACAAACATTTCTTGCAGCAGGGAATGATCAGATTTCCGGAAAGTTCCTTTGCGCGGTTTCAGAATATCGAAATCCATGCCCGATTCCAGCAAGCCAATAATGGNATCAGGATCCGTTGTTTTCGCTTCTTCCATTGCTGCTGCCATGATTTTCACGCCCATATAATCGCCCCAGGCCTGATTTTCTGGTGGCTTCTTATATTTTTCCACAAATGCTTTGGTAAAGGCCTGCGACGTGTCNGTTTGCATGCCATGATACCAGAGGCTTTGCCAGTAACCAGTGATTGACTCGATACCCGCAGCCCAAAAACCAGCGGTATCCATCACGCCGCCAGACACTTTGAACGGCAAGCCAAATTCTTTATACTGCTTGAGGAATGTCGTCTGGTCTCCGCCAGCAAGGTTAATGTAAACAAAATCGGGCGCCGCAGCTTTGATTTTCAATATATAGGGGCTGTAGTCTGGCGTTCCCGTCGCAATCAATTCGTTCGCCATAACATTGCCGCCGTTCTCAGTTAGAAACCGGGTTGAGACACGGGCAAGATCATGACCGAAAGCATAGTCTGCGGTTAACATGTAAAAATTTTTACCATCAACATTCCCGGCACGATTCTGCCAATTACCTATGGTCTTCGTGTACATGGTATTGCCGGCTTCAATATGAAAACTGTAAGGGTTGCATTTTTCACCCCGCAGTGCGTCTGAATTACACCCGGTTTGCATATATAATGTTTTAAGCCGGTTGGCTGTCGCCATAATGCCACCGCCCGATCCCGAACTAATTTCACCGACCAAAAAATGCACTTTGCGTTTTTCGATCAATTTTTGCGCTTTAGTAGGAGCAACTGCAGACCCAACGCTATCTTCTGAAAATAAATCTACTTCGCGACCAAGGATGCCGCCAGCAGCATTCAATTCTTCAACCGCTAAGTTAACACCGCGGAACCCGTAATCTCCCAATGTTCCCAGAAATCCCGAACGCGGTGTGATGTGACCCACGCGTATTGTATCCTCTCCCGCAGTAACCAGTGACGGTAGCCCCAATGTACCTGCGGCGATCGCGCCTGCACCAGTCAAGCTAGTTTTGAGAATTTGGCGGCGTGTCAGATTTTCTTTTTTGACGTGATTTTGCATTTTAAATTCCTCCCAGACAATNAAGTGTGATCACACCTATTCCCACACTTAGGAGGCGCTGTCAAGTGTGATCACTCTTGACCGGGAAACTGAATAATTTTCCAAACATTTATGAAACCGTGCTTTTCTGGGCAAATTCAAGGGAGTCAATCAACCTGAAAAATTGACATTTAAATTAAAAATAAATTCAATAATAAGAGGTTGTTGCGGAAATTTGGACCAGTTGTTAAGTTGGATCGCCTGATAAGAAAAACGATCCAAAATGAAGAGGCCAAAGAACCACTCAGCGGATTTTAAGGCGCGGGTTGCGCTTTAGGCGATCCGTGAGAAAATAGCGTTGGGGGAGGCTCAAACGGCTGCTTTCGACCGAGTTGATTTGAAGCGGAAAGCTGCATGGGTGGAAAGCTGAAGTTCGCTATAGATCGAGTCCGAAGTCTCGATGTGGTCTTACCAGACGCTAACTATTGCTCAGCTGATGGAGTGTTTAATGTTAGCCAGTGGAATTTTTTTCATCCGTTTCGTGCATACACGCAATAGTCAATTAATTTAGCTGTCANACGACTGTATTNTTTGTCTGCGTATTTCCGTCCTTTTGTTGGGCGGTCTCTACNCAAATNTGGAGNNGTTTAAGGGGGGCAGATCAGTATTTTGACTTCCNAGCTTACCAGACCGCNCAGNGCTGTCACCCATCAGCATTGCAACGCGCGCGGATTTCTTCGATCACAACCGGGTCAAACGTCGGCAGCCGCCCTTCATCTAAAGCCGCCAAAATACTGTGACGCGCCAACATATAATGCCGTTCATTGTTCTTCTTTATCATTGGGAATCCAAGCTCGCGCAACGACAGTACCGGAGCCGCACCAATATAGTTCTTCGATCGTGCCGAGACCGTCAAGAGCTCTCGCATATCCTCAGGCGTCGCATTTTCTAACCCCGCAAAGATCATCGTATCACGACGCGCCACCAAAGTAGGGTCCGTAACAATCATATCCCCAATCGCTTCCCAGAGCCTCTGCGCGTCAAGCTCCTTTAACAAAGCGTCGAACCGCTCTTGTGAAAAGAGCGCTCTTGAGGCCGTCGCAGCACCTAACATCTGCCGCGAGAACGCCCGTTCGCCCCGCCGTAATGTCACTTCCTTGTTCGACGAAACACGATACTGCGCCCAAAACGACTGGAAAGCTTTCGACTCCCACAAGAGTGACTTGATGAGGAAGCAATAGGAGCCAAAAAAACCCTGCTTACGACCGTCAGCGGTCACGTCGCCAAAGACCTGTGTGCCCACATAGTCTTGCGAAGTTGCGCGCATCTCCGCCAGAAGTGTCGCATTTTTCAAGATTGGAAACCATACGCTATCATTCAGAAACAAGACTTCGCGGGGGCGTAACCCAAGTTTTCCAATTAACCAAACGCCATCACGATACCCCCCAAAATCGTAGCCAAAATTTGGACGCTCAACAATCATATGCGACAGCTCCTGAAAAGTCGTCCGGTCCATGTCGCTCAACGGAGTGTTGCTAATGACCAAAGGTGAAAATCCGTTTTCGACCATATGAGCGCAGGTTTGGAAAACGGATTTCGCGACGCCGCCAGGTTGATAAACAAGAAAAATCGCCAGCGCCTTCCCCGCTGCCTGCGCGCCCTTACTGATCCTCAGATCGAGATCGCGTCGCGCATCATACCTTCGTTGAGCAAACGGCTCAATGATTGCCAGCGGGATCGCATGGGCTTTCGTTTTGAGCCTGTCAAATTCTCGTGCCAGCTTCCATTTTGGTATCATTTAGTTGGTCTCGTCTTACCAGTATTCCGTTCATATGAAATGACAGCCCCTCTAATAGGGGAACTATGGTTCCGATGTAAACCGTGTGCAGCCAAGGCTGCATCAATTTCCACCAGTTGCGCACCAGAAAGACGGTCAGGATGCAATTCCATCAAAACCGCCCGCAGCCCTGATACGTCCAGCGCAGGGATCAGCTCCAACTCACCGCCCTNAATGTCACAGACCAGAACGTTCGGTTTGAATTCAGCCACAACATCATTTAGCTGCACAGCTGGCACAGAAATCACCCCATGATCCTTTGTTGTTTCGNTTGAAAGNAAGGAGCTGGAGGCAAATGAGCGCGTCAGGTAAAAATCTCGTGTCTCACCCTTTTCCGNCTTAGGTACCAGAGCTGAGNGACGCAATTCGACGTTTGAAATACCGTGATCTGCAAGAAACTTCTGCGTTTTTGATATCATTGCCAAATTTGCNTCAAAAGACAAAACCTTGCCGTCTGGCGCAACGGCCCGTCCGGCCAGTGCAGTTATAATGCCAAGACCAGATCCAAGTTCCAGTAGTCTATCTCCGCCGCAAAGAGCCCTTTTCAGCCCAAGGATTTCCGGGTATTCNTNGCTTTCACTTTTCATGGCCAAAATGATTTCGGAATTCATACCTTCGCGTGTCAAAGGAACTTTAAGATTGTGATACTGAATCNTTTTTTTCGGTACCCGCAATTTCATCATTGCGAATCTAGCCTTTCCGATGACTCGCCAAATTTCGCGGCGCACTTTCCACAATGGCGGCATGGCCATAGATNAGTTTCCTTTCNTATCGATCGTCACGAGCGGTCATAAATTTTCTATTGACNGTTCCGAAGATNAGGCAGTGTCATAGANGCTTNGACNTCTTATTGGTCAGAGAATGTTTTCCAATAATCTCTTACCCATTTTACTTTTCCGAACCACATATGAGGAAACTCTCGAAGACTGTTATGCATCTTTTGTACCATATCAATGGGTCGGGGGTCGCCGTGGAAGGCGACGATGGAGATATCCTCTGGAGGGCGCATCGGATGCCGCCAAAAGCTTTGCCAAATGGGCCGTCTTAAATGGTACTTTAAACTACAAATTGTTTTGTCAGGCCATGGTTCCCAATGCTGTAGTTGATTTTCGACAAAGTGTTGCTCAAAAATGTAGTTGTTCAAGGCAAAGTCAACATCGGCCATAAGGCGAAGAGCAATGTCACAATGTTCCCCTATTTCAAAGGCAAAAATACCTGTGCCCATGGTGTTTCGCTTTATTCCCGGGCTCCTTTTTTCTGTAGCTACATCAGTTGCAGTGTTTTTACGCTTGTTTTTAAGAGAGGCGATAAGACGCTTTCCGAGATAATATATCGCGGGCTTGCGTTTTTTTGATTTTGTCCAAGAATTTGGACCAATCGCTCTAAAGGATCCGTTGGAAGTGTTGAAAAACTGCTCAAGGTCACCTGTAATGATTGTGTCAAGGTCAATAAAAAGCGCCCGGCCTTCAAAATCAAAAGCTTCTCGAGTGAAGACGCTAATTTTTGGCCAAGCGCCTGATTGCCATGCACGTTCTGGAAGTTCCATATCCACAATCGGTCGAACTTCGATTTCAGGGAGTAGCCCAGCATGGTTATCTGTGAAGCAGATAAATCTATATTCTGACTTAAGATTAGCCTTCACTGCATTGTACAGTACGTTGACATATTCTGCTGGATAAAGTGATCCCCACTTCATACAAACGACTGCTCGAGTTTTTTTGGGCATTTTCTTGATGACTTTCAAATTTATGTTCATGGATAAACTAACCACTCTTAGTGTCAATTGTCTGACGTCAACGCCTATGTGTCCAAATAGCGTTATACGCTAAGAGAGTGTTTGTTGCTCATCATAACCACTGAGGAGTGGAATATGTGAAAAACAACGAAGAGCCCTGGCAAGAAGATCGTGAAAGACATTAAGTGGTCAGGGCTTATTTCGTCTACGTCCTGATTATCGCAACCATGTTTGGTCA
>NYVC01000056.1 GCA_002684375.1 Marinovum sp.
CTTTGCGCAGGGCGCGCAAGTCAGCGCCAAGGGTTTCACCCGGAGAATCTAAGCTGTGCAGCATGGCTGCTCCATGAAAAAAATTATCTTTTTTTCATCTATACCTGTTTAGTGAAAATTTACCAGTAATTTTCATCCGCCAGAAAGAGGGGTATCATGCACCTGTGAAAACGTCTTCGCCAGGATATCCTGCAATGCCTCGGCATCCCGGCAGTCGAAGGCATCCCGCTGGTGGCTATCGATATCAAACACCCCCAACAAAGCACCAGATCCCGTATAGACCGGTAATACCAGCTCTGACTGGGTGCGACTGTCGCATGCGATATGATCCTTAAAAACAGTCACATCCGAAACACGTTGAATTTCACCACTGCGCGCCGCAGCGCCGCAGACACCGCGCGAAAAGGGGATCACAAGACAGCCATGGCCACCCTGATAAGGCCCGATTTTCATCACCTGCGGAGCCACAACCCGGTAAAAACCTGTCCAATCAAACCGTGCATCCGAAAAATGCACCTCGCAGGCCACCGTTGCCATCAGCGCAACGGGATCTGTTTCACCCTCGGTCAGTGCGGCAATGGTTTTGGCCAGCAGCGCATAGTCCACCATCCTTTCAGACCCGCTCAATCGCCATAGCGGTGCCCTCGCCCCCGCCAATACAAATGGCCGCCACACCGCGCTTCAATCCGCGAATTTCCAACGCATTCAGCAAGGTCACAAGAATACGCGCCCCCGACGCTCCAATCGGATGTCCCAAGGCGCAGGCGCCGCCATTGACGTTGACGCTATCACGAGACAGGCCAAATTCATGCATAAACACCATTGGTACCACGGCAAAGGCCTCGTTGACCTCCCATAGATCAACATCGCTGGCATCCCAACCGATCCGCGCCAACAACTTTTGTACTGCGGGGATCGGCGCAGTAGAAAACCATTCTGGCGCCTGCGCGTGACTGCTATGCCCCACGATGCGCGCCCGAATATTCAAACCCGCGGCTTGGGCGTGATCGACATCAGCAAGTACCAAGGCCGCCGCCCCGTCCGAAATAGAGGAGGCATTGGCCGCCGTCACCGTGCCACCATCACGAAACGCCGGTTTAAGATGCGGGATTTTTTCAGGCCGCGCCGTGCCTGGTTGTTCATCGGCATCCACCACCAAGTCACCGCCACGGGTCGGAACAGTGACGGGGGTGATCTCATGTGCGAAAGCACCGCTGTCTTGGGCCGACAGAGCCTTACTGAGAGATCCCACCGCATATTCATCCTGCGCTTGGCGGGTGAGTTGAAATTTTTGTGCACAATCCTCGGCAAAACTTCCCATCAGGCGACCTTTGTCATAGGCATCCTCCAACCCGTCAAGGAACATGTGATCAATCACCTGCCCATGGCCGATGCGCGCTCCCCCGCGCATTTTGGGCAGAAGATACGGCGCATTTGACATGCTTTCCATACCGCCCGCCGCAACCAGATCAGCTTGACCCAAAGCGATCTGGTCATGGGCAATCATCGCCGCCTTCATCCCAGACCCACACATTTTATTCAATGTTGTGGCAGGCACCTCTTCGGCCAAATCCGCCGCAAATCCGGCTTGTCGCGCCGGTGCCTGACCCTGACCGGCGCCCAACACACAGCCCATTATGACTTCATCTACAGTTGTGCACCGTGCATCGTTAAGCGCAGCCTTAAGGGCAACACCCCCAAGGGACGCAGCCGTGACATCCCGAAATACCCCCTGAAAACCGCCCATCGGGGTGCGGGCTGCACCCGCAATAACAACCTGTTGCAAATCTGTTCTCCCGGTCCACACACTTTGAAACAGATTAGTAAGGATTCTGCGTTAGCTTGCAATCACTGACCAGCATGGCAAGAGGTTTTTATGGCACTATCGAGCAGGTATCGCGGCAAAGTTTTGGTCGTGACCGCACATATGACGCATATAGATGCGGCCGTAGCAATTCAATTCAAGGATGAGATTCGAGCCGAAATTGATGATACGGCCCAGCATGTAATTTTGGATCTAGCTGAGGTCGATTTTATTGACTCGAGCGGGCTCGGAGCAATTGTCGCATCTATGAAACAACTCAAGGGCGACAAAAAACTGGACCTTGCTGGTTTGACACCAACCGTTGCAAAAGTTTTCCAGCTCACTCGAATGGATACGGTTTTTAAAATTCACACATCTGTTGATAAGGCTTTGTCAAATGACGGCAATTGAACGAGCATTAAAACGAGCGCGTCTTGGGGACGATACTGGATGCGTCTGCATACCCAGCGCGGGTAAATTGCTGTTGCGGTATACAAGCAGTAATCTTGGCACCCGTCAGGCAATGAAGGCCCTGCTTCATGGTCTCAATCCATGGCAACTCAGCGCAACGGATCAGGGAAAAATTCAGGTCGCGCTGGTTGAAGTGCTAAATAATATCGTCAAACATGCCTATAGAAATCAGGGTAGTGGTATCATTGAAATCACCTGTCAACCATTCCCTGCCCATCTGGGTTTTGANATTNCAGATTCTGGCATTCCACTGCCCGCGCACTGTCTTACAAATGACCATATGTCCGCTGTTGATATTCAGGCCTCTTTGCCCGAAGGCGGNTTTGGCTGGTTCCTGATCCGCCAGCTCAGTTATGATATCACCCACNAGCGCCACAAAGGGAAAAATCATCTGTATCTTAAAATTCGGCTGGAAGACCCACCAGCGCNGCTTGCTTAAGTGCACAGCCTCCAGACCAACTTACGCAAGCACGACCGAATTTTTCAACCTGCCCAATTTCAACCTTCCCAATAAAGTAACGCAGTGGTCTTTNTGGCCGCAGTGTTTGAACGTCATCACATCGGTGCTGTAGATCGCCTGCGCTTGGCAACCAACGGCACCAATGCTATGCCCTTCCAGTAGAGTGAACGGCCCGCGCTTTAGGGCATCGAATAAAATCTACCGAGGGACAGCATGCGAAATTTCCAAAAACCCGGCCGTTCGGCTGTTTTCTCAGAAAACGGCATGTGCGCTACGTCGCATCCTCTGGCNGCACAGAGCGCTATCAACATCTTGCAACAGGGCGGCAATGCAATGGATGCCGCAATCGCCGGTGCGGTGCTGTTGGGTTTTTGCGAGCCGCAAATGACCGGACTTGGCGGCGATTGCTTTGTGCTGTTCTCACCCGCCGGAAGCGATGATATCAAGGCTTTGAACGGGTCCGGCCACGCACCGCAACAGGCCAGCGCCGCAGAACTGCGTGCGCAGGGTCACCAAACCGTTCCGGTTGCCAGCGCACACGCAGTGTCTGTGCCTGGAGCTGTTGGCGCATTTTGCCAATTAGCACAAGACTGGGGGGCTTTAGGGCTCGATCAGGTTTTGGCGCCCGCTATCCACTACGCCGAGGCTGGCGTGCCGGTCGCGCCAAGGGTCGCATTAGACTGGCAAAAAGATCAAAATAGGCTGCAATCAGACGGACTTCGGTTTTTCTTGCCAGAAGGGACCGCACCCAAAGCCGGACAATTGTTCCGGGCCCCGGGACAGGCAGACGTCTTGCGGCGCATTGCCAAAGACGGCGCAAAGGCCTTTTACGAGGGCGAAGTTGCCGACGATATGCTGCAGACGTTGCGCGCGATGGGCGGTGTCCATCAAGCTGAGGATTTCATCTCGGAAAAACCTGATTATACCACCCCCATCTGCGGCGATTACAAGGGAACAGAGTTGGTCGAACATCCGCCCAACGCGCAGGGCGCGACGGCCATCTTGATGTTGAATATGCTGTCGCATTTCAACCTCTCTGGTCTTGATCCCTTTGGAGCCCAACGCACCCATATCGAGGCAGAGATCGCCAAACTGGCCTATAACGCCCGCAACCGTTTTATCGCCGACCCTCGGCATATGGCGCGTGAAGACTATTTGACCGACCCCAAAACCGCGACTGCTCTGGCGGCCTTGGTGAATCCATCGAGCGTGATACAGGCGGTCGACCGCATTACCGAGACCGTTCACAAAGACACAATCTACATCACCGTCGTGGACAAAGACCGGATGGCGGTGTCGCTGATCTATTCAATTTTTAATGGTTTTGGATCAGGCATTGCATCTGAAAAATTTGGTATTCTTTTCCAAAATCGCGGAGCCGGCTTTAATCTGACGCCCGGGCACCCGAACGAGTTGGGCGGTGGGAAGCGGCCTATGCATACAATTATCCCAGGGATGCTGCGCCAAGACCAAAGCATGCTCATGCCTTTTGGCGTGATGGGCGGCCAGTACCAATCAAACGGCCACACCAGATTTGTCAGCAATATGATTGATTTTGGTATGGACCCCCAAACTGCGATCGACGGACCGCGCAGCTTCTTTGAGAATGGCACCCTCAATCTAGAAACCGAATACGAGCCAAAAACTGCGGCAGAATTGACAGACCTAGGTCACACGGTTAGCTGGGCTGACGCTCCAATCGGTGGGGCTCAGGCCATCACATGCCACGCCAGCGGTGTGCTGGAAGGTGCCTCGGATCCACGTAAAGACGGCTGTGCTTTGGGGTATTGAACCGCAGATCCGGCCATTTCATCCGGCCCGAGCAAATCAATTCATATTAAAGTAAAGCGGGTATTGTCCGTTTTCAAACGGACCGAACAGGTCTGGAATATCTGGATGACCTACCGGCTCTCCGGAAGCATCCACAATAAGATTTTGCTCTGAAACATATGCGACGTAGAAACTTTGTTCATTTTCAGCCAGAAGATGATAAAATGGTTGTTCTTTGATCGGACGGCTGCCTTCTGGAATCGCTTCGTACCATTCATCGGTGTTGTCAAACGTTGGATCAACATCAAAAATAACGCCGCGAAACGGGTATTTTTTATGCCGGACAACCTGTCCCAAATGATACTTTGCCTGTGTTGCAGCCATTGAAGCCCCCTGTTGGTATTGCTATTAAACTCAAAGCATGTGACTTGTCCATTAACAGTCCTCATTTTTTACAGAAGCGTGCGTTGGCTTTAGCTCTTACAGTCCTTGAAATCGTAACGCCTGTGTTTCTTTTGGCGGGTATCGGATATACTTGGGTCAAACTCGGTTTCGAATATCGTGTCCAGTTTGTGACCCAGATCGTTATGACATTGGCGGTGCCCTGTCTGATCTTTGTGTCTTTAATGCAAACCGAAATCACCCCAAAAAAGTTGACCGATATTTCAATGGCGACGGTCATGGCCTATCTTGGTGTTGCAGTTGTCGGCTTTGTGGTGCTCAAAGCTTTTGGCCTGTCGCAACGGACGTTCCTGCCGACCCTTTTGTTTGGCAATACCGGCAATGTCGGCATGCCTTTGGCATTTTTTGCCTTTGGTCAGACCGGTCTGAGCTATGCGATCGTTGTGTTTGCCATCATGGCAATTATCTCTTTCACCTTTGGTGTCTGGCTGGTGGCGGGTGGTGGCGGCCTTGGCAAACTGTTCAAAGAACCCTTGATTCCCGCGACCCTTTTGGGTGGTATTTTCATGGTGCAGGGCTGGCAAACGCCGGTTTTTTTAACCAACTCCCTGACCCTATTGGGCCAAATGGCCATTCCTTTGATGCTTATCACATTGGGGGTTGCAGTGGCTAGGTTGCGCTCCAACCGATTGACACAANCCATCGCGCTGGCACTCATCAAATTGATCATTTGCAGTGCCGCGGCCTGGGCTGCGGGGCGGTATTTTGACCTCGAGCCGGTTGCNTTTGCCATTCTGGTCTTACAATTGACGACGCCTGTGGCGGTTACATCCTATTTACTGGCAGAAAAATATGGCGCAGATGCGCAGTCTGTTGCTGGGCTGGTTGTGGTTTCAAGCCTCATGTCTGTACTGAGCCTGCCGGTTTTGATCACAATTCTACTNTAGGCATAGGAATATGGTTCTCTAACCACAACTTTTAGTATACGAGTAAGCGCATCGTAATAGATGAGTTAGATATGACGAAATCCATTTATGCCCTATTGATCCTCCTATTGGTTGCAGGCTGTAGCTCGCGGTATTCAAGAGCGCCAAGCCAGATGGAGAATGCCTGCGCAATCTTGGACCAGCGACCGCAATTTGTCCGCGCCTTTCGCGCCTCTGAACGCAAATGGGGCGTGCCAATCCACGTGCAAATGGCCACCATCCATCAAGAGAGTAAATTCATTCGAAATGCCAAAACCCCCCGCAGATATTTCTTAGGGATTATCCCACGCGGCCGCGTCAGTTCTGCCTATGGCTATGCGCAAGCGCTGGACGGAACCTGGGATGATTATCGCAAGAAAACTGGGCGACGCTGGGCGCAGCGCAGTGATATAGGCGATGCTGCGGATTTCATCGGTTGGTATATGACAAAGAGCAAGAAACGNAACGGCATTGCCCTATCGGACGCGCGCAATCAATACCTTGCCTATCACGAAGGACACACAGGATATTCGCGCGGCACACATCTGCGAAAAAGTTGGTTGATTTCAGTCGCAGATAAGGTTTCGAGACGCAGTGATAAATATCGTGCCCAATTGCGAACTTGTCCGGTCTGACCTGCCAATCCTGTCTGGCTTGTTAATTGCGTCTGGCATTGGTGTTATGCGTGATATTGAACAAACTGGATCCGAGCGCCATGCCGGTTTGAAAATCACCTAATATCATGGTAGTGGTCCCACCATTGGCATCGCGAACCACCCATTGACGCAAGACCGGCTCGGGGCCGATAAAGACGAGTTCAACGCGACCCTGATCAGGGTGGCCTGGGTCCTCGACGCTGACAACGGTCACCGCACCTTCGACCTCATGCCCCACCACCATCGGCGAAGAGGCCAAGTCGATATTCTTGGCCAGAATGATCGCAAGTGGCGTCCGTTTCAAAGGGTATATTACCGGATCTTGATTGCCTTTATCATCAAAAATNGCCAACCGTCCCGACGAGGCGAGCACTAGCGCATTGTTTGGCGGGTTGTATTCAAATCGCATTCTTCCCGGTCGTTTTATATAAATTTTGCCTTGCGAGACNGAACCATCATCATTGATCTGAGAGAACTCAAATTCAGCCGTCGTGATCCCGTTTAAGTAGGCNGACAAATCACGCAGCGAAATTTTCTCGGCGAATGCCGGTGCAAATTGGGTCAGAAACAACAGGACAAGTAAAACATAACGNATAGGGTTCATTCGGNCATCCTAACAGGTATTCGCACCATTGGCAGTGAACATTTTCGTGACCAGATTGGTGTCGCCCTCACAGGTATATTACTGGGCCTCCGGGATCAGTATCTCGCGTTTGCCCACATGGTTCGCCCCCGAGACCAGACCTTCGCTTTCCATCTGCTCAACCANTCGGGCCGCCTTGTTATATCCTATCGCCAATTTGCGCTGAATATATGACGTTGAGCATTTGCGATCATTGATGACAACTGCCACGGCTTGATCATATAAAGCGTTCTCGCCTTCTGATCCGTTGCCGAGCCCCAAAACCAAGTCAATATCACCACTTTTTTCCTGATCGAGGCCATCTAGGACTTTATTTACATATTCTGGCGGTCCAAAGGTTTTCAAATAGCTGACAATCTCTTCGACCTCTTCATCACTCACAAAGGGACCGTGGCAGCGGCTGATTTTTGCCCCTCCCGCCATGTAAAGCATGTCCCCCATACCCAAAAGTTGCTCGGCGCCCATTTCGCCCAAAATCGTTCGGCTATCGATTTTTGACGTTACCTGAAATGAAATCCGGGTGGGAAAATTGGCTTTGATCGTGCCAGTAATCACATCGACTGACGGGCGTTGCGTCGCCATAATCAGGTGAATACCCGAGGCGCGCGCCATCTGCGCGAGGCGCTGGATGCAGGCCTCAATTTCTTTACCCGCCACCATCATCAAATCGGCCATCTCATCGACCACGACNACAATATANGGCATTTTTTCTGGAGAGAATTCCTCGGTTTCAAAAATTGGCTCGCCGGTTTCATCATCAAAACCGGTCTGCACTGTCCTGCTGAACAGTTCATTTTTTGCCAGCGTATCTGCAACCCGGCCATTAAAGCCGTCGATATTCCTGACCCCCATTTTTGACATCCGGCGATACCGTTCCTCCATCTCGCCGACCACCCATTTCAGCGCCACCACAGCTTTTTTGGGATCGGTCACCACGGGCGATAACAGATGGGGAATGCCATCATATACACTTAATTCTAGCATTTTAGGGTCGATCATTATCATCCGGCATTCATCTGGGGTCAACTTGTAAAGCAACGACAAAATCATGGTGTTGATCGCCACCGATTTACCCGACCCGGTGGTGCCTGCAATCAACAGGTGCGGCATCTTTGCCAAATTTGCCACCACCGGATCACCGGCAATATCTTTACCCAAAGCCAGTGGCAGCTTCTGCGCACTGTCACCAAAATCCCGACTGGATAAAATTTCGCGTAACACAACTTTTTCGCGGTGCTCATTGGGCAATTCAATTCCGATCACCGAGCGGCCCGGAACCGTCGACACCCGTGCCGACAGGGCAGACATTGAGCGTGCAATATCGTCGGACAATCCAATCACGCGGCTCGCTTTAAGACCTGGCGCTGGCTCGAGCTCGTACATGGTCACCACGGGTCCTGGCCGCACGCTGACAATATCGCCTTTCACCCCGTAGTCATCCAACACCGACTCGAGCATGCGCGCGTTCTCTTCCAAGGCCTCATCTGACAACTGGTGAGGCACGATATCAGACCCATCCGCTAACAATGCCAGCGGTGGCAGCTCATAACTAGGGCTACTCTGGTCTTCAAATTGCAAAGCAGGCTGTGCCTCTGCCGCCGCCCGCGTTGATGCCTGCAATGCTTTGCGTTGGGTATGGTGAACCACTTTTCTGTTTGAAGCTTCTGTTGGCAGCCCCATGTGGACAGGACCAGAGCCATCCTGCGTCTCTAAATCCAAGCTGAGAGCCTGATTAAAATCAGAAGCCGGCGATAATGGCTGCGTATGCAAATTGGGTTCTGAGCCAAACCCGCTCAGTGCGTCTGTCTGCCACGCGGCTGCATTGTCCGAGACAGTTGGGCTTTGCGGATCCATCGGCGACGGCACCATCTCTTCATGTGACCCGGGGGATTGAGTGACCCTTGATTTGATCACATTGGCGATTTTCACTTTAATCTGCGCATCATCCGGCATGTTTTCAAGCCGGATATCTGGCGCGCGTTCAACCAGTTCTGCCTGCGGCAGAGGCCGAGTGGCCGGGGCAATCAATGGTTCGGTACGTTGCACAAATCCCGGCATACGGGACAGAAATGACAAACCTTCCGGAGCGGCATTAGCTGTGCCGCCGTCAGATTGACCGTAGACATCTGAACCATTTTGCGACCGCGCGCCCCCCATGCCCTGAACCGTCACAGGACTTTGGTCTGAATGGTTTTGGGCGGCATGGTTTTGGGCGGCATGGGTTTGGGCCAACCTTCGCTTTTGTTGGGCCTGTTGAGCAAGGCGTAAGGTCCCAACTGTGCCGCGGCCCAAAAGCTGCATCAAGCGATCATAAGAAAGTATAATGCCAACCAATAAAAACCGCNCGCAGGCGCGCAACTCGGACAGAGAAAAACCCAGTAAAAACGAGAGGGCTCCGACAATGACCAGCGCTAGAAGCACCGATAGAATCTTGACACTCCACGCCAGATCAATGGGCAAACTGTTCAGTAAAAGACCCACCACGGTATCGCCAAATAAACCACCCAAACCATAGCTATGCGTCCAGCCACCCCATGGCACCAATGTCGATGCATACATCGAGCTTAAAGCCAGCACCACCGGAAGGAAAACAATCCGTCCCAACCCACGGTCAGATCCAGCGTGACATATAAAACGAACGCCCCATACACCCAAGACCAGCGCGAAGACCCAGCTGCTCCAGCCGATAATCATAAAAATCGGCGCGGCAATCGAGGCCCCGATATGCCCCAAAAAGTTCTGTACCGGCACATCCGTCACCGCCATAAAGCTGGGATCTTCAGGGCTATAACTGACAATCATCGCCGTCATAAGACCCGCCAACCCNACAAGNATTAGNCCAAACAATTCTTTGCCTCGTTTCTCGATCATCGCCTGCATACTGCTGTCAAAAAGCGGGTCTCGGTCACGTGCTTGATATGCCATCTTAGCCTCGTTCTGTTAGGGCCAAAGACAGTCGCGCAACAGCGTAAGNCCGCGCACCATCTCTGGTTTTGGGGCCACAAGAGCGACCCGAATATAGGATTTCCCGGGATTCTGTCCGTCGATTTCTTTTGCCAGATAGGCTCCAGGCAGTACCCGCACACCGGACGATGTCCATAGTTTCAGCGCCGCCTGCTCCCCGTCTTCAACTGGTAGCCAAAGAAAAAAACCGCCAGGCGGGCTGCGATACTCGGAAACGGATGCAAAAATCTCGTCGGCAAGCGCATATTTTTCATCATACAGTCGACGATTTTCAACCACATGCGTCTCATCCGACCAAGCGCGTTCAGCAACCCGAACTAAGGGCAGTGGTAAGGGCGCACCCCCATAGGCCCGTAACTGCTTGATACGCGCCAAACTGCGCGGCCCGCCGGCCACAAACCCCGACCGCAAGCCCGGCAAATTAGAGCGCTTGGACAGCGAATGGAAGGCAACAACACGTTCCGGATCTGCGGCCATTCGCGCAGCAATCTCAAGGCCACCCACAGGCGCCGACCCACGATAGATTTCACTATAACACTCATCGGCAAAAATCTGAAAATTATACTTTTCCGCCAGCGCGATAAGATCGCGCCAATACTCGGCACTTGCAATCGCCCCTTGCGGGTTTGAGGGCGAACACAGGTAAACAATCGCAGTCCGCTCTAAAATCGTCGGATCGACCGAACAAAAGTCAGGCAAATAATTGGTCGTCTCGGTCGCCGGAACAAACACCGGTTCGGCACCGACCGACATCGCTGCCACCATATAGACCTGATAGAACGGGTTGGGGATCAAA
The DNA here is from genome assembly GCA_002684375.1 of Marinovum sp. Taxonomy (GTDB): domain Bacteria; phylum Pseudomonadota; class Alphaproteobacteria; order Rhodobacterales; family Rhodobacteraceae; genus CPC320. The sequence continues at coordinate 10,932 of NYVC01000056.1, forward strand.
ACCACGGATCGCTTACCCTGTTTTTGTTCNGGGCAAAGCGCCATTGCGGCATTGTAAAGCCCCTCGCGGGTCCCGTTCAATGCCATCACTTGAGTGGCCGGATCTAGGTTCACCCCAAAGCGCCGTGCCACCCAATCTGTGATTGCACACAGCAATTCTGGCGCACCATCATTGGGGGGATATTTTTGAAACTCTCCCACATGCTGTGCCAGCGTTTGCTGCACCCATTCAGGAAAGGGATGTTGCGGCTCGCCAATGGTCATCTGCACGGCCTCTCCACCGGGCACATGGCCATCCAACAGCGCCCGCAAACGCGGAAACGCATAGGCCGGTAGGTTCGAGAACCGCTCGGAAAACATCTGTTATAGCCTCAACATTCGGAGTCATCTCGCTCCAATTGAAATAAAGTATACGATATTGTGCGGACTTCGTCCAGAAAAACCAGTGAATCAATAGAGATAGCTGACGCAAACGATCATTTGAGCTCGTAAATGTCGTCCAATTAAAAACCCCACTTGAAAAGTGAGGTTTTGGACCGCTTTATACGGGCGAATTTACGGCTAGGTTCACGACCCAATCTGGTTAAAATCAGTTCGACCAGCCCCAAAATCCACATGAGATCACAGTGTCACAACACAATCTCATTCAGACGCTCAATGTGGACGGGTTTCCATCTCTGCGCGAACCTGCTGACGCAACAGATCAATCGGAATAGTCCGGCCATCGCGTTTGAAATACCAATACGTCCAACCATTACAGCTTGGTGCCCCCTCTAAGGCTGCACCAACCTGATGAATGGACCCCTTGACGTCATCTCCGATCAAGGTGCCATCAGCCCGCACTTTTGCCTTGTGACGGCCATTCATCGACAGTAGTTCCTCGCCTGGGCGCAACATGCCACGTTCAACCAACTGACCAAAAGGCACCCGCGGTTCCGCGCGTTTTGCAGCCGTGACCTGCAGGGCTTCACGGTCGAATTTCCGGATTTTTGCAATGCGCGCCTTCGCCACTTTGCGGTATTTTGCCTCGCGCTCAATTCCAATGAATTCGCGGCCCAGCATTTTCGCCACTGCACCCGTGGTGCCAGTGCCAAAGAACGGATCAAGCACCACATCGCCCGGATTGCTGGCCCCCAATAAAACCCGATGCAAGAGCGATTCTGGTTTCTGCGTTGGATGCGCCTTATCACCCGCGGCATCTTTCAGCCGCTCATGTCCGGTACAAATTGGCAGTACCCAGTCGCTGCGCATCTGAATGCCTTCGTTCAGTGCTTTCAGTGCTTCATAGTTAAACGTATATTTCGCACCTTCAGATTTTGACGCCCAGATCATTGTCTCATGCGCATTGGTAAACCGTTTGCCACGAAAATTTGGCATAGGATTCGATTTACGCCAGACAACGTCGTTCAATAACCAATACCCTTGATCTTGCAACGCCGAGCCAACCCGAAAAATATTGTGATACGATCCAATGACCCAGATCGCTCCAGTCGGCTTGAGCAATCGGCGCGCGGCTTTGAGCCAAGCGGTGGTAAAGCGGTCATAAGCCGCAAAAGACGAAAACTGGTCCCAATCATCATCCACCGCATCAACAAGAGAATTATCGGGTCTATGCAAGTCACCCTTAAGCTGGAGGTTATAGGGTGGATCGGCAAAGATCAGATCTACCGATGCCTCGGGCAGGCTGTTCATCACCTCAATGCAGTCGCCCGCAAGGATCGTATTTAGTGGCAGCGCCGCTGCACTTTTCGTTTTGGTNAGTTGTGTCATTTCATGCCTCAATATCCGGTGCATTTTTACACTCGGTCTTCGCCCCTAGGATGAGTCAAAGCTGATTCGCAGTCAATTTGTTTTTAAATCANATGCTTAGTTATTTTTCTGGATACAAGATATTGTGGACAGGTTTAAACGAACGTCTATGGTGTGGGGTCACACCTAGGCTTTGCAGCGCCATTTTATGCGCTTTGGACGGATATCCGGCGTTGCTGTCCCAACCATAGCCGGGAAAATCTGCGGCCAAAGCGCACATGATCCGGTCCCGGGCCACCTTTGCGACNATGGATGCCGCAGCAATTGACAGCGAACGTGCATCGCCTTTTACAATCGTTTGTGCTGAAATTTTTAACCCGCGCGGGATCATATTACCATCAATCAGCACATGATCGGGTCGCTGTGGCAACTCATCAATTGCGCGCTGCATCGCCAGATGCGAAGCCCGCAAAATATTCAGCTCATCGATCTCAGCAACGCTTGCATGGGCCACTGCAACCTGTGCCATAAGCCATATATCATCAGCTATTTCAGCCCGGCGTCTTGCGGTCAGTTTCTTTGAATCATTCAAGCCCTGCGGGATACTCTGCGGGTCTAAAATCACCGCAGCAGCGGTCACAGGCCCAGCCAATGGCCCCCGCCCCACCTCATCCACCCCGGCAACGTACTGCAGCCCCCGCTGCACCGCCGCCTGCTCAAAGGTGTAATCCGGTTGTCCCATGATCGTTGTCAGACCCCAGATTGGGCACCTGCGCAAGATAAAACTGTTGTCTTCCGTGCAAATCGCATCCGTTGGTTAAGCGTCCGCACCATGCCCAAGGATACCGTGCCAGGGGGCCTGCTGTGACGTAACGGACCGCTTATATACGGATCAAAATTCCTTGCGCCTCACGACCGTTTTCTCGAAATATCAAATCAGTGCTCACGACCTATCACTCAAAGAGGTGCTCAAATGGTTCTTGACGGCGTAACCCCGATAATCTTGGTCGTGGTACTGGGTTTTTTCAGCGCAAAACTTCAGATGTTCAGTCTAAACAGTGCCAAGGAACTAAACCGTATGGTGTTTTTCTTTGCGCTNCCAATGTTCTGTATCAATCTGATCACAAATGCAAATTTCGAAAAGTTCAATTTCATCCTGCTCGCTTGCTATGTCTTTTCACAGGCCGTGACCGGAACAATCGGAAGCCTCGTGGCGCATCGCTTTTGGAAATTACCGCTGAAAACATCGGTTTTAATCGGCCTTGCAACAACCTTGTCAAATCACGTGCTTTTTGTCCTGCCAATCGCNCAGAACCTCTTTGCAGGGTATATTATCGACCAAATCAGNGCGATCATTATTGTTGACACCATCCTCATTGCGCTGATCGTCATCTCCGTCTTGGAAGGGCTGACCAGCCAAAGTATGTCTTTGTTCGGCATTCTGGCACGTCTNTCGAAAAACCCGCCCGTTCTGGCAGTTTTCGCCGGTCTTTTAATGGTGGCACTTGCGATTGAATTGCCGGTGTATTTAACCAAGTTAGTCACGTTTTCAGCTTATGCAGCCGCACCCACAGCGCTTTTTTCGATGGGAATTGTCATTTATAACACCCCGATACTGGCGCAATTGAAATTCGCTGTGGCCATTTCTAGTATCAAAGTCATTCTGCAACCACTGGTCTTTATGATCATTGCCGGCGGCCTGTTACATCAATCCGCCGAGATGCTTAAACCTGGCCTCATGGTTGCCGTTGGCCCCAGTGGAACGATGGTCTTGGTATTTGCATCCGCCTATAATGTTGATCCAAAGCCGCTGGCTCCGGTGGTTGTTTTATCATTTCTGATATCAATTCCGCTGCTGTGCCTCACTTTGCTGCTGTAATCAGCCATGCCTGCAGAGCCGCAGTTATTCCGCAGCTTGGCGCGCACAAAAACACGAGCTTTGAATCGTCTGATCCGCCCGTGCCTGCGCGATATCCAGCGCCGGTTTAATCATTGCTGCAAGCCTTGTTTCCCCCATTTTTAGATAACACATATATAAGCCCTGCAGAGCCCAGATGTTATTAGGATGCTGGTTGGATCGGATCACCGTCTGCTCCAGACCAAGGTCAGCACGATAGGCGGCAGCGGCCTCCTCAAAATGCCCCTGCTCTAGTAAAAGCGCCCCCAACGCATGGCGACCCGGTTGCATCCATCCCCAAGGCTCATCATAGGGCAGCGCATCTTCCAGCACGACCGCCTGGCGCAAATGGGCAAAGGCACGATCAAAATCACCAGTGCGNTATAACAATTCACCCGCCAACATCTCGCGCCCTACTGCCAAAATATCCCGACATCTCACCGTATGCATATACCGCTGTTTCGGCACGTTCGGGATTGCCGCCTCAAACAGTGCCTGTTCCGAGGTTGCGGCGTCGATCTGACCCAAAACGGCATGGGCAACGGCCCTGCCATAATGAACCATCGCGGTGGTCATAGCGTAAGTCTCGCGATCCGCAGGCAGCGTAAGCCCCAGCAATTCTTGCCAACGACCAAACCGGATATAGGCATGAACATAGATCGATAGATAGCCTTCTACCACGTTCGCCATGCGCGGATATTCCCAGCGCAGATATTCCTCCGGCACCGTTTCAGCCAGCGCCGCCACCGCTTCCATAGCCGCATCATAATGCCCTAAAAACATCGCGCCATACAGTTTAAAATGATAATTATGCACCCGGTAAAGCGTGTAAATATTCATTGGCCCTGCGTAGGCAAGGTATTTTTCATCCGCAACGATGCCTGCATGATTGGCCGCGACCACCGCCTGATAATCGCCGCACAAAACGTAAATATGCGTCGACATATGCTCAAGATGACCCGCATCAGGCACCAAGCCACGCAACTCATCCGCCACCCTTAGGGCTTTTTCAGGCTCGGGCGACATCTCCATCAAGTGAACGTAAAGATGCCAGATACCCGGGTGAAAAGGACCCGATACGGCGCGGACACCAGCAATCTGTGTTTCCAGCATCTGCCGACATTCAATCGTATCTGCATCCGGATTCGGCACCCCCTCGCAGAGGTCCCACATAAGCCAAGGCGTGCGGTTCATCATTGCATCAACACAGAGCGCGATGACATCAAGGTCCTCGGGAAATTGCTGAGAGACGCGCCGCATTGCCAGGGCATAAGCATCGCTCCAAGGAGCCATATCCGCCGCTGCGGTGTCGGCCTGAAACCGTTCTGACAACGCAGCTACCAACGCCTGCTCCACACCCGAGGCATGGGCTGCCGTCTTCCGCGCCAGCACGAGTGCCGCCCGCGCCTGTGACAGCATTTCGGGCATTTCAGCCTCATCAAAATGCTTCCATGTTTTATTATAATTGGGGCCAATGGCATAGGCGACGCCCCAATGCGCCATGGCGCAGTGCGGATCAGCGGCAATTGCGTTTTTAAAGCAAACCGCAGCCTCTTCGTGGTTGAACCCGAAAAGCCAGTTGAAACCGCGGTCAAACCAGAGCTGACATGTCTCAGAGGCTGTGGTGACGCGCCGCGAATACAGCCCAAGATCAAACGGATATTCGGTCATCGGCCATCCCAAATCATTCACTTACCGACAGACCTTACGCGGGTCTATGGCAAGAGGCAAACCCGCTTTGTCCACGCTCCGCACCATGTGCCAAACTGGGATCCGATCCCAACCACTTGTATCGTGCACCGTAGAAAAATGGCGCTTTAATGCTAATCCATTGTATTCATTTGCCCATTTAATAGAAGATCATACAAAGTGTGAGATCACTGACATACCGCCATTGTATGGTTAAACCGCGCTATATTGAAAAACATCAAATATTCCCCGTAAAATCAAGGCGAGGTCCGCCACGACAGCAAGCGCCATCATGACGTTAGGGGGTAAGCGAACACCGGGGGTGACATTAAACCGTGNCTGGTCCATCCATGACAGTTCAGCATCAGTTCAATTTAGGTGTAAGCAATCGTTTGTGGCACGGATTGGGTCAGGTCAACGGCGGTTCNGTGTGCCAGAATTGGTGATTATAGGGCAGGCTCTCGATGTTCCTGCGGAACACTTTTTCATAGCAGTTTTCAAAGCCCTTCCACTTGGAGAGAAGATTTGAAATCTATGTTTTAAAAAATTTATTTATGCAGTCAAAAAATAACTTACCGCTTTTGAGACGGGCAAAGCATGGCCTCTGCGTGCAAAATTCTCATAAATTCGACGCCCAAAATCAAAACGGCTTCACCCCGAAAATATCGTTGTGAAGCCGCTCAATGTACAGCCTATGCGTAGATAATGGGGTCAAGTTAGAACGACATGGGCAACCGATGGGTCACTTCACAAATCGGTAAGTTATATTACTTTATCTCAACCACACTTCGAATGACCACAGGACCCGCAGGTCATACACCCCTCTTTCATCTGCATTTCATATGCACCACAACTGGGACAGGACGCCCCCCGCGGCGCGTCAAGATTGATGACCTGCGCTTTCGGATCGGCCTTCAGCGCCATGCCCTCACCTGCGAGAAACCCTGTCGCAACCATATGCTGTTCGATCACACCACCGATGGCCGCCAAGATCGAGGGAATGTATTTGCCCTGTACCCAGGCACCGCCACGCGGATCAAACACCGCTTTCAGTTCCTCAACCACAAATGAGACATCCCCCCCTCGACGGAACACCGCGCTGATCATCCGGGTCAACCCAACCGTCCAGGCAAAATGCTCCATGTTTTTAGAATTGATAAAGACCTCAAAGGGCCGGCGGGCGCCATTGATCACCAGATCATTGACGGTGACATAAATGGCATGTTCGCTATTGGGCCATTTTAGTTTATAAGTATTCCCCTCCAGGGTTTGCGGCCGGTCCAACGGCTCGGACATATAAATAACATCGGCACCCTGATCCGCTTCGGGGGTGGCATCAGACGTCTCTGACACGCTGAGAACCGATCCCGTGACGGCGTTTGGCCGATAAGTGGTGCAGCCCTTGCAGCCCAGCGTGTACGCCTGAAGGTAGACATCCTTGAAAGTTTCGAAATCAATATCTTCCGGGCAATTGATGGTTTTAGAGATCGAGCTGTCGACCCATTTCTGCGCTGCTGCCTGCATTTTCACATGGTCTGCGGGCGCAAGGGTCTGGGCGTTGACAAAATAATCGGGCAGAGCGACATCGCCAAATTTATCGCGCCACATCTGCACCGCATAATCGACCACCTCTTCCTCAGTCCGACTGCCGTCCTTTTGCAGCACCTTGCGACGGTAACTATAGGCAAAAACCGGCTCAATTCCCGAAGAGACATTGCCGGCATACAGGCTGATCGTGCCGGTTGGAGCAATCGACGTCAAAAGCGCGTTACGAATGCCATCGCGCCGGATGGCGTCGCGCACGTCCTCATCCATCAGTTGCATGGTACCGCTTTCCAGATAGGGCTCGGCATCAAACAGGGGAAACGCGCCCTTTTCCTTGGCCAGATCCACCGAAGCCAGATAGGCTGCACGGGCAATGGCATGCAACCATGCCTCGGTTTGCGCTGCTCCAGCGTCAGAGCCATAGCGCAGACCGACCATCAACAACGCATCTGCCAGTCCTGTCACCCCCAGCCCAATGCGCCGTTTGTTGCGCGCCTCTTGCGCTTGCGCCTCAAGCGGAAATTTTGAGGTATCAACGACATTATCCATCATGCGGACTGCGGTTGCCACCAGATCCGTCAAAGCGGCGCTGTCAATTTCCGCCCCTGTCTCGAATGGCGTGGTCACCAATCGCGACAGGTTGATTGACCCCAACAAACAGGCACCGTAGGGCGGCAGAGGCTGTTCTCCGCAGGGATTGGTCGCAGCGATGGTTTCACAGTACCGTAAATTGTTGCTTTGATTGATCCGGTCGATGAAAATCACCCCCGGTTCGGCATACTCATAGGTCGAGCGCATGATTTTATCCCACAAACCGCGCGCATCTACCGTCTGATACACTTTGCCGTCAAACTGCAAATCCCAACTGTCGCCGTTTTGGACCGCCGCCATAAAGGCATCACTGATCAGCACACTGACATTGAACATCCGCAGCCGCGCAGCATCCGATTTAGCGTTTATAAAGTCTTCGATATCAGGGTGGTCACAGCGCAGGGTTGCCATCATTGCACCGCGCCTGCTGCCGGCGCTCATGATCGTGCGACACATTGCATCCCAGACGTCCATGAACGATAGCGGCCCGCTGGCGTCGGCAGCCACGCCTTTAACATCTGCTCCACTGGGCCGGATCGTGCTAAAATCATAGCCNATCCCACCCCCTTGCTGCATGGTCAGCGCCGCCTCGCGCAGCATATCAAAAATACCCGCCATATCATCAGGGATCGTGCCCATGACAAAACAGTTAAACAGCGTCACCTTGCGCGCTGTCCCGGCACCAGCAGTGATGCGCCCGGCTGGCAGAAATTTAAAATCTTCCAGTGCTGCGTAGAATTTTTCAGCCCAGATTTCTGGCGTCTGCTCGACCTGTGAAAGGTCCGTGGCGATGCGCCGCCAAGTATCCTCGATCGTCACATCCACCGGCGTACCCTGAGCGGATTTAAAACGATATTTCATATCCCAAATCTGTTCGGCGATCGGGGCGGCAAAGCGTGTCATTGGCTATCCTTGCATAGGTTGCATCAGTCAGGCAGACATGAAAGATAGAATGAAGGGGGCCACAGGTCAACGTGCTATCAAAGCGTACACCCGACGACTTTAGGCTATATATAGGGGGTATGTATGTCAAATTACATACATATGGTAAAATTAAGTGTCGGCACCGAGTCGATAGAGGGATTGATCCACTGGCAGTCCATGGCGCGCGCCCAAGGCCCAGACGGCGCCCCAAGACATGTCACCCGCATGTGGCCGAAACAAGAACGCGCCCTGCTNAACGGTGGCAGTATTTATTGGGTGATCAAAGGGTTCATCCAATGCCGGCAACGCATTGTCCGCCTCGACGAGGTNTTTGGTCAAGATGGCATCCGACGCTGTGCAATTGTACTNGAACCAGAATTAATCCGCACCACCTCTGCCCCCAAACGGCCGTTTCAAGGCTGGCGCTATCTCAAGCCTGATGATGCGCCAATCGACCTGTCGCCAGAGCGCCAAGACGAGGATAGTCTGCCGGTTGAATTGGCCGGTGCGCTGGCCGATATCGGCATCCTTTAAGCCAAGTCACCCTAACGTCAAAGATCAAGNGTTTGGTACAACACGCTCAAGGTCTCCNGCTGGCTTTGACTGAAACTGATATTTTGCGTCACAAAAAGTGTGGCCTGCGATTGCAAAATCAAACCATCCGACAAAAGTTTCAGGTGGTTTGCCTGCAGGGTTTCGCCGCTTGAGGTGATGTCAGCCACTGCTTCTGCGGTGAGGTTTTTCACCGTGCCTTCCGTGGCCCCCTGACTGTCAACAAGTTGGTAATCNGCCACCCCTGCTCTGCGCAAGAAATCGCGCACCAGACGGTGGTATTTGGTTGCAATCCGCAATCGAAATCCGTGATTGGCACGGAACGCTTCGGCCACAGCATCCAGATCATCCAATGTATCGACATCAATCCAACAGCTTGGCACAGCAATAATTAAATCGGCNAANCCAAACCCCAACGGTGCCAATTCTTGAACTTTCTGATCCCAATTAATCAGCTTTTCACGGATCAAATCTGTGCCGGTCACCCCCAGATGGATACGCCCAGCCGCCAATTCACGCGGAATTTCCCCAGCCGACAACAACATCAGTTCGACACCTGCAACGCCCGCAACCGATCCGGCATATTCGCGTTCAAGCCCGGTGCGGCGCAGAGTTACCCCACGGTCACCAAACCATGAAAACGTTTTCTCCATCAATCTGCCTTTGGAGGGTACACCAAGTTTAATACTCATGCNTCTGCCCCCAAGTTCAGCATCAAGTCGGGACGAATTACCCCGCCCACAGCTGGAATTTCGCGCCCCTGCCCAAGACGCAGGGTCAGTGCATCATAGCGCCCGCCAAGGGCGACAGGGGGCAAATCAGAGCGCCCTTCGGCATAAAACCCAAAAACAAACCCGTCATAATATTCCATTGAGGTGCGCCCATAGCTNGCCTCAAAGTCAAGTGTCTCAACCGCAATACCCCGNGTCATGACCGCTGCCATTCGCGCCTCGAGCCGGTCCAGTGACGGTGTCAGCGCCGGCATTTGCGTCGCGATGTCGCGCAGCGATGCCAAGGCTTGAGGGACCGGGTCACGCACCTGCAATATCGCATCCAGCAAATCAACTTCTGCGTTCGAAAGCGGATCTGCAATGGCGTCTTGGTGCAAGTGATCAATGCGGGTTTGGATAGCGTCACGACTGCGCAATCCAATCATCGGAGCTTCAATCGCAACACCGGTTTTTGCCGATAACAAAGCCCTGCGGCTTGCCGGCACCGGCTTGCGGCCCGAGAATTGCTCGAGCAGCGCTTTAAAGCGGTTGGGCCGCCAGACATGGCGCAGCAAAGCATGTTTGCGGGCATCGGTCGTCTGCAATCCGGCCACTGCGGCAGTAAGGATACCGATATCACCGGTGGCAGCACGCAAAGACAACCCGTGCAGGGCATTGTAAATTTGCACAAATACCTCGGCGTCAGCTGCGGCAGGGTTCTGGCGGTCAAAAATCTCATAGCCAACCTGAAAATACTCATTGGCCCGCGCCATATCATCTTGCTGCCGACGAAAAACCTCACCGGCATAGGTATAGCGTGCAGGCTCGGCCCCCTCCGCCATATGCATCTGGACCACCGGCACAGTGAAATCAGGACGCAGCATCTGTTCGCCGCGCAACGGATCAGAGGTCACATAGGCGCGGGCGCGAATATCCTCGCCGTACAGGTCCAGCAATAAATCTGCAGGTTGCAAGATCGACGTTTCCAGCACCACGGCACCGGCGTTGATAAAACCGGCCTGTAACCGCAGCGCCTCGGCGCGTATATCAGACCCGGCTATCATCCGCGTTGCGACACCAAGATGTCACGTATTTTCGCCACCAGATCACTGCGCGGAATTTCAAACTGGCTGGGGCGCGCTTTCCATTCTTCCAAGCTGGCTTCTTTGGCCATCTCGGCACCAAGAATCAGATCTTTTACCTGAATAACCCCGCGTTCTTTTTCTTCACCACCCTCGATCACGGCGATAGGGGCATTGCGCCGGTCTGCATATTTCAACTGATTGCCAAAGTTTTTAGGGTTACCCAAATACACCTCGGCACGAATACCAGCCGCTCGCAATTCAGCCACGATGGTTTGATAATCTGCCATGCGGTCGCGATCCATCACCGTCACCACAACCGGACCCTGTGCCTGCGCGCCCATCCGACCTTTTTCACGCAAAGCTGCCAAAAGGCGGTCCACCCCAATTGAGACGCCTGTGGCCGGAACAGATTGGCCAGTAAAGCGCTTGACCAAATCGTCATAACGCCCGCCCCCGGCGACGCTGCCGAACTGCCTTTTGCGGCCTTTTTCATCCAGAATTTCAAATGTCAACTCGGCCTCAAACACCGGTCCTGTATAATAGCCTAGTCCCCGTACAACTGACGGATCAATATCAATGCGGTCGGCCGCATAGCCTTGGGCCGCCAACAACTCGGCCATAGTTTCCAATTCCTGCACGCCCTCAATCCCCACCGGCGCGCCCTGCACCAAACCACCAAGCGTGGCGAGCGTCGCTTCGGCGGTGGGGGCTTTGGCTGTCATAAAAGCCATCACAATCTCTGCCTGTTCCGGACCAAGACCCGCACCGTCGGTAAAATCGCCACTGGCATCTTTGCGCCCCGCGCCAAGCAGTGCCCGCACGCCATCGAGACCCAAGCGATCAAGCTTGTCGATAGCACGCAGCACAATGCCGCGTTCGGCGGCAAATTTCTCAGGATCAGACGGGTCGAGAACGCCTGCGACTTGCATGACCCCGTTGAGAACCTTGCGGTTGTTTACCCGCACAATGTAATCTCCGCGTGGTATGCCCGCGACCTCCAACGTATCCGACAACATCGCACAAATCTCAGCGTCCGCGGCGACACTCGCCGCCCCGACCGTATCAGCGTCACATTGATAAAACTGGCGAAAGCGGCCTGGACCCGGCTTTTCATTGCGCCAGACTGGCCCCATCGCATACCGGCGGTACGGCAGCGGTAAATCATTGCGAAACTGCGCATAGACCCGCGCCAAAGGCGCTGTTAAATCATAACGCAAGGCCAGCCAGTCGCCTTCATCCTCCTGCCAGGCAAACACGCCCTCATTGGGCCGGTCGACATCGGGCAAAAACTTACCCAGCGCCTCGACGGTTTCCACCGCACTGGTTTCCAGCGCATCAAAGCCATAGCGATGATAGACCTGGGCGATATTTTGCAGCATCTCGCTGCGCGCGGTCACATCCGCGCCAAAATAATCGCGAAAGCCCTTTGGCGTCTCGGCCTTGGGGCGGGGTTGTTTTTTCACTTTGGCCATGGCTCGGGTCCCGTTCGATCTAATCGCGCCTGCGGTGTAGCCGACCCCTGCGCAAGGGGCAAGCGAACCAATCAGATCAATCGCCACAGTTGCGCTGGTCGTGCAAATAAAAAACCGGTAGACGGGAAAAGCCACCACAGCATAACGCGAGGGAAGACCATGACCGATCACAACCGCTTGGAAGACCTCGAAAGCGCGGTTGCCCATCTGACACGTACGAATGAGGATTTGTCAGATATCACCGCCCGCCAACAAAGCGAGATCGACGGTCTCACCCGACGGGTACAAATGTTAATGGAACGAGAGGCCGAGCGCGAGCAGGCCATGGGTGGTGGCGAGATCGTCGGCGACGGGCGTCCGCCGCACTGGTAGACAGACACAGTCTTAAACTTCTTCGACCTCAACCACACCAACCAGACTTTTCAAAGCGCCTTTAATCTGGGGGTTAACCGGAAATTCTGCATGTAAATCAATATCAACCTCGCCTGGCAGAGACGGATCAAGAAGGCACAAGGTGACGGGGCCCCTGCCACCTGATTTGACCTCTTTACGGGCCTGCGCCAAGACCGAGGCAATGAACGAAATACTCTGAGCCTGTTCGACGAAAATTCGCAAACCCGCGCTGCCGGCATCTGCAACAGCGGCATCAATCGGCGCCACTGAGCGGCCAAGTAATTTCAGCTGATCACTTTCCAATGTGGCCTCGACGGTGATCACCACCTTTGCACCCGTCTCAAGATGGACCCGGGCGAGCTCGAGCGTGTCGGAAAACAAAGTCACCTCGTAGGCACCGCTGGTATCGCTGAGCTGGGCAAAAGCAAAGCGGTTGCCCTTGGCCGATTTGCGCTCTTGGCGCCCCGCGACAATTCCGGCCATCTTAGCGACCATCGGGCCGCGCTCGGCTTTGGCGCGCACCTCATCCAGCGTCATCACACCCTTGCGCTTTAAGGCGGACATGTAATCATCAAGCGGGTGACCCGACAGGTAAAATCCAACGGCTTTAAACTCNTCGTTCAGGCGCTCGGCAGGCANCCAGTCTGCCATTTGCATCAATCTTGGTTCTGGCAAGTCNTCNCCNGCCTCGCCAAACAGCGACACTTGATTAGAATTTTTTTGCTCGTGGATCGCTGCCGAGTAATTAACCAGCGCATCCAAGGCATCGAACACCTGTCGGCGATTTTTATTAAGCACGTCGAAAGCGCCGGATCTGGCAAGCATCTCGAGCGGCCTTTTGCCAACCCGTTTCAAATCAACTCGTCTGGCCAGATCAAACAAGGTTACAAACGGCGTCTCACCGCGCCCTTCTGTAACCAGCCGCATGGCCTCAACTCCGACGTTTTTCAACGCACCAAGCGCGTAGACCAAAGCCCCCTGTGACACCGTAAACTGCGGCTGCGAGCGGTTCACACAAGGGGGCGTCCACGCCAGCGCCAATCCTTTGCGCACCTCTTCGAAATAAACCGCCAACTTATCAGTCAGATGGATATCACAATTCATCACTCCGGCCATAAACTCGACCGGGTGGTTGGCCTTGAGCCAAGCGGTTTGGTAGCTGACCACCGCATAAGCCGCTGCGTGCGATTTATTGAAGCCGTAGTTGGCAAATTTTTCAAGCAGATCAAAGACATCACTGGCNGTTTTTTTGTCGACTCCGTTTGCAGCGGCACCCTTTTCAAATTTTGGGCGTTCCGCATCCATCGCCTCTTTGATCTTTTTACCCATCGCGCGGCGCAACAGATCGGCCCCACCGAGCGTATAGCCTGCCATCACCTGCGCAATTTGCATCACCTGTTCTTGATACACAATAATACCTTGGGTTTCTTCCAGGATATAATCGATCAGCGGGTGCACCGATTGACGTTCTTTGAGACCGTTCTTTACCTCGCAATAGGTTGGAATATTCTCCATCGGGCCTGGCCGGTACAAAGCCACTAGCGCCACGATATCTTCGATACAGGTGGGCTTCATGCGCTTGAGCGCATCCATCATCCCCGAACTTTCCACCTGAAACACCGCAACCGTTTTAGCACTGGCATACAGCCGATAGGAGGCCGCGTCATCCAGTGGAATTGCACCGATATCATCCACCGCCCCCTCGGCAGGCTGATAAAGCGTGGCCCCATCGGCGGCGATATGCAACGATCTACCACCAAGTTTGATCAGATCCATCGCATTTTGGATCACTGTGAGCGTTTTCAAGCCCAAAAAATCAAACTTGACCAATCCGGCCTGTTCAACCCACTTCATGTTAAACTGGGTGGCCGGCATATCCGAGCGTGGATCTTGATAGATCGGCACCAACGCATCCAGAGGCCGGTCGGCAATCACCACNCCGGCGGCATGGGTGGAGGCGTTGCGCAACAGCCCCTCGACCTGCTGGCCATAGGTTAAAAGTCGGTCCACCACCTCTTCGTTTTTAGCCTCTTCCCGAAGCCGCGGCTCGTCGGCAAGCGCCTTTTCGATACTGACCGGTTTAACCCCCTCAACNGGGATCATTTTTGACAGACGATCGACCTGCCCATAAGGCATTTGCAAAACGCGGCCAATATCGCGCACGGCGGCTTTTGACAACAAGGCACCAAAGGTGATGATCTGACCAACCCGATCCCGCCCGTATTTTTGTTGCACATATTGAATCACCTCTTCGCGGCGATCCATACAGAAATCTATGTCAAAATCTGGCATTGAAACCCGGTCAGGATTCAAAAACCGTTCAAACAGTAAGGAATANCGCAACGGATCAAGATCGGTCACGGTCAGCGCATATGCCACCAGAGACCCCGCCCCCGAGCCTCGGCCCGGCCCGACGGGAATGCCGTGATCCTTGGCCCATTTGATGAAATCTGCAACGATCAGAAAATACCCGGGAAAGCCCATGGATTCGATGATGCCCAGTTCAAATTCGAGACGTTTATCATAGGCCTCAACACTNTCAGCATGGGGGATCACCGCCAGCCGTGCCTTTAGGCCGTCTTGCGCCTGCCGACGCAGCTCGGCGACCTCATTGTCAGCAAATTTCGGCAGGATCGGATCGCGNCGATAGGCCATGAAAGCACAGCGGCGGGCGATTTCGACNGTATTTTCAACCGCCTCAGGCAGGTCTGCAAACAGCGCAACCATTTCAGCAGGGCTTTTGAAATAATGCTGTGCTGTCAATCTGCGGCGCGCATCCTGCTGATCGACATAGGCCCCGTCGGCGATGCAAATCAATGCATCGTGCGCCTCGTACATTTTAGGATCGGGAAAATACACATCATTAGTGGCGACCACAGGCACGCCGTGATCATAGGCCAGTTCCAAATGCCCCCGTTCGATTTGCTGTTCGGCCTCAGTGACCCCACTGTCCGACCGATGGCGTTGTAATTCAACGTACAGACGGTTGCCAAAGCTCTGTTTCAAGTCAATTAAAATTGCCTCGGCCGCAGGGCGTTGACCANCTGCCAAAAGCCGGCCCATCGGCCCGTCGGGTCCCCCCGTCAAACAGATCACACCCTCTGCATGGGCGCGCAAATCATGCAGCGTGACGTGCGCAGGTTGTCCGTCGCCGCGCAAATAAAGTTTGCTGTTCAGCAACATCAGGTTCTCATAACCGTGTTCGTTCTGGGCCAAAAGAACCAGCGGCGCGGGGCGCAGCACCTGTGCCCGTCCCGTTTGCGCGGTTTGGCTTTCATCGTAATGCAGATCAACCTGACAGCCGATAATCGGCTGAACGCCTGCCCCGCTGGCGGCCACCGAAAACTCTAACGCGGCAAACATATTATTGCTGTCTGTCAATGCGACGGCAGGCATATCCATACCGGCGCATAAACCCGGCAATTTCTTGAGGCGCATTGCACCTTCAAGCAGCGAATATTCGCTGTGCACCCGNAGGTGAATATATGTGACTGAACCGCCCATAACGCGCAAGCTATCCGACGATTGGCACGACCGAAAGCCCTTCTATTCAATTTCTCAACATCCCGCTCAAAGACCCGAACCCTCCCACCAGTTTTTTCGGTTGATGGAAACTGTTTCGCCGACTAAGGCACAAAAAAAACTTGCCAAAAGCTACGATTGCACGCTTTTGTATAGCTTCACACCCATGCGGCAATCGCTTAACTACCGTCGTTTAAACCGCCACACTTTTGGGAACAAAAACCAAAAAGGAGCAATAGGTGACACAAACTCTGCTGAGTTTAGACGGCGTGACCAAAGCCTATCCCGGCGTCGTGGCTAACGACAATGTCGCGCTGCAGATAAGGCATGGCGCTGTACATGCCTTGCTCGGTGAGAACGGTGCGGGAAAATCAACACTAGTNAAAATGATCTATGGCTTGATCAAGCCCGACAGCGGCACAATGACCTTGGTGGGTCATCCTTATGCACCGCCCGAGCCACGCGCCGCCCGCGCTGCCGGAGTCGCAATGGTCTTTCAACATTTTTCACTCTTCAATGCATTGAGCGTGGCTGAAAACATTGCCCTCGGTATGGAGTCCCCCCCCCCACAGCGCGANCTGGCNGAGCAAATCAAGACCGTATCAGCAAACTATGGCTTGCCTTTAGACCCCTATAGAACGGTTGGAAATCTGTCGGCTGGTGAACGCCAGCGGGTCGAGATTATTCGCTGCCTGTTGCAAAANCCAAAATTGCTAATCATGGATGAGCCCACNAGCGTGCTCACCCCACAAGAGGTGGAAATTTTATTTACGACTTTAAAAAAGCTCAGCGCGGAAGGCACCGCTATTTTATACATTTCTCACAAATTGGACGAAATTCGCCAAATTTGCGACCAAGCGACAATTTTGCGCCGCGGCAAAAATGTCGGCCATTGCCACCCCGCCGAAACNACGGCGCGTGATCTGGCTGAAATGATGGTTGGCACCAGTTTCACCAGTCCAACACGCCAGNCTCGGGAGATTGGCGATGATATTTTACACCTGAATGATTTGTCACTGCCCGCGCCCAGCGCNTTTGGGACCGCATTGAAACAGATCAATCTCACAGTGAAAGCCGGCGAAATCATCGGCATTGGCGGAGTGGCGGGCAACGGACAGGACGAGTTGCTGTCCGCCCTGTCAGGGGAAGTTAAGACCACTGCCGGCAGCATCGTGTTCAATGGNCAGGCAATCGGCGACCAACCGCCCGGATCTCGTCGGTCCCTCAGAGTGTTCAGCGCCCCAGAAGAGCGCCTCGGCCACGCCGCGGTGCCAGATATGAGCTTGACCGAAAATACGCTCATCTCAACCACCAACCAAAAAGACATGATACGCAATGGTTTTATAAACTGGCCCAAAGCCCGCGCGTTTGCCGAACAGGTTATAGAAGCCTTTGATGTACGAACCCCGGGCNCAGGCAGTGCCGCGCAATCTTTGTCTGGCGGGAATTTGCAAAAATTTGTCATTGGTCGCGAAGTGATGCAAGCCCCGCATCTGCTGGTGGTCAATCAGCCCACTTGGGGCGTCGATGCCGCCGCCGCCGCTGCCATCCGGCAAGCATTGCTTGATTTGGCACAAAGCGGGGCAGCGGTGATTGTAATCAGTCAGGACCTTGATGAACTTCTTGAGATTTGCGACTATTTTGGTGCTTTAAACGCGGGGAGNTTGTCGGAAATACGTCCCATAGAGGGGCTTAAAATGGATCAGATCGGCTTGATGATGGGCGGCGCAGACAGTGCCGAGGTGCCACAGTGATACGGCTGGAAAAACGCCTGCAGCCATCGCGCACACTGACAAGCTTGACCCCTATTCTTGCGGTGATCCTAACCATGATCATTGGTGGCCTCATGTTTGCCCTGCTAGGCAAGCCACCGTTCGAATCAATCCGGATTATTTTCTGGGACCCGTTGTTCAACCCACAATTCGCCGCCTATTCCAGACCGCAACTTTTGATCAAAGCCGCCCCGCTTATTCTGATTGCCATCGGGCTGTCGATTGGATTTCGGGCAGGCATCTGGAATATCGGTGCCGAGGGCCAGTATATCATCGGGGCCATTTGCGGTGCGGGTATGGGGTTGGCATTCTATCCTGCTGATCTGTTTATTATTTTTCCACTCATGGTGATCACAGGTGCGTTTGGGGGCTGGGCTTGGGCNATGATCCCCGCGCTTTTAAAAACCCGTTTTGGCACCAATGAAATTCTGGTTTCGCTGATGTTGGTCTATGTCGCTGAAAGCCTGTTGGCCTCAGTCAGTTCGGGTCTGTTGAAAAATCCAGACGGTATGGGCTTTCCCGGCTCGCGCAACCTGCAACAATATCCCGCTGCGGCAAACACCGAACTGTTTACAAATACCGGCATGCACTGGGGCGTGGTCGCCTGTTTCATTGCAGTGATTTTTGCCTATGTGGTGCTGACGCGTCACCTGCAAGGGTTTCATATCCGTCTCACNGGNCAGGCGCCACGCGCGGCGCGCTTCGCCGGCGTCAACCCACATCGCGTCACTATATTGTGCCTCGGCATTTCAGGGGCACTTGCTGGCATGGCGGGCCTGTTCGAAGTCGCCGGTCCCGCGGGGCAAATCACCATCGACTTCAATACTGGCTATGGCTTTACCGCCATTATCGTAGCGTTTCTGGGCCGGTTGCACCCAATGGGCATCGTGCTTGCCGGGCTGTTGATGGCGCTNACCTATATCGGCGGAGAACTGGCGCAGCTGATGCTTGGGCTGCCCGGGGCATCGATCCAGCTGTTTCAAGGCATGTTGTTGTTCTTTCTATTAGCAACAGATGTGTTCACCCATTACCGCATTCGAATTGGCGAGGCATGAGACATGGACTTATCCGCAATTAACCCTGTTTTATTGATTGCATCGCTGATGGTCTCTGCAACCCCTATCTTGCTGGCAGCGATTGGCGAAACTGTTGTCGAAAAAGCCGGCGTTCTCAATTTAGGGGTCGAGGGCATGATGATCACTGGCGCGGTGATCGGCTTTGCCGTGGCGATCAACAGTGGCAGCCCACCGCTGGGCTTTATCTGCGCGGCGGTNGCNGGNGCTGCTCTTTCCCTCAGTTTTGGGTTTCTGACACAAGTTTTGCTGGCCAATCAAGTCGCCACCGGTCTGGGGTTGACTTTAGTCGGCCTTGGACTTTCGGCATTGATCGGCAAACCCTATGAAGGGATGAAATCGCCAACATTGCCGGCGCTTGATATCCCCGGTCTGTCCGATATTCCAGTTTTGGGCCCGATCGTGTTTTCACATGATCCGATGGTCTATGTCAGCCTTGCACTGGTCTTTGCGGTCTGGGCTGTGCTNAAATACAGCCGAGCCGGGCTGATTTTACGTGGCGTGGGCGAAAACCATGATGCCGCCCATGCCCTGGGCTATAAGGTAATCCGTATCCGGCTTTTGGCGATCATGTTCGGCGGTGCCTGTGCCGGCTTGGGGGGCGCCTACCTCAGCCTCGTGCGGGTGCCACAATGGACCGAGGGCATGACTGCGGGTGCCGGCTGGATCGCGCTGGCCATCGTGGTGTTCGGCAGCTGGAAGCCGCTACGGGTTTTAATCGGTGCCTATTTATTCGGCGGTGTCACCGTCCTGCAATTGAATCTACAGGCTGCCGGGGTCGCGATCCCGGTAGAGTACTTGTCGATGTCGCCATATCTGATAACAATCGCGGTGCTGGTTTTTATCTCAGCCCGCGGTGCCCAAGCGGCACCTGCGTCTTTGGGCCGGATATTCCACGCCTCGAGCTGAGGCACACATAACTAAGAACAGGGAGATGTTCATGACAATCAAATCAATTCTTACCGGGGCGGTGGCCGCAGCCGGATTGGCCTCAGCGGCCTTTGCAGCCGACGTCAAAGTTGGCTTTGTCTATGTCGGACCCGTCGGTGACGGTGGCTGGACNTATGAGCATGAGCAAGGGCGACTCGCGGTTGAAAAGCATTTTGGCGATAAGGTCGAAACGATTTTTCAAGAAAGCGTGCCTGAGGGCGCAGATTCAGAGCGAGTGATGACCCAGATGGCGCTATCGGGTGCCGATCTAATCTTCACCACCTCGTTCGGCTATATGGACCCGACCAATAATGTCGCCGCCAAATTTCCCAATGTGAAATTTGAACATGCCACCGGCTACAAGCGGCTGCACCCCAACGTATCGACCTATTCAGCGCGCTTCTACGAAGGCCGCGCCGTTCAGGGCCATATCGCTGGAAAAATGACCAAAACCAACAAAATTGGATATATCGCATCTTTCCCGATCCCCGAAGTGATCCGGGGTATCAATTCAGCCTATATCCATGCCAAAAAAGCCAATCCAAATATCGAGTTTAACATCGTCTGGGCCTACACATGGTTTGATCCCGCCAAAGAAGCCGATGCAGCAACCGCATTGATTGAACAGGGCGCAGATGTGATCCTGCAGCACACAGATTCGACTGCACCGCAGGCAGCCGCTGAGAAAGCNGGCAATGTAATTACGTTTGGTCAAGCCTCTGATATGCCAGAGTACGGCCCAATGCCACGGGTCAGCTCTATTATTGACGACTGGGCNCCATATTATATCGCCCGCACCCAAGCAGTGCTGGACGGGTCTTGGGCCAGTATGGATACATGGGACGGCATCGGCCCGGGCATGGTAAAGATCGGCGAGATCTCCAATGCAGTTCCCGCCGATGTGAAAGCCGACGCACTGGCACTGCGCGACTCGATCGCCTCTGGTGCCTATAGCCCCTTTACCGGTCCGCTCAACAAACAAGACGGCAGCGCATGGTTGGCAGCAGGTGAAACTGCGGATGACGGCACCTTGGCAGGCATGGGCTTTTATGTCGAAGGGCTGACTGGCGACATCCCGAATTAATCGGACCAAACTAATCTGGCCCACAAGCCTTTTTTGAGACTTTTGACGCAAAACAGGCTTGTAACGCCATACAGAAAAGGCTCTGGTTTACAGAGCCTTTTTTCATTGCAACGCGGAGATCTTAAAATGTTTCAAAGCGCCTTTCTTTGCCGTATGTTCACACTGTGAGCAATCCAATGANAGATATCGCCATCATCGGCGGCGGGATCGCCGGCATCTCAGCCGCGGCGCGCTTGTCGCACCATGCCTCGGTGACGCTATTTGAGGGCGAAGACAGACTTGGTTATCACGCCTCGGGCCGATCGGCCGCCGCCTTTGTGGAAGACTACGGCAATTCCGTTGTACGCAGCCTCAACAGCGCCAGTGCAACCTATCTACGCGATGAAAACGGCGGTGTTCTCAGTCCGCGCGGGATGCTTTTGGTGGCCAAGGCTGGCGATAGAGACCAGTTTGAACATGAACACCGCGAGTTTGGATTAGGCACAATATCAGTGATTGAAGCACGGCATAAAATTCCCATCCTCAACCCAGAAATGGTTCAATACGCGGGATTTCGCGAAGATATTTATGACATTGANACCGATCTTTTGTTGCAGAATTTCCGCCGCGAAGCCCTGAAGAACGGCGCTGAGATACACATTAAATCTCAGGTCACTGCCTTGTCGTATGGCGATCAGCGCTGGACCATCACAACACCCAATGGCGTTTATCGCGCCACAATTCTGGTCAACGCTGCTGGCGCCTGGGCGGACCCGCTGGCACAGATGGCTGGTCTTGACCCGTTGAGCATCACCCCCTATCGCCGCTCAATGGCACGCATTCCTGCCCCTGCGGGACACGATGTCAGCAGCTGGCCATTTATGGATGAGGTGGGCGAGGCTTGGTACGCCAAGCCCGATGCCGGCCAGTTGATCGTCTCGCCCTGTGAAGAACACGCCACCCATCCCCATGACGCTTGGGCCGATGACATGGTTTTGGCCGAGGGGTTGGCACGCTATGAACAGATGGTAACAGCCCCTGTTTCACGGATGAGCGCAAATTGGGCAGGTTTGCGGAGTTTTGCCCCCGACCGTGCGCTGGTAATCGGCCACGNCCCACAGCAACCCGCTTTTTTNTGGCTTGTCGGACAGGGCGGTTACGGATTTCAAACTTGTGTGGCGGCTAGCCAATTAACCGCCGACCTGATCGCGGGGCGNCCCTCTGAGCTCCCAAATCAGANCCGAGCAGCGCTATCACCTAACAGGTTCTCGTGAACCAGCGCGGCGCATTGCCCNCAATTANANGANAGGTAAGCACCGGTGATAACGGGCGGCTNAACGCACCTGCGGCTGTCCGCAACGCTGACGCAATCGTTCAAATGCTGCGGGATGTGGCCCCGGCTACCGGCCACGCACTGGAGATTGCCAGCGGCACAGGTCAGCATATCGTGCAGCTGGCCGCAGCCCTGCCAGGGCTTATATGGCAACCCAGCGACATAGATCCCGCGCGGCTGGCCAGTATCGCGGCTTGGGCAGATGATGCCCCACTGCCAAATCTGCGCTCTGCCTGCCGGTTAGATGCCACCAAAGTGGGGTGGGCTGAGAAACATGCGAACCAAGACGTTATTTTACTGATNAACCTGCTGCATCTGATCAGTGACGCTGCGACGCAAGCCCTGATAGACGAGATTGCCAAAGCGTTGGCACCGGGGGGGATCATAATTCTGTATGGCCCGTTTATGCGCAGCGGCGTCTTGACCAGCGCTGGGGACCAAGCGTTTCATGCGCGCCTGCGAGAGGCTGATCCAGATCTGGGATATAAGGATGACAGGACGGTGCTGACCAAACTGAAAGCCGCAGGTCTGACACCATTGGANCCGGTTGAAATGCCAGCCAACAATTTGACGATAATGGCGCAAAAAAATAATCTTTAAGAAGACGATCCGCCAAAGAGCACGTATCGTAGACTGCGTTGGATTTACCGCAACTGCTGCGACNATGAAACCCTGCTGGCAGCCTTCAAAACGAAAGGTATGACGTAACAGTTGCAGGCTGGCAGAGGAAAGAGTTTTATTTCCACTGGATGACCTGAGCGTTATTTCTTATGATCAAAACACCAGCAGAAAACAAAATTTGAATGAACGGAAAAATATGTCGCTCTCAGTTGAAAAGACCCTGCGCAAGGCCCAGAGCCATCTTAAAGCAGGAGAGTTGGCCGAGGCGGGAACGCTTTACAAGGCAATATTGTCGAAATTTCCCAAAAACATGAAAGCCATTAAAGGATATCAAAGGGTAAATTCGGGAGTGACCGCGCATAAGTCGCCATCTTTTGAGCCGCCTCAAGACAAGATTCAGGCTTTGTTAGGTCTCTATCATAACCAGCAGTTTGAAGACCTGTTTGCCACTGCAAAAAATCTAGCCCGTCAATATCCAAACTCAGTACTGATTTATAATATTTTAGGCATGACTAATGCCAGTCTTCAAAACTCAGAAGCGGCAATTCTGAACTTCCAACAAGCGATCAAAGCCAAACCNGACNATGCTGAATCGCACTATAATTTGGGAATTTCTCTACAAACAATCGGCAAGATAGATGCCGCTATTTCCAGCTTTAAAAGAGCTATAAAATTAAAACCGGATCATTTTGCATCCTATAACAACATGGGCAATGCTTTTAAAAGTAAAGGTATGCTCAGTGCTGCAATCAACTGCTTTAATAGTGTTTTAGAAATCCAGCCCGAGCATGCTGAGGCGCATTATAATATGGGCANTGCCCTGCAAGAGAACGGCGATTTAGATGAGGCTATAACCTGTTATCAGCGGACGCTTGAGATTCAGCCAGATCATGGCGATGCATACAATAATCTCGGAAATGCGTTAAAGGATAAAAGCGCTTGGGACGCTGCGATAGAGAGTTACAAAAATTGCCTCAAGATCAAGCCCGGCTATGCCGAGGCATATTGCAATATGGGCCTTGCGCTAAAGGGAAAGGGCGATCTAGACGCCGCAATACAAAGCTATTGNAACGCCCTAGAGATTAAGCCGGACTATGCTGAGGCGCATAGAAATCTAAGCTTGGCCAAGACCTATACCCCAAAAGATACTCAAATCGCAGACATGGATACGCTTTATGAAAGTGAATTTACAAGCGACGAACAGCGTTGCCACCTATGCTTTGCCCTGGCGAAGGCGCATAGAGATTTAGAAAACCTGAAAATGTCATTCACTTACCTCAAAGAAGGCAACGCCCTGCGCAAAAANCTGTTATCATATGATATTTCAAAAGACGAAAAGCTTTTCGCAGAGATAAAGAAAAGGCATGCATTAAACCTGAACGAGACCCCTGAAAATTCGGATAGCACCTGTGAAGTCATACCAATTTTTATTTTGGGCATGCCAAGATCGGGAACAACCCTTGTGGAACAAATCATCTCAAGTCACTCAAAGGTTACCGGCGCGGGCGAGTTGGAATTTGTCCGGCGANTTACNGAAGAATTGCATGGCTCNAACNGTCATGGTTTTCGAAGTCTTTATCTAAAAAAACTGGGGCAANTGTCTCTTGGCAACGGGTTTGTAACCGATAAAATGCCGCATAATTTTTTGCATATTGACCAAATCTNTCNCTCCCTACCGGAAGCAAAAATTATACATATAAAAAGAGACCCNGCTGCGATTTGTTGGTCAAATTACCAGCATTATTTTGCCTCCCGAGAACTGGCATATTCCTGTGATCTTGAAGATTTGGTGAAATATTATCATATGTATGATGATTTAATGACGTTTTGGCATTCACACTATGGCCATCGCATCTATCAACTTGATTACGATCAACTGACTGTGAATCAAGAAGACCAAACGAAAAAACTAATTAAGCACATTGGCCTGGAATGGGAAGATGCCTGCCTATCACCCCATAAAAACCAACGGGGCGTACATACAGCATCCCAACAGCAAGTGCGAAAAGAAGTGTACACGGGCAGTTCGAACCAATGGCGAAAGTTTGAGCCGTTTCTTGGAGGNGTTTTTGACGGGCTGTCTGGAACGTCAAATAGATCAGCTGAAACCTAAAGTAACCGTTTTTTGAACCATCTAATCACTGGGTCGGAAATAACCTACAGTGATATATGCTGTATATTTCTGCACAGTTGCATCTGCATAAACCCGTAAGCGCCAATGGGCGGATCCTGCAATTGACGCCCTACCGAAATATGTAACCAGCTTGCGCGACTGCGGCCGCCTCTTCTTGGCGCCCCTCCCGAACCCAAGGCCTGCTGCCAATTGCCCTTGGCCGATAACAAGGCTTTAACGGTTCATCCTGCCATCTACCATTTTCCCATAATTTGCTTGCGCCGTTCTTTCATTCGTTCATTTGCCTCTTCTGTCCCATCGTGAAACGAGCCAAACAGCTTATC
>NYVC01000057.1 GCA_002684375.1 Marinovum sp.
AGTTTGGATTTTCCCTGGCTTCTGCAATTTGTTGCTGAAACTTAATGGCTAAAGGGGCCGCTCTGGCGTTGGCCTCTATCTTATCTGAGGTTTTCAACGCTTGCTTGAAGGCTGCTTTCCCAAAGACAGGTCTAACATCTTTGGGTATCGTGACTTTGACCGACCAAGCATTTCCTTGCTTTATGAGATACATTTTACCACCATTATACCTAGATTTGTACCTAGAATGTGGGTATTATTTATTTATATTCAATAGTTTGAGTGCGTTAAGTTCGAAAAGACTGGGTTCCCGCTACCCGCTCCAGTATTAATAAGTAATATAAAGCAGTTACTTACAGGAAAATTACCAAGCTTTATCCCCTAGAGCAAGCAATCGAGTTAACGAACCCGTTTCAAAAAGCGCTGGGTTACCTACGGCTAGGAGATAATTGACAGTGAAAGTTGCCACTCGAAATCTTCATAAAGTGCCTGATGCATTTGCCCTTAGGCTTGACGTACTTTGGCACCCTATACCTTAGTGTTACCCTGTACTTCTGCTGCTCTAGCCGCTGTGGCCTCGAAGCGCCGGCGCAGCTTCAAGCGGCGTAAGCTTTCGACGCCCCGGCTCTTGATCAAAGCTAATGGATTGCCCTTTGGGTCCATCATTGACCATATCTGACCCTGGTCGTCCAGTTCCACCAGCAAGTCCCAGTCCACCTCTTTGAGAATAAGCGTTCCTATACGTCCAGAGACGTACTTCCTCGCAGCGTTTGCGCAGTCTTCTTAGCCACAGCCCCCATCCTCTTCGCCTTGTTTTCCGCTATCTGCCTCTTTTTATCTGTCACCTATGGCTTTGGTTAATAATTATCTGAAAATAAATTGACATCTTTATGCCGAAGCGCGTCCTTGAACCATTCATCTATGAGTAAAATTTCATTTGGGCGTACAGTGAGGCCGTGCTTTGTTCGCCTGTCAAGAACATCCTTTGAGCATCTGGCCCACTCATGGTGCATTAAATAGACCAGCTCGGCTTCAAAAAGAAGTGAGCCATACTGTTTACCTAGGTCATTCATTGTTGAGGCATTTCCAATGATATGAGTTATGCGCGTGCCATAAAGTCGGGCGTAGTGCATCGATAAATCCCTTGGTAACCAATAATAATCTGCCCGCACCTTGTCTAAAAATATGTCAAAATCCGCATCCACCATATCGCCACCAGGCAAAGGCGCATTCGTGGTCCAGTTCCCACCCATTTGCGGAAAGACTGGTTTCAATTTTTGCACGGCGTGCTCTGCAAGCTTTCGGTAAGTGGTAATTTTGCCTCCAAAAATGTTCAGAATTGGTGCACCGCGAGACTGGTCAAAATCAAGCACATAGTCACGTGTTACAGCGCTTGGATTGCCGTTGCCGTCATCAAAAAGCGGGCGTACACCAGAAAAAGATCCGATGACATCGTCGGGTTTCAGCGCAATTTTAAAATACCGGCTTACGGCGTCGATCAGGTACGTGACTTCACTTTGATCGACGCACACATCATTTGGGTCGCCTTCATAGGCTATATCAGTGGTCCCAATCAGAGCTTTGTCACCTTCGTAAGGATTAATGAAAATAACCCGTTTATCGTGATTTTGCACAAGATAAGCCTGTTGTCCGTCCCAGAATTTAGGCACAATAATGTGGCTGCCTTTGACCAGCTTGACCGAGCGGTTGGAATTTGTTCCAGCAACACGACCGATCACGTCATTCACCCAAGGCCCGGATGCATTGACCACGGCTTTTGCACGGATTTCACGTGTTTCACCGGAGCCCTCGGCCGCGACAGTTGCAAGCCATTGGCCCTTTTCTTGCCTGAGGGATGTACAGCTGGTTCGGGGCAGGACCTCCGCGCCTTTTTCGTGGGCATCAACGGCGTTAAGTACAACCAATCTTGCGTCGTCCACCCAGCAATCCGAGTACTCGAAACCCTTGGTGTATTCTGACTTGATGGATGCACCTTCTGGGGCACGTCTAAGATCAAGGGTACGTGTGCCGGGCAAGCGCTTTCTGCCGCCCAGATGATCGTAGATGAACAGCCCAAAGCGCACCAACCATGCGGGTCTGTCTTTTGGGCTGTGAGGCAGCACAAAACGCAGAGGCCAGATAATGTGAGGTGCCGCGTTTAACAATACCTCTCGTTCGATCAGCGCTTCGCGAACCAGACGGAATTCATAATATTCAAGGTATCGCAACCCGCCATGAATCAATTTGCCCGACCTCGAGGAGGTACCTTCTGCCAGATCATCTTTTTCACAAAGAATAACTGACAAGCCTCGTCCTGCCGCATCACGCGCGATGCCGGCTCCATTCACGCCGCCGCCTATAATGAATAGATCAACAACATTCGTCATCATAAATGCTCTTTGTTTTGTGAGCCATAGCTCGAAACAGATTGAGCGATTTTGGCTGTATCAGTGGTCCTGAGGGTGCCAAAATCTCTGCGAACCCCATTGGGATGATACCGGCTTGCTATTAGCTCGAGATCGCCCACAAACCCCTTCGGGCAGATTGCATTTAAACGTGTACCAACCATTCGGTGATTTTTCACAGGACGCTCTAAATCAACTGCGATGGCTTCAAGGTCCGTTAAGCCAAAATTATTTACGTCCGCGCGGCTGCTTTCCCGAGGCATTCTAAGAAGTACAAGTTTGGGGCCGTTGTCGTACATCTAGCTAAGCTAAACAAAGATTGTTCAGGGGGGCCCCGGTAATGTAATTTTTCACATCCTCAGCCAGCACTTGCGCGGCATATTGAGCGGTGCGCACTGAGGCGCCGGCTATGTGAGGGGTAAGCGTCACATTTTCGAGTTGAAGAAGGGGCCAATCAGGCGGTGTGGGTTCAATCGCAAAGGTCTCTAGCATAGCCGAGCCAATGGTGCCATTAACCAGAGCCTCATACAGATCATCATAATTGCACAAAGGTCCCCGCGCCGTATTGACCAACAAAGCATCACTTTTCATTTTTGAAAGTGTCTCTTTATTGATCATTTGCGTTGTTTCCTCGGTCACGCGGGGATGCAGCGTGACCACATCGCTTTGCTCCAGAAGACTATCCAAACAGATTTGCTCAACACCGGCTTCTAGATCTGAAATATCAAGCTGTACATATGGATCACTGACTAGAATGCGGCATCCAAACGCTCGCAATATTTTGACCAACCGGGTGCCAATTTTTCCGTAACCAATAACCCCAACTGTCATTTCATTGAGCTCGCGGCCTGTTGTGTCCGCCCGGTACAAATCGCCACGCCATACGCCTTTGCGCATTGTTTCATGCCCTATGCGAATCTTACGCGTCTCGGCAAGGATTGCGCCTATGGTGAACTCTGCAACGGCCGATGCATTCCTGCCGGGTGCGCGTACAACTTTTACCCCACGCCTATTCGCAGCTTCAACGTCGACATTGACTGGCCCACCACGGGAACACGCAATAAACCTTAAGTTTGGTAAAGAGTGCAACATGGCATCCGTAACTGGAGACTGGTGCATAATGAGGACTTCAGCATTGCCAATAAAGGCTGTGACCTCATCAAAGTCTCCGATGAATTCCTTGATTAAAATATCTGGATCGCCTGAATACCCATGATTGACGGGGCTGTTAGGCCAGTCCTCCAATCGCAAACGACAATTTAGACCCTCATGCGGACACACCTTACGCAGTTCTTTTTCAAACATCTCTGGGAGAATAAAATGGTCGCCAATAATCGCGATATCCCGAACCATACTCAGCTGTCCTTTTTATTTGCTAATTGGTGCCAAATCGGTTGCAGCGCTTCGCGCGCTGCGACATATTTTGGGAAGTGCCGTCTATAGAGATCGACAAGTTCAGGTTCGGGCGTCTCTTGCGGACCCAAAAGTGGAAAGACCCATTCGCTCAGGCAGCTTTCCATGTTATCGTAAACACCCACCGAAACAGCTGCGATCATCGCAGCCCCAGCGGCCCCTGCTTCCTCGCGCAAGGATTGCCGCACGGGAACACCGAGCGTTGCAGAAAGAATGTTGCGCAAGCCTTGGGACTGCGCGGCGCCGCCAGTGAGTCGGATTTCACTTGGAACTTGTCCAATGGCAGCATAACAATCCCGCGCAGCGAAACCCAAGCCTTCGATGGTTCCGCGCACCAGATCGCCGAAGCCTTGATTCGAATTCAAGCCCACAAAGCTGGCGCGTGCTGTGTGATCGATAAACGGGCCTCGTTCGCCGGCATCGGAGATATACGGATGGTAGAGTAGTGATGCAGGGGGCGCATCTTTAATCCACCCATTTATCAAATTCAGCAGCTGATCTTTTTCAACATTCATATTTAAGCTTGAGGCCACCTGACTTGCCAAGGCCAAAACCCAATCAAGGTTGAGCGTGCTGGCCATATTCGTTTGTAATTGGGCCGCAATGCCCTCAATGGGCATCATCATGACATAGCCAGATTTCAGTTCGGTATTGAGCACGATGTCTGATGATTGGATCGCACTGATGTGGACCCCCGTTGTCCCCACAATTGTGCACCCAACAGAGGCATTTGGTTCATAGGCGCCCGCTCCCAGCGCACTACAAACAACATCGACATACCCTAAAACTATTGGTGTGCCTTGAAGCAGGCCAGTTTTTGCGGCAGCAGCTTCGGTCAAAGGATGATAGGTGGAGGCGCCATCACAGATCGGCGGGATTAAAGAAGCATGTTTACCCAGCCCGTAAAAATCAATTACCTCCTCAGAGTAGCTCTTTGTTTTGTAATCGCCAAAGGTAAAGCAGGCCTCGGAAGGATCGGTTGCACGGACATCGGTTAGGTTCATGTAAAGCCAATCTTTACAATGAAACGCCATGGCAGACCGGTCCAGTTGCTCTGGCTGATGCTGCATCATATGAACGAACTGCGCACCTTGTTGACAGGCATTCAGTCCAGTGCCAGTGCGCAAGAACCGAGCCTCGTCATTGCTGCTCTGGCGCAATTTCTCTGCAGTGTGTCCGGCACGTGCATCTAGCCAGAGCCAGGCGTCACCAACGGGTTGATGGTCTTTATCGATCAACCAAGTCCCATCGCCTTGCCCTGTAACCGCCACTGCTGTCACGCGATGTGCTAAGTTTGGTACTGCCTCAGCCAATTGACGCAGAGAACGGACACAGTCGTTCCAAGTCTGGTCCAAGGGCTGAGTGGCCGATCCGTCTTCTGCAGTGGTATAGCGGTTCGGCACAGACGCCACAGCTATCTGGCGTCCAGTTAGATCAAAAGCAACAGATTTGATCACTGACGTTCCTGCATCTATTCCGATAATAAGATTTTTACTCATCCCACTAAGCGCGCCCCATGGCTGATTGCTATCCCTGTTGCCGGATTAAATATGTGGATGTTCGATGGCTCCAGATGGATAAATATTTTCTGACCTTTTTCAAGGTGGGTGCGATCGTGTTCCACCAACACTATTGACCCTCCTGCAAAATTTGCAGCTATGTGGCTTTGATCTCCCAGCCATTGGTTGGCTACCACAGTCGCGGGTGAACCAGTTTGTCTGCGTTCAACAGCATAGGGACGCACCCCGAGAACAACCTCCCCCACCGTCGCCAAGCGCGCGCGCAACTCTGTTGAAAACGCATCTAGAGCGTAGGTCAACTGAACGTCACTTTCGAGCTTGAACGTGACAGTCGCCTCAGAGATGTTCACCAAAGCGGGAAAGACATTCATCGGAGGTTCGCCCACAAACGTGCCTGTGAACAAATTGGCAGGCGATTTCTTGATAGCTTCGGGGCTGGCGAATTGTTGAAGCTCGCCGTCTTCCATGACAGCGATGCGATCCGCAAGAGCATTTGCCTCTGTTTGATCATGCGTCACCAAAATCGCTGTAAAGCCGTGTTCTTTTATGTACGACTTGATCCGGCCACGCAGCAGGGTGCGCAACTGCGGTTCCAACTGTCCCATTGGTTCGTCGAGCAAATATAGATCAGCATCCCGAATAAGCGCCCGACCGAGCGATGCTCGTTGTTGCTGGCCGCCAGAAATAGAGGAGGGGTATTTATCTAAAATATCTGAAATCTCGAGCATAGCGGCAATATCCTCCACCTTCCTCGCGACGTCGGCGGCAGGTAATTTCCCCCTTTTTAGTGCAAACGCAATATTATCGCGTACAGTCACCGTTGGGTAAAGAGAGTAACCTTCGAACGCCATGGCCACGTTCCGCTGTATCGGAGGCAAGGTGTGAATTTCCCGCCCCCTGATACTGATTTTACCGCGGCTTACGTCCTCAAATCCCGCCACCATCCGCAGTGTAGAGGTCTTACCGCAGCCCGAAGAGCCCAGAAGCGCAATAATCTCGCCGCTACTCACCTGCATGGAGATGTTGCAGACAGCGTGCACACCTTGGTCGATGGGACCGTAAAATTTATCAACGGCTTCCAGATTTAAAATTACATCGTTCATGTAACTTTCCCTCTCTCCGAGATGTCAGTGCTGTTTGTTTCGATCAACGCCCCCGTCTGCTTGTCAAAGATCAATGCAGAAGCTGCTTCTATGGCAACAAAAGCTTCCCCTCCCGCTGGGCCTTGAGTCCCTGACGGGCGAGAGGCCATAATTTCTCGGCCCCGTGCCGTTAGGCACAGATTAACAGTTTTCTCGTTGAGCGGCGTTTCAGCCTCCACAGTTACAGGCACGGCGCTTTTGTGATCTCTATCGACAAAGAGAACCGATTCTGGCCGGATACCAAGGCAACATTCGAGGCCCACAACCGAGGCGTAGCTTGCATCAAGGTCAATCCGCTTTTCAGAAATCAAAGCAAACACACCAGAAGCATCTTTCTGCAGTGTCACGTCGAGAAGATTGATAACCGGATCGCCAAACAGCCGCGCAATTTCAACATTCGCCGGGGTCAGATAAATCGCTTCCGGTGTGCCAATCTGCTGGATCACTCCGCCATTAATGACGGCAATCTGGTCTCCAAAGGCCATTGCCTCTTTATAGTCTTGCGTCACGTAAATGACGGTCGCGTTCTGTTCATAAAGAAGATTGGGTAACTCCAAACGCATTTCAAAGCGCAATTTTGCATCAACATTCCGTAAGGGGTCGTCAAGCAGAAGAATTTTGGGCTTACCTGCGAGAGCGCGTGCCAAAGCTGTCCTTTGCTTTTGACCATTTGACAGCTCTTTCGGTTTGTGCTTGAGAACGTGGTCAATCTTTAGCAGCTTGGCAAGACCCTGCACACCCGCTTGGATCGCAGACTTATCCTTTTTTTGTGCAGTCAGCGGACTTGCAATGTTAGCATGTGCATCCATGTGTGGAAACAGAGCAAAGTTCTGAAATGCCATCCCAATATTTCGGTCCTCCGGCTCTACACCATCAACGTCCATACCAGAGATTTTGATGTGCCCCTCATCCGGCTCAATCACGCCAGAAATCAGGCGTAATAGAACTGTTTTTCCTGCCCCGGACGGCCCAAACAGCACAAGCGTTTTACCTTCGGGCACATATAATGACACGCGATCGAGAACTTTGTCGTCTTTAAAGTTCTTGCTGATTTCGTTTAATTCAAGCGACATATTCTAGCCCTTCACTGCGCCAAGTGACAAACCTTCGACGAGATAGCGCTGTGCATATAAAGCAAGCGCAAAAGTCGGCGCAATCGATAGCATAATGCCCGCAGCAATCTGTCCGTAGTTAATGCCCGAAGCGGTTATAAAAGCCAAAGCACCCACCGTGACGGGCTGTTTGTCCGCAGAGGCAAGGACCAGCGCGAAGATAAAATTGTTCCACGCGAAGATGAACGCCAGCAAACCAGCAGCAGCGATACCTGGGCCAGCTAATGGCAGCGCTATTTTACGAAATGTGGCCCAGAATCCATGACCCGCGATGCGGTATGCATATTCAATATCGGCTGGAATATCTTCGAAATAGCCACGTACAATCCATAAGATCAGCGGCAGAACGATCAATTGGTAAACCCAGATCAGGCCGCCATAGGTATCCGCTAGTCCGATCTTCTGAAAGTAGATTGTCAGAGGCAATAGAACCAGCAGAGGCGGTGCGAACCTAAACGATAGCAGCGTGAAAGCGATATCTTCCGAACCCCGGAACTTCAACCGTGCGAAGGCATAGGCCGCCGGAACGCCCAGAATTAGGCCCACTGTCACTGAGGTCACGGAAAGAAACAATGAGTTGAAAAGGTTCGACATAAAAGCGATTTCGAGTGTCGCTGTACTGCCTTCCAACCGACCAGAGATCAAGGCTTTGTAATTTACCAGCGTCGGTTCGAAAAATAGCGAAGGAGGAACCCGTAATATCGTTTCGTTTGTCTGGAAAGACATTAGAAAGATCCACAAAATTGGAAACATAAAGAACAAAATAATCGCCGTGATCGCCAGACCGCGTAAGACTCTCTCGAGGGTGCCAGTGGTTTGCATTACGGGTATTCCTCTATGCGTCGCCGCGCGCTTTTTCGCGCAGTCGGAGCCAGTTCTTGATGAAGATGTTCGACAGGAAATAGGTGATCGCCCAGAGGATCATTAAGAGTGCAGCCGAACGTCCAACATTCGTCGATTGGAAAAAGTTCAGATAAGCCTCTACCTGAAACACAGTTAGTCTGTCACCGGGACCGCCTTGGGTCATTGCGTATATGATATCAAACTGCTGAATCGACTCGATTACACGAAATAAGGTTGCAGTCAAAAGAAAGGGGGTCAGCATAGGAAGTGTAATCCGCCAGAAAACATACAGGCGGGGCACCCCGTCCAACTCTGCCGCTTCAAAAGGTTGTCTTGGCAGAGATCTGAGGCCGGCAAGCAGCAAGATCATGATGAATGGCGTATAGACCCACACATCGACGATCACCACTGTTAATAAGGCAGTTGAGGGATCAGAAGCCCACCGCATGTCCTGTATCCCTATTGATTCGGCAGCATAGC
Organism: Marinovum sp.; assembly: GCA_002684375.1. Classification (GTDB taxonomy): domain Bacteria; phylum Pseudomonadota; class Alphaproteobacteria; order Rhodobacterales; family Rhodobacteraceae; genus CPC320. The sequence continues at coordinate 8,895 of NYVC01000057.1, forward strand.
TCAGCACTCCAAAACCAGGGTTGGTCATCAATTTCCACATCAAAGCCGCAAGCGCAGGCGCCGTCATCAGCGGCATGAGTAACATGATCGACACAAAATTATTAAAGCGCGTGCGCCGGTGTAAAAGCAGCGCAATGCCAAGGCCAAACAACAATTCCACCCCAACGGTCACAAACGCGTAAGACATCGAGACTTTCAGCGTGTTCCAAAAAGAGGGATCCGTCATGAAGTTTAGGTAATTTTCACCCCAATTGTATTTACGCGCCCAAGGCTGCGAAAGTCGGTAGCGCTGTAAAGAATAAGCCACAGCCGTGAAAAACGGAATAAGAATTCCGATACAAGTCAACAGTGCCGGCAAGCTCAAAAGGTACGGCAGATACTTCTTGTTAAGCTTTAGCTTTCGCCTTGGTTGATGCCCAGCGGTTGCGCTTGTCATGGTTTATCTTTCTTGTATCCGCTTGGGGAGACGGACAATTTTTGGTGGTTTAAATGTCAGCAGAACGTCCCGCCGCCAATCAATGTTTGAGGGCGACGGGAAGGGTAGGGTTCGGGAGTTAACCCAGCCCTGACTCTTTGAGTTGTCTGTCAACGCTCTGCGCAAGTTGATCGAGACCCTCGTCCACGGGGACTTCGTTTGCCACCATCTTCTGCAAGGTGGCTGCCCATTCCGTCGTCAGATCGAAGAATAACGGTTGAGCTGTGAAGTGGATTTTCGCACCCGGAGCCGACAGGTCGTGCATGTCCACATAACCTGAATAGCTTTTGTCTAGCCGTGCACGAAAACCAGCATCAGCCCATACAGATTTGCGCACGGGATTGACAAAATCCATTTCCGTAGCACCAAACAGGCCATGCTCAGGCCCAGAAGCCCACTGCATAAAGTACCATGCTGCATCCTTTTTCTTCGATGCATTCGCCATTGCAAGTGACCAAATCCAGATGTTTGGCGTTGGCGCGTTCGCATCGGGGTTTGCCGCAAACGGTGCAAACGACAAATTACCCGCTTCGGCGTTGTCCCCACCATTCATGAAATAGCCTAGAATATCAGCGTCAAAAATCATCGCGGATTTGCCTGCGCCCAAGTCAGTACCGGCTTGATACCATGTGTGGGTCGACCAATCAGGTGCACCACTTTCCTGGATCATCTTGACCCATTTTTCATGCATCATGCGCGATACGTCTGTATTCATCGCCGCTGACAATTTTCCATCTGCGCCGACGTTTAGATCTTTCTGACCGAAGTTTGCGTAAGCAGACAGAAAACCGGGGTGGATCGTTGCCCAAGACCGTGAGCCGCGCACACCAATCCCGTAAACACCGTCAAGTTTGGATTTTGCCTCAGACGCTGTGCCTAACAATTCATCAAGGTTGGTTGGAACCGTCAAACCTGCTTCATTGAACATTCGACTATTGTAGGTCAGGTTATTCTGCTCATAGCCCCATGGAATACACCATTGCTTGGCATCATCTGATCCAAGCGCACCGCCAGGCTGGCCGTTCCACGCACAAGAATCGCGGACGCCTTCCAGCATATCTTCCCAATTGTAATCTGGATTGGTCTTGGACGAATCGCCGATATATTCGTTGAGGTCATCAATCCAACCAGCAGGCCCGTATGTCCATGTCATATATGCCCCTGTCATGAAGGCATCATATTCGCTGGAGCCTGATGAAAGTGCTGCAGTCACTTTATCGAAATAGACATCCTCTGGGAAAATGTCGTATTGCACGTCCATGCCGGTGAGCTCTTTGAAGTTATCAATGTTAGCAATCATTGCGTCGGCATAGGGGTGTTGGTTTAAAAGAAGCTTCACGGTGGTACCCGCGTGCTTCTGCCAGTCAAAACCATTTTGGGCCAAAGCCTGTGTGGCGGCGGCGTTAACCAGCACCCCAGCTGCTGCTGCCGTGACACCCATAGATGCCATTCCGCGCAGCATGGAGCGTCTGCTGACCTTTCCCGCTATGTAGGATTGAGCTAGCTGTTTTTCTTTATAGTACATTTTCATCCTCCCTTGGATTGCTTAGTTTATGAGCGCTTTAGCAGTACGCTCGTCCGTAACGAGGCCATCAAGTAGGCCACTTCTTAGTATAGATCCGATGGCTCGAATCTTCTCATTACCGCCTCCCACGGCGACAATTCTGCTTGTTTTCAAAGCTTCCAAGTGAACTGAAAGCGTGCGATCCGACAGCTCAGTTTGAACGAGCGCCCCCCGCTCATCAAAGAAATGACCAATGAGTTCTCCGACACCCCCTTGATCGCGGACCTCTTGCATGGCGCTTTGCGGAAGCACGCCCGCGGTGACCGTCATCGCCGTCATCTCCACAGTGCCTATACCCACAAATTTCAACGAAGAGGCGGCGGCCATTTTGTTGACTTCTGGCACCCCGCGTTGCTGTAACATAACGTTGCGGTCATTTGCAGTGTTAGCGAAAAACGGGACGGGCATGAAATACGCTTCTGCACCGGTTTTCTCGGCAAGCTTATGCATCACGTCGTGGGGGTTGGCGGCAAAATTTCGAGTCAAACCACCCAATAAAGAGACAAACTTGATGTCTCCTGCGTTTATTCTTCTCATCTCACGGACGCATGAAGCAAGCGTCCGACCATTGCCAACTCCAATAACATCGTTCGCGCCGCCCTCGATTTCCCGGCTAAGAAAATGTGCGCCTGCGATGCCAAGAGCGCGGAGTGGCAACCCAACTTCGTCCAAATCCGGGACGACTTCGCAATATGAAAGCCTGTGGAGATTACTCAACTGCATTTCGAGCGCTGCACATTCGGCAATTTTTCCATCAAAACTGACCTTAACAATTCCGTCTTGATTGGCACGATTAATTAACCGATGGGCCTTGATCTTGGTAACACCTAGCCGCTTTGCCACATCTGTTTGGGACAAGCCTCCGCCATAGTGCAGCCAAGCTGCCCGGGTTGAGAGGCTCAATTCTTCATCATATTTAACGGTTTTTATCATCAGATTCGGTCACACCCACCCAATATGTAAACTGTTACACCTATTGAAATTTATTTCAACAAATTTTCTATTATTGTAATTTTCCGGCGAAATCTGCAAATTCGGACCCTGCTTTGTTGCATAAATGGGCTGATGGGATTCACTGTATGAATCCAGCGTGATAGTTGAGTGAGATGAGCAGTTGGGCCCNTACGANGTACAAGACCAAGAATTGGTCGTCTTACAATGACAGCTTGAAGCAGCGTGGATCGTTGTCGATCTGGTTTGATCCGGANATGGTTTGGACACCGCCACCAAGCGGCAAGCGNGGTCGGNANNAGCAATTCAGTGATGCCGCCATTCAGACTTGTCTGACGCTGAAGGTGCTGTTTGGCATGCCGCTTCGCCAGACAACTGGGTTCGTCCAGAGCTTGCTGCGGCTGCTTGGGTTGGACTGGGCCGCGCCGGAGCAATTACTCGTAACGATGCGGTCAATGCGCAACGATATCTGGGCCGCACCCTGTGGCGACGCTGGAGCGGATACCACCGTCGAAGCCGCGTCGATACCAAAATGCACTGTATCAAACTACTCGGCCAATCGTTGATGGCACGGGACTTTGAGCGGCAGGTCGCAGAAATCCAATCCGCATCGCCATCCTCAATCGCTACACTGCTCTTGGTATACCTGTCACAGAACCTGTCGGCTAGGTGCGCATGGGGAAAGGGGAAGAACGTCCTTCAACCGATTTGTGCAACAAAGCCTTATGTGAGGAATAATCTTATTGGGCGTTCCAATAACTTTGGCGGGGTTATGAAAAAACCAACATGTTTTTACCGGCCCTATCCAACCAAGTTCGTCATAATACAGGATAAGGCATCATTATTCTGCCTGCCGATAATAAACTTAGTCACTTACAGCCGCTATATATAACGCTACCTTCCGGCATAATTGTATTACAGAGGATTGCACCGTTTATATAAGCTCTGGTTAAATCTGCCCCAGTTAGATCTGCTCCTCCTAGGTTTGCGCCGGTAATATTGGCTTCACGCAAGTTCGCGCTTCTTAAGTCAGCACTTGCAAGGATTGCCTCAACTAGGATTGCTTTTTTTAGATTAACTCCCAATAGGTCCGCGTTGGATAAATCACATCCGACACACTCATTGGTCTCAATCAACCTCTTTAAATCCTCTGGATCAAAAGCTGAGGCGCTGGATGCCGCCAGCGTCGCGGCTAATGTAATTGCTGCCATAACCCGTCCCATGACTCACTCCTATGCTATCCGGGATCATACACACACCAAGATACTTGGGTAGGGGCTTAAAGCAGGAATAAAATTGTATTAATGCGCGCGCTCACTCAGTCGCCTTTTTGCTACTCCCTGCAAGCGCCTCCTTGGCCTCATTCTCTGATACTATTTAATTTGGCCACACCATTATCGGTCAAATTTTCTGCCGCACCTATGAAATTTGCCTTGGTAAACCTCAAAGTTTATCAGGTGCAAAGATCGGNAACCTCTCCCCCAAAATTGATCAGAGCATTCTCNGGNNATTCAACGNACTCTCCAACTANNCAGCATNCTAACNGGTATNTATCTTGACGCCATNCNCGCCTCTTAANGCCCCACACAGTTCAATTTAAAATTCTGGGAACCTTTTTTAAATAGGCAAACTCCGCTTTTGGATTGTGGGACACGCGACCAGTACTCAATTTCACCACTTTACGCCTGATAAGAAATTGGGGCGCCCGTTGATATCGGCTCTAGACTTCTGCGACCTGTCACTGGATCACAATCACTGTTCTGAATATACGGTTTAACAATAGCATTTTTTGAAGCTAGTTCCGCGAATTTTCAATAGACCTCACGCTATATTTTCCTCCNCAAAAATAGCGACGTCATCAAAAGTACCCAATTTTACATCTCTTTCTAACTTACATTTTAAAACGTATTGACATTTATTAATTAAATTAATTATTAAATTAAGATGGGAGGGGAAAAAAGCTTCGGTAGGATGCCGATTCCTCTGGAGGATACGGCTTGGGTAAAACTTTCGGCGAAAAAAATGACAGTATANGAAGGTCAAATAGAGCCAACGTGATGCGTCTCATCTTTGAGCGACCAGGCGTCGACCGCACGGCGCTCTCAACTGCGGTTAAGCGGACAAACGCTGCAATCTCCAACATCGTCAATGAGCTCATTCAGGCCAACCTNATTGTCGAAGGCCAAGCCACGCATGCNGTCGTACAACCAGGGCGCCGTCGGGTGGGATTAAAAATTCATCCCTNAGGCGGATATGTTCTGGGCNTAAGCGCTATTGCAACAAATTCCAGCATCGTCCTCGCGGATATTGGCGGTCAACGTATTGAAGAAGTCAAATTTGTTCCAGACAGGCTCGACGACCCTGTCAAAACCTTGGAGCAAATTCACCACCTTTCGCGCGATGTTTTAAAGCGCAACAAGGTGCCGGATCACCGGGTGTTCGGCGTCGGTTTCGCCGTTGCCGGATATCTCAGTCGCGAAGGCAAAGGACTCGAGCGCGCGCCCTATTTGGGGTGGCCTAAATTTGATCTAAAAAGCAGTTTGACCAAACTGTTCGACATGCCGGTGGCAATTGAAAACGTGAACCGGTGCATCGCTTTAGCCGAAACGCGATTTGGCGGCTTGGCCAATGTTGATGATTTNGTTTTAATCCGGTCTGCCCTTGGTCTTGGGGGGGCGGTCATGGTCGGTGGCGAACTGTTGCGCGGCGAGCAAAACCTCGGCGGTGATCTCGGGCATGTTTTGGCAGAACCTAAGGGACACATATGTTCTTGCGGAAAAAGAGGATGTCTCAACACAGTCGCGTCGGGGTGGGCGGTAATGATGAAAATGGGCATTACCAAACAGTCATACGGTACGATCAACCAATTTCGCTGGCACAATGCACAGCTTGAGAAATTGCTCGGTGACAATACCTTCGTTGCGGAAAAGGCCCATAAGGTGTTGGTCGAGGCCGGGACAGCTTTGGCGAGACATCTGATGCCGAGCCTGCAAATACTTAATCCAGAAACTGTCTGTCTGACCGGACCGCTGGGCCGGCATCCCAGTTACGCAAATGCTTTTCATCAGGGCCTAATCGAGCTTGGCTTTTCAGCAAAAATCACTCTGGCCACTGAGGCCGAGATTGTAACGCCCTCCATGGCATCTGCCTATCTGGCCCTNTCCAATCTGGTCTATTCGCCCAACTTCAGCTTTGATCAAGAACCGGACGCCATATTCAATGAAAAGGTGGTGTCCTTTTGANCGACACTGAGAGCCCCCAGTTGACCGGACTGCCCAAGAGCGGCTTTATGCTCTTGAGCGTCGTATTGGTGTTGTTTTCCCTCTACACGGCACTTTTCGGCGTGTTTCCGGATATTATCCAGCGCGGGGTCCATCTGTCCCTTGTTTTATTGTTGGTATATGTCCGCCTTTACGGGATGGCCGATCAAAATGGTCAGCAGCTTAGCTGGACCAAGATGAAATTCGTTGTCCTTGGCGTAATTGCAGCATTGGCTGCAGGCTATCAGTTTCTTTTCTATGATGAGGTTGCGGCGCGTTACGGGTCGATGACCGATTGGGAAATGCCGATCGCGATCCTGGCGATTATCCTATTGCTAGATGCAACACGGCGCACAATTGGTTGGTCGATGGTAGGTCTGGCAGTCTTCTTTGTGATATACGCTCATTTTGGTCGACAGTTTCCCGATATGCTTTCCCATCGGGGNTATGATCTGCAGCGGATTTTGGAACAGGTCTATCTGGGAGCAGATGGTATTTATGGCACCCCCCTTGGGGTCAGCGCCACCTTTGTGATTGTGATTGTCGTTCTGGGTGCGCTGCTTGAGCGATCTGGCGCCAGCGGCGTGTTGATGGATATAGCTCTGGCCACAACAAAAAATTCGCGCGGAGGCCCGGCAAAAGCGGCCGTGGTAGGCAGCAGCCTAATGGGCATGATCTCGGGAACTGCCGTGGCCAATGTGTTGACCACCGGGACCATCAGCATACCGTTGATGCGGCGCGCCGGATATAAACCAAGTGTAGCCGCTGGCGTCGAAGCTGTTGCCTCTACGGGNGGACAATTGATGCCACCCATCATGGGCGCGGCGGCCTTTTTGATGGCCGATATTATGGAAGTTCCATATCTAGAGATAACGGCTGCAGCTNTAATACCAGCAGTGTTATTCTATATTGCAGTCTTTGCCACAGTTCATCTCGAAGCGGTCAAGACCGGCCTCAAGCCCTTGGATAGCCTCGAGGTGCCTGACGTAANCCAGTCGCTGCTGCGCAGTGGCCATGTNCTNTTGTCCATTCCGGTCTTCATCGGGGCTCTGGTTTCTGGGTATTCGGTCATGTACTCATCGATGGCAGGCATAATTTGTCTTTTGGCACTTTCACTCTTGCGGCCTTCCAGCCGAATGGGACCACGGCAATTGATCCGCGCCGCCGTTTCTGCCTCCGAAGCGATCCTGCCCGTGGCTTTAGCCACAGCAACAGCCGGCATCATCATNGGTGTTGTCACCTTGACCGGGCTTGGGTTGAAATTCAGTTCTTTCATTATTTCCATCTCGGGCAACAACCTGTTGGTGGCTCTGGTGCTGACGATGGTATCATCTTTGGTTCTGGGCATGGGTTTACCCACAGCAGCGGCCTATATCCTGGTCGCGACCCTCACAGCCCCAGCCCTCGTGAGCATGGGGGTCGATTTGATGGCAGCGCATATGTTTGTGTTCTATTCGGCGATGTTATCCTCGATCACTCCGCCCGTCGCACTGGCAGCTTTTGCAGCAGCAGCTATTTCACGAGATCCCCCCATGCGGGTTTCAATGGTGGCCGTTAAATACGGATTTGTAGCATTCCTATTGCCCTACTTTTTTGTCATTGAACCGCGGCTACTAGGCGAAGGCAGCCTCTTGGAGATTGCCGGCATTTTCGTGACGTCGGTGATCGGCATTCTGGTATTGGCCTGTGTTATTCAGGGACAGTTTATCAATCGCATTCCACTGGCAATACGCGGACTTCTGGGCGTGGCAGCAATCGCACTTTTGATGCCAGATACCACTTATAAAATTACTGGAGCAGCTATCGTTGTGGCCGTACTGATAGCTAAAAAATTGGCCAAAACATAAAACTATCCAAGCCATAAACACTTTATAGTAACCGGCCGATAGTTTTTTAAAGGAGGAGAGAAAATGAAACTTTTAAATTATATGTCAGCGACCGGTGTTGCGTTAACTATGGCGCTCGCCGTGCAAGCAAATGCCGATACCTATCTATCGATTGGCTCAAATCCCGTTGGCAACACCGCCTATCAATGGGCGGCTGGAATCTCTGAGTTGGTAAACAAGAACGTTTCAGGCGTGCAGGCTGCAGCAGAAGGTACAAAGGGATATGTAGCCAATGTACAGCTGATGCTCGACAGCAAGGTTGAGGCAGGATTTTCCAATACCAAACTGGCCTATGACGCGCATCACGCGCAAGGCACTTATGCCGGCCAGGCTCCGGGCCAAATTGTTGGCTGGATGTCGATCAAACCGATCGTCATGCATGTTATCGTCAAGGATAGCTCTGACATCAAAACGCCAGCCGACCTAAAGGGTAAGCGCGTTGGCATGGGGCAACCCGGTGGTACATCGATGTTGGATGCAGAAACGCTGGTCGCGACATTAGGTTTGGAGCCGGGCAAAGATTTCAAGGATTTTCGGGTGAAATTGCCGACGATGGTTGACATGCTGGGCGATGGTCAACTCGATGCTCTGATCTGGAACGGCTCACCGCCAATGCCTCCCGTCATCAAGCTGAAATCACAGCACAAGGTCCGAATTCTCGACATACCTCGCGCGCTTTCGGCTAAAATTCGCGCCGACGCGCCCGCTTATACCGAGGGCGATCTTCCCGCAAACACCTATGCAGATCAACCCGACAGCGTCATGTCCTACCGACTTGGAAATGTCCTGTTGATCAAATCTGAGGTCCCGGAAGATATCGTCTATCAGGCCACCAAAGCCGTGATGGAAAACCTCGATTTCATGGCAACGGTCCATCCAGCTTGGAAATCGGTTAAGAAAGATGCCATCCTGAACGGTTTCACTGTACCAGTGCACCCAGGGGCATTGCGCTATTATCGCGAAGCCGGCGTTGCTGGTGTTGAAGATTTTGTCAAACGCGTTGCCAAGTAAGGTATTTGACATCATAAAATGGCCNCGCGTTTTTCAACGCGTGGCCGCCATTTCAAGATATTTAGTGATAGTTTGCCAAAATGAAAATCGTCTTTGTACTGCTGGATTCGCTGAACAGAAACGCGATGGAGCCCTACGGTTCCACAACTGTAAAAACACCAAATTTCAACCGGTTTCAACAACGTGCGGTCACCTTTGACAATCATTATGTCGGCAGTTTGCCCTGTATGCCTGCGCGTCGTGATCTCCATACCGGTCGCAGCCATTTTCTGCATCGAAGCTGGGGGCCACTCGAGCCTTTTGATGACTCATTACCACAATTGCTAAAACAGAACGGAACATATTCGCATCTGATCACGGATCATCATCATTATTTTGCCGATGGCGGGGCGACATATCATCAACGTTATGCCTCATGGGAACTGGTGCGTGGACAGGCAATAGATCGCTGGCGGGCGCAAGTGGCCCCAGATCTGGATAATTTAAAAGCGGGCTATCATCCCAAACAACATCACCGATTAAACTATATGATCAACCGGCAATATATGGAAAAAGAGGAAGATTACTGTTCACCACAATTGTTTAAACTGGCCAATGANTTTTTGCTGCAGAACAAACAAGCGGACAACTGGTTTTTGCAACTTGAGTGTTTTGACCCGCATGAACCGTTTCATGCACCAGAGCGTTTCCGGTCGCATTATAAAACAAGCTACAAGGGGCCGATTCTGGACTGGCCGATTTATGACAAGGTCACAGAAACACCTGAAGAAATTGCAGAACTCAGAGCGAACTATTCAGCCCTAGTGAGTATGACTGACGAATATTTTGGCGAGTTNCTCGACTACTTTGATGAACACGACATGTGGTCTGATACCGCCTTAGTGCTGACCACGGATCACGGGTTTTTGCTGGGGGAGCACGATTGGTGGGCCAAAAATCGGATGCCAGTTTACGACGAGATCGCGCATATACCGCTAATGATTTATCACCCTGATTTCGCCNATCAAGGAGGGACACGACGCAGCCTGCTGACCCAGACCACTGACATAATGCCGACATTGCTGGATATGTGCCACATTCCCATCCCGGACGATGTAACGGGCAAATCTTTGCTGCCAAGCCTTACTGCAGATCAACAAATACGCGAGAGTGTCGTGTTCGGCTATTTTGGGGCAGCAATCAATGTCTGTGACGGACGCTATAGCTATTTTCACTATCCAAAAGTGGACGCGGCCGAACATCTTTTCGAATACACGTTGATGCCAACTCGGATGACCGCGCGTTTTGCCATTCGCGAACTGGCAGATGCCACATTGCACCCCTCNTTTAGTTTCACAAAAGGCGTGCCAGTTTTGCGCCTTAACCCAAAGACCGATGAACATGGCACACCCGTTGAGGTGCAGGGCCTGAGTTTCGCCGACCAGCAGTCCTGCCTGTATGATCTGTCTCTGGATCCGGCGCAGAGCAAACCACTTGATGACCCTGAGATCAAGGCGCGTATGCAGGCGTATATTATCGACAATATGATAGCATTAGACGCCCCTNCAGAGNCCTATCAACGCTTTGGGTTTCCGCTGCCAAAAAATAATTCCGGCTGATCGCCGCACCGAGTATTTTCATNGCCATAGCCAAGTAAATGGCGCAATCGGGTAGCAGAGATAAACAGTCAAGGCACTGGCCCTTTAACGCAGGGCACCCCGCCTCTTTTTCAGGACGGCGCTCTAGAGTTTAATACCCTTCAAGATTTTTTCAAAAGACATCAACTGGCCATAGGATGAAAGACTTTGGTCAATTTCCATCATCGGTTAGATAATCAGGTATAGGCATCCGATTTTCAAGGATTGCGGCGACATCACACTTGGAAATAGCGGGAAAGTGAGGCGCGACGGGGTCAATTCGCGGCAAGCGACGATTGGCTTTGGTACCATCTACCCCGCCTGTACCACGCCTGACATAACGCGCACCATCTCCGTTTCGTGCCACAAAATTCCAATCGGCAGGCGGGCCCGGCGTGGTCTTGAGAAATAATCGCTCTGCCTGACCTTGGCGAATGATGCAGTCGATTTCCTCGGGATCCCAACCATCCATCAAAATAAATTTTAGCCGTTTCAGTGTCGCCGCATGGGTTGAATCCTCAGCTAGATTATGAAGCTCGTTCGGATCTGTCTCAAGATCAAAGAGCAGGTCTGGATGACCATGGGTGTACATCAGCTTGTATCGCCCCTGGCGCACCATTCTAGTCGGAACACAGGGGCCGATGCCACTATAATCACAGATCACCAGATCTCGGGTCGGCCGACCGTCAAGCGCCGCCTCGAGACTTTCACCGTCGCATGGCAGCTTCACCTCACCGCCACCGATGCCCACCAGCGTCGGCAACAAATCGACGAGGGATACACATTCGCTCACACGACGTGGCGCGTACCGCGCAGGCGCCGACACCGTGAGGGGCACACGCGCGGACCACTCAAAAAAACTTTGCTTGAACCACATACCACGCTCGCCCAGCATTTCACCATGGTCTGCGCAGAAAACCACCACGGTGTTCTCGGCCTGACCACTGGCCTCCAACGCCTGCACCAATTCTCCCACCTTGTCGTCAATAAACGAGATCATTGCGTAATACCCTTGACGGGCGCGGCGCTGATCGTCCTCTGTCACCCGGTGNCGGTGCCTGCCATGTGCAAAAAACAAAGCACGAGAGGCGTAATCTAAAGCCTCGAAAGGCAGTGTTTTGACCGCAGGCATGTCGATGTCATCCGGATGATAACGATCCCAATACCGTTTGTCGGCAACAAACGGCGTGTGCGGACTGGTAAAAGATGCCAGATGGAACCATGGTCCGGCGTCCNCCCCACGCCGGGCCAGATCATAGATCGATTGCACCGCGCAATGCGCAACCTCTTCGTCAAAGTCTTCTTGCAAGGTCCGAGCCGCTGGACCGGCTTCAACCACGCCATTCATTCCAGTGGCAGAGGGCACAAAGGCTGGACCCGCCTCCCAATCTGCCACCCAATCGTATTCCGATGGATAAACATCCGTCACTGTGCGCTCGTCAAAACCATGCAGCTGATCTGGGCCGATAAAGTGCATTTTTCCCGACAGCACAGTATGATANCCCAAGTGCCGCATGTGATGTGCCAGCGTCGGTTGCCGGGATGGCAATTCACAGGCATTGTCCCAAACCTCAATTTTGGGCGTAAGCCTGCCAGACATCATCGAGGCCCGCGACGGAACGCACAATGGATAGTTGCAATACGCGTTATCAAACACCACGCTATTGGCAGCAAGTCGGTCAAGGTTTGGCGTTTTACAAACTGGATTGCCATAAAATGACAATGCCTGCGGGGCCAGTTGATCGGCCATAATAACTAAAATATTTGGCTTATCAGTCATTTTAAGCGCTCCAGTTAATCGGCGTCAGACGCACGCTCGACGGTAAACGGCATGTTCGGTTGTGTAAAATTGAATTGTCGACGGCCCGTTTGAGCCCCCAACCCCCATNGAGCTGTCCTTAATNCCGACAAACGGCAGATGATTTTCCGGAAAACTGCCTGCATTGACNTGCAGCATGCCGCTTTCGCTTTCTGCAANGAAACGTTCAACAAGATCGGTGCGCTCGGAATACAGGCAAGATGACAGTCCAAATGCAGTATCGTTGGCGATACTCAATGCCTCATCAACNGTGTCATAGGCAATTAAAGACAGCACCGGACCAAACACCTCTTGCCGGGCAATTTCCATGTCGCGCGTCACGCCGCGCAGGATCGTCGGCGCATAAAAATATCCCCCTCCGGGACTTTCAAGTCGGTGCCCGCCTGCGGCGATTACGGCACCATCCGACACGGCACGGCTCACGAACCCCGCCACATCCTCGAGCTGTTGCGCGCTTGCCAGCGGCCCGATTTTTGCGCCCTCAATCATACCATCCATAGGCTCCATTGCTGCAGCACGGGCGGCAAGTCCTGACACCACCGCCTCTTCAATATCTCGGTGAACAATCACCCGGCTNACGGCAGTACAGCGCTGNCCACATACGGCAAANGCCGCCAATAAAATCTGATCCAGCACCNTCTCAAGATCGCTAGCGTCGTTAAGGATCGCCGGGTTCTTTCCGCCAAGTTCCAACGATACTTCGGCCAGATGCCCAGCCGCCGCGGTGGCCACGCGCTTGCCAACCTCAACTGATCCCGTGAAACTCACCGCATCGATGCCGCGATGTTCGGCAAGCGCCTGCCCCAACGCCCCCCTCCCAATCACCGCCTGCACCAAATTTTCGGGCAGTGTACNGGCTGCAACCTCAGCCATTAAAGCCACAGCCCCCGGGGTCAAAGACGCGGGCTTGAGGATAATCGCATTGCCATAGACCAGCGCGGGGATCGCCTTTCGCATCGGCGTACTGAACGGGAAGTTCCATGGGTTGATCCCCAGGATNACGCCACGTGGACGCCGGGTTGAATAGCTGACAGTTCCCGGAATTTGGGAGCCAAAGACCTCTCCAATNGGCGCATTGGCCCGCGCGACCGAGGCGCGGGCCTCACCCAGCGCTTTCATTGCCTCGCCACGGGCCTCAGCCAGTGGCTTGCCCATTTCTTTGGTGATGGACTTGGCAATTTCTTCGGACCTTGTCTCTAAAGCATTCACGAAATTGGTGACCATGACGCCGCGTTCAGGCTGGGGCAGCGCAGCCCATTNCAGCTGCGCCGCGCGCGCGCGCGCTACCACCTCATCCAAAGNGTTATCCGGTGTTTCATCATACGTGGCGACGATCTGATCGGGAGCNGCGGGGTTGCGAATTTCAATTGGCATGGTTTTAGGCTTCTTTCTTTATTAGATTTATTACGTAATACGTCACGCACCAGAGGCCGCGGCGCGGATCATCGCAGCAGCCTTGTCGGCGATCATATAGGTAGGTGCATTGGTGTTTGCAGACGTAATCCGCGGCATGACCGACGCATCGACAACACGCAGCCCATCGACCCCNTTCACCCGCAATTCAGGGTCAACCACAGAGCGGTCATCCCGTCCCATCCTGCAGGTCCCAACGAGGTGATAGACCGTACCCGCCATTTGACGTACAGCGTCCAGCACGTCGGCGTCGGTCTGGTACTCCGCGCCAGGCACAATCTCACGGCGCCATCGCTGGCGGAATTCAGGCCGGTTATAGAGTTCCCGAACAAGCCGAATGCCTTCGACGATCACTTTCTGATCTTTTTCTGCAGCTAAATAATTGGTCGTGATACAAGGGTCCGCCAGNGGATTGTCNCTTACAATCCTTACCGAGCCCCGACTTTCGGGATGGCACTGCCAAAAGGAGGTCGTGAACCCTGAGAAGCGATGCAATGGCTTACCGGGCTTATCCACCGACAGCGGCATTACAAAGAGCTGCAGGTCGGGGCGGCCATTCTCAGCATGTTTGGTGCANGCGGCACCCCCAACTTGCCCTGCACCTACCGTCAGTGGTCCACGGGAGCCAAGCAGCCATTCCAACCCCATTTTCGCCAGACTGATCGGGTTGCGCATATGATCATTCAGGGAATTGCCACGATCCGCTAGTTCAACAATCGTGCGCATCTGCAGATGGTCCTGCAGGTTTTCGCCAACTTCAGGCGCATCGTGTCGCACCCGGATGCCATTGGCAGCCAACAAATCCGCAGGGCCAATTCCAGACAATTGCAAAAGCTGCGGAGACTGTACCGACCCGCCGCACAGAATAACTTCGGTAGAGGCCTCAGCCTNGCATAGCNNNCCGTTCTGAATATAGCGCACACCACTGGCGCGCTGACCTTGAAACNTAATTTCGGTCACCTGCGCAGCAGTTTGCAGCGTTAGGTTTGGACGGTGCAATGCTGGGTGCAAAAACGCTGTCGCNGCGCTNTCGCGCCACCGACCGCGAAGGGTCAACTGATAACCGCCGACACCATAAGAGCTTTCGCCGTTGAAGTCACTGTTCTGCGGCAGGCCATGAGCTCTTGCTGCACGCAGCCAGTCGTTGCAGGCCGGGTTGTCATTGCGTAGATCAGAAATCTGCAGCGGGCCATGCGCGCCCCGGAACTGCGACGGGTCACCGGCATACGTCTCTACCGCACGGAAATGCGGCAACACATCCCGATAGGACCAGCCATCTGCGCCCAAAGACGCCCAATCGTTAAAATCATCAGACTGTCCACGAATGTATATCAAACCATTGATCGAACTTGATCCACCAACTACCCGACCCCGCGGACAATCCATCTGCCGACCCGCNATGCCCGGGTCTGGCGCGCCGCGATAAAGATGAGAAACGCGTGCATTGTANATTGACTTATAATACCCAACCGGCAACTTNAGCCAAAAGCCTCGATCAGCTCCGCCGCCTTCAAGGACTAGGATCCGCGCAGAAAGGTCTTCCGACAGCCGCGCCGCAAGCGTTGATCCNGCCGTTCCGGACCCGACGATAATGTAATCATANGNCGTCAACNGACCATCCCNGTAAAAGTTCTGTTTATGCGACTAATTCGTAAGCACTGGCNTTGCAACAAAAAACCTATATATAGAACTTATCATAATTNTGTTNNAATTTACAGTGACATGTCACCCCAGATGGATACCCAGTTTGATGACAGATACGCTCAGACAAAGCCGATCCCCGCTTTATCTGCAAATCACCGAGATTTTGCGGCAGAGCCTTAGTCGCGGAATCTGGAAACCGGGTGAGCTTTTGCCAACGATCTCGGTCTTGGCAGCAAAATATTCGGTTGCCAAGATCACCGTACGGCAAGCCGTTAAAATACTCGAGGCTGAGGGGTTACTCGAATCCCGTCGAGGACGCGGCACGATGGCTTTGGCGCCACCACAACCTAGGACCCGGCTTTGTCTGGGAACTCGGCTCTCCACGCTGGTGGATATGTACCGTGGTGACAAACCCGAGCTTGACCTTCTGGAAGACCGTGACGCTGAAATTCCGGGAATCCCGTTGATCGGGCATCTGTCGGAAAATGGCTATCATCTNTTGCAGCGCACCCACTCTCGTGATGGCCAGACCTATTGCGTGATCTCAATCTATTTTGACAGGGCTATTTTTANCAGGCATGAGGCGCGTCTCAGAACCGAGATNGCCCTGCCGATCCTATACGATTCNCCGGATGTAGAGGTCGCGCGCGCCCGGCAAGCGTTCACTATTGGCAAATGTAACTACGAATTAGCGGGTTTGTTGAGCCTCACCGTTGGTGATCCGGTGGTCGAGGTACGCCGTGTCATATGCGATGGCGATGGCAATGTNCTCTACCTTGCGGACGTAACCTATCGAAGTGACTTCGTTCGCCTTGAAATGGACCTTCTGGCATGATTGGNGTCGCCCGTATTCAGGCNTGGTCGTTCCGCTGCCCCACCCCAAAACCNGTTGCCACCTCATTTGGCATCATGTGCGACCGTCCCGCAGTACTGGTGCGGATTGAAGATCAAGATGGTGCTTTCGGCTGGGGTGAAATCTGGGCAAACTGGCCGGCTGCCGGAGCTGAACATCGCGTGCGACTGCTGGAGATGGACATTGCGCCTTTGATCGTTGGCACACAGGCNCAACACCCNNGAGATTTCTTTCACCGGCTTGAACAACAGACACAAATCCGCGCGATACAATGCGGTGAAACCGGGCCATTCAACCAAGTGATTGCCGGATTAGACATCGCGCTTTGGGACATGGCGGCGCGCCGCGCTGGACTGCCTTTGCGTTGTTTTATCAACGATNNAGCCACAAATCAGGTGCCTGCTTATGCCAGTGGTATTCAGATCGCAGCAGCAAACGAAATTTTGCCCCGCGCNCGNACACAGGGACACCGGACCTTCAAACTGAAGGTTGGCTTTGACATGGCCACCGATATCGCGACGGTCTGCGCGATACAGGCCGGATTGTCCGCATCCGAGGCGATCGCCTGCGACGCCAATCAGGCTTGGTCNCTNAATCAGGCNCAAAGATTTGTCGCCGGCATTGCAGGGGTACCCCTGCAATGGCTGGAAGAACCCCTGCCCGTATTTACACAAACGGCACAGTGGCAGTCACTGGCGCAAGATTGCCCAATCCCCTTGGCAGGTGGAGAAAACCTGAGCGGCAATGCGGATTTTGACGAGGCTATAAACTTAGGACATCTGTCCGTTATTCAGCCAGACGTGGCCAAATGGGGCGGAATTACNGGATGCCTCGCCGTGGCAAAAACTGCACTGCGAGCAGGGCGCTATTATTTCCCGCATTTTCTTGGTGCTGGCATCGGGCTGGCCGCGTCAGCAGAACTGCTGGCAGCAGTAGGCGGAGACGGCCTTTTAGAAGTGGATGTTAACGACAACCCGCTTAGGTCCCTTTTCTTTGACGGCACAGAACCCGTGACAAAGGGGAAATGGATCTGCAACGACAGCATTGGCCTCGGGATTGAGACGCTACCCAATGCGCTTGATCAGTACCAAACGCTCTATGCAGAAATGCGCTAAGCCTGCCTCTCAATGGCTAGTAAACTAACACCGCAGCGCCACACGGCGCAGGCTCAGCCCCAGACCTTTTTGCGCGCTAGGTTGGCCAAACAACCCGAAACCCTTGGTGGCTTGTTGAGCTGTCAGGCGATATTCCGGACCGGGCCGCAATCCGGTACCGATAGCAATAACTGCGGTGACACAGAAACGAGCCGCCCTTAGATGTCTTGTAGCCCTTCATCTTGGAAAGACGCGTCTTGACCGACGTCTTCAACGAACGGATCCTGTATGGGTCAGCTGTCCATTCCCAGACATTACCAATGAGATTGTAAAGGCCCCAAGGATTTGGTTCGAAAGAACAAACGGGTGCAGTTGTCGTAAAGCCATCAACACAGGTGTTCACCTTGGGAAACCGGCCCTGCCAGATATTGCAGGGCGTGATATCTGTGTCATTCGGCTCTGCCGCACCCCACGGAAAGCGAACATCCCCCTGACCGGCCCGCGCGGCGTGTTCCCATTCGGCCTCGGTCGGGAGCCGCCCACCAGCCCATCTTGCATAAGATCGGGCGTCGTTCCAAGACACGTGCACCACCGGGTGATTGGGCTTGCAAGCCTCCTCGGTGTCGGGACCATTTGGTGCAAACCAGCTTGCCCCATGAACCCGCCGCCACCATTGAGCCTGAGCAACGCCTTCGGTCTGCCCAACGCTTTCGGGGACTTGAGCCCAGAACACAAAAGACCAACCAAAGCATTCAGCCTCAGTGACATAGCCGGTGTCTAGGACAAAATTGCGGAATTCAGCATTTGAAACCGCCATGGGNGCCATACGAAAGGGTTTCANTGCCACTGTTCTGGCCGGGCTTTCGCCGTCGTCCGGAATTTGCGGTNTATTNGTACCGACAAGAGCTGTACCACCGGGAATTTTTACCGCGTCGTTGGCCACGCAGTGCCTGCGCGAGGTTATGTTAACCTTCTCCGCGTCGCGCGTCTCATTTCTTGCCGGAGCGCAGCAAATTTTTGTCGTGCCCTGTCCGTTCATTTTGCATTGGCGCCTTTAATTTTCAAATCAACAGACAGTTTCCTCTTCACTTCTTTGATCAGATGAACTGCTCCATTTGGTAGCCCAAGCTGAAAGTTAATGTATCTTCGGTCATTGGTCTATAGTTACCGACCGCTTTGGCGCCGATCGGCTGCATCAAAGGATATTGCAAGGCGTTACTACCTTTTCCAACGATCATTTTTATGTAAACTAATGGATGTTCGTGACCAGTGAGTGGATTTATGACACCTCGCCTATTTATAAAACTGACCTGCTTGCTCTGTTTGATTTCCACCGAGGGTACAAGCGGTGGATTGGAAACCTCTCTCAGACCAGTATTACGCGGAAATTTGATTGAAACTGTTTTGTCTGACAGTCTGATTAAGCGGTACGGCGTATACTTTAAACCCTATTCCAACACGCCGTTCAGCGGCGAAAGTTTGAAACATTTTGAAAGTGGCCCTCTGATGCGAAAGAGCCGTTACCAAGATGGGGAAAGACACGGATTGGAACTATGGTATCACGAAAATGGTCAAATATGGAGAAAAAGACCCTATAGATACGGAAAAAAGCACGGGCTCCACGAATGGTATTTCAAAGGGAACCAAATACTATCTCGCAAAACTTGGAAAAATGGTAAACGGCACGGGTTGCATGAGAAATTCGATAGAACTGGATATTTAATAAGCTCAAAAATTTATAAAGACGGGAAACTTGTCGTCAGTTTATTCGACATGTCCCAAACTGAATAAACATTATAAAAATGACGGTTGCCCAATGTAATGTCTATGGTGGCTCGTTCAAAGTTCACAAGTTCGCTTCCAGACGGCTCAAGACACCAAGTAAGGTGCCCTGGATGTTTTCAGGGTCATTTAAGAACCCGAGTACGCGCATACATCACACGCCAATATCCATTATTTTTTAGCAGGCGCATACGTAGTCATCGAAACAACATTTTGCTCGCAGCCCGCTGCCTAAATCCTGCTAGTAAACACAACCGAACATCGCCAATAAGTTGACGATGTCAGGTTTGGTGTTTTGAAACTCTAAGCAGCTTGAATATCCAGACCAACAGTCTTTGCAGAATGTGCGGTCGCTTTTTGAGCATCTTTTTCCGCGAACTCTGCTTCCATACGCGTCATCGCGTCGAGCGGAAAGGTTCTCCGGTCAATCCCGGCGTCTGCCAGTTGCTTATCGGTCATGTTCAAGGCCACATGTGCTGCTGCTGATCCGGCTCGTGCGACAACCATTGCTCTGTAAAACTTTTTAAGCATTTTGCTCTCCTTTTGTGTTGTCTAAGATATAGCAAGGTTGGTTGGGAATTACGTCACACAACTCTGCATTGCCGCGTTGCAGCAATTGCATGGATATGTACTGATGGGATAGGATTTCGTTTATAAAAATGTTAATTTTTATACATAAATATCAAATTTGCTCATTTTCTATACGCCCATGCATTTCCCGCATAGCCGTCTTGCACATTCAACACTTCTGCAACGCAGCAAGATATGCTTAAAGCAGGGTGCAGGGTTAAAACTCCTCCCAAACTCTGCATCATTGAACATCTTTCCTCCCAGATTGATTCAATATCTCGGCGGCGCTTTTGATATAAAGGTGCCGCCCTTTTTCATTCTGAGCATGTACTGTTTACCCTAGTTGGCATTCAGTTTGCCTGAGTACTTCCGAGGCTGTTTGTGTGCCATTACCAGGTAATTACCCAGCCGCATTCCGGTTATCTCGCAAAACCAAGGTTACTGGTAGCAGCCAAATTACCGNTAAAATAAAGCAAATCTTCGCAGGCAACCGCTATTGACGGTACCGGGATCGTGGCAAATTTAAACAGCTTCCGTTCGGATCGTTCATCTGAGTTTTATACGCTTTGGACGTAAAATAATGCGCTCAACGCAAAGGCGACTCCACCCCAGATCTTTGCCAGTTTTATCCGTGAAAATGAGGTGGTTTCCATAAACATTATGACAGTGAGCACCCCCATTGCTAAAATGTTCATCAAGCCAAAGGCAAACATGCTCAGCATCAAAGGCCAGCAACATCTAAGACACGCAAATCCGTATATTGTGCCAGAGCCACGTTGCACGTCTTGGCAGCAGGGTTTTACACTTGTACCACCTTTTATTTTGTTGCGCTCTTTCAAGCCTTTCGCCTTATATGTAGATAATTGATATGCGCCAGCAAGGCACAAAACAACCGCCGAAATCACCGGATCTGCAATCACCATATGACCGTTTAGCACCTCGAGCAATCGCAGCACCCATTGCACCCCAACCCCCATCACACAGAACATCAACCAAACCGCAAGATANCCCAATATAAACGGCGCNGTATTCTGATTGCGGGCCCTGAGATCTCTGATCAATGGAAATAAGGTCGGCAGCATCATCGCCATAACCATGGCAGCCCACATCGCAAATGACTTTATAAAATCCAAAATGCCCCAAGTTGTCTCGGTTGTGGCACAAAAATAGGCAGAGGTTTCAAACCCAAAGGGATCTTGTAGAAGATAATATTGAAATGCCGCAAAAATTTGCATGCCCGGCCCTGCCTCTGCAAGACTTCCGGCGGCATCCAGCGNCAGCAGTTGTAAGACACTATAGCTCCACCCGACTGCCACCAAACACAGCAGGNTCAAGTTGGCACCTGAGACGAAGGAGGCGTTCACTCTTTCAATCGGCAAAGCAGTTGTCATGATGCCTCTGCCTTGGCTTTTGCCTTTTCCAGTAAAACGGCCGCAGTGGAACTGGAAAACGGGTTTTGATAAAGCGTTTCATGGCTCTCAACCCCAACATCAAAGACACAATCTTCTGTTGGTCGCGCCACGCATAACAACACATAACCGTCTTGAGATTGGCGTTTGTTCACCGCCGTTCCTTTTGGTTGCCGCACGCGTCCCGAGATCATCTTCGCAGCACAGGTTATACAGCCCCCGTACCTGCAGGCTACGGGCAACACATACCCCGCCTTTTCAAAGACATCGAGGATCGGCTCGTCTTCACCCACCTCCAGAGTAATGTTCTGACGGTTGCGGAACGTGACTTTATGCCTGAGTTTTGGTTTTGACATGCCGCAAGAAAAAGGAGCCTATTGCGACAATAGGCTCCTCTTTTTCCTAGACCCAGATATCTGATGAGCAATCGCCACCGGGATATCTTGTTTCATGCGCCCGCGCCGGACCATGGGGTTCATTACCAAAATCAACATGGAAATCTTCCCGAATGGTCATACCACCATTTTCCACATCGCAATCGACGATCAACATAATGCCGCCCTTGTCCTTCATGCTGGGATAGAACTGATTATCCCAAGTCGAAAACAGGGACGTGGTGACAAACAAGCGTTTCCCGTCAAGGGACAATTGAATCATTTGCGGAGCACCATCGACCGAGCGCCCGTTCACCTCGGGCGCCTTGCCAAGCAATCCGCCTATCCACACCTGTCCCGTAAGTTTGGGGTTTGACGGATCAGAGATATCATATTGCCGCAAATCACCATGCAACCAATTCGAGAAATACAGGTATTTATCGTCCATAGAGACCAAAATATCGGTGATCAAACCGGGCATTGGCACAGGAAAATCTGCGACATCAATGGCGTCGACATCAATGATTTTTTCAATCTGTAACTCGCCAGCATCATCTTTGTACCAATGAAAGATATTTGAACTGAGCGTNGCGCCAACAAAACCATGGGTGCTGTCAGGGTNGTGATGGAAACGGGCCTCTAGCGGGATCATGCCTTCCGCNCCAAGGTCTATTGTTTTCTCAATAGAGCGGTTTTTAAAGTCCCAGAAATGAATATGCTGGCCATAATTGCCTTTTGCGACATCTTCCAAATCAAACCCAGGCAGAAAGGTGTTTGGCGCGGCCCATTCTGTCGACACCATCATATTATGACGGGGCTGATACCAAAAGTCATAACTGAAGTTCATACCAGTAGTGTCGTTTTCCCAGCGCCCAACAATGTTGAAGTCTTTGTCTAGATGCAAATATCCTCCGGGTGCATTGCCCTCGGCATCCCCCAGCATTGATACAATAATGTCAGCACCAAGGCAGTGCACCGTATGAGGTGCAGACAAGTTTGTCTTTTCCTTGATCTCTTCACCACTAATCGTTTTAAAAAGAGAAGGTTTTCTTGGGTCCGTCGCGGTGTCTACAATATAAAAATTAGACGTCCGCACCCCNGGAACAATCAGGTATTTACGTTCCATGCTGCCATCTGTGTTGCAAGAAGAACAGGCATTCCAACCCATATGGTGCAACTCGTCTCCGACGACACCAACTTCTGTGCGATGAATAATTTCACCATAGGTTGAACTGTTTTCATCAACATCTATTGTGGCCAAATAATCGGGCTTTTCGATACCGGTTCCGGTATAAATACAGATTGTGTAAACAATCTTTTCGCGCGGCGCTTTTATTGCATCTTGTGGTGATGCATACCCCGGTCCAGCACAGCAGCTGGTATTTTCTTCTGACATAGTCTTCCTCCATTTTTGTATACGATTTTTATTTATTTCTATTGGCCCTTCTGGGCTGGACGTTCAATTTTTCCTATAACTCTGGTACATTGCACAATTGAATGGCTCCGCTGACGCGGGTTGATAATTCAACCAACTTCGNACCAATTTCATTTCTATATGCCTCTCCAAACCGGCGAATTGGACCGACGGCACCAATGCTGAAAATAGCACCAATATTACCTATCGAAACCGGCGCGGCAACACTGGCGATACCCATATCAATTTCCTGATCACAGTCCGCAAAGCCGCGCTCTGCTATTTTTTGAAATTCCGCATATAGGTCTTTTTGCGAGGTTTTTGTATGCTCGGTGTACTGGCGGAGATTTTTAGAGACGATACAGTCTTGAAATTCTGGTTCAGCAAAAGCGGCTATTGCTTTTGAGCAAGAACAGGCATGCATCGGACGCTCGCCAAGTCCGGGATGAATGAAAGCCCGCGCTGGATCTGCTGGCGTTTCAACATGAATGATTTCAACCTTGCTATTGCGAAACCGTGCCAAAAAAACCGTTTCATTATACTCAATGGCGGCCGCCTTCAACAACGGGGCGGCGGCTTTGCGCACATCAACATCTGCTTTGCCCAAAAGGGCAAGGCGAATAAGCCGTTCACCAATTTCAACTTTTCCTGTGTTGTCAGGAGACTCAACCAACCGATGATCCTGAAGCGTTTGAATAAGCCGATAACACGTTGGTTTCGGCAGACCCGTTGCCTTTAAAAGCTCGGCTGGCGAAATTGGACGGCCTGCAACAGCAATAAGTTCTAGTAATGTTATCAACCGATCAAGATGCATATTGACATGTATATTTCATTTTGTGAGACTTAGGCTCATATCTTGAGATGTAATTATTTTTAAATCAAGACAAAAATGAACTTGGGAGACCTCACGATGAGAACACGCGCCGCAGTGGCTTTGGAAGCCGGAAAACCTTTAGAGATCATGGAGGTCAATCTGGACGCCCCCCGCAAAGGCGAGGTTCTGGTCGAGATCAAAGCCACCGGCCTGTGTCATACAGACGAGTTTACCCGCTCAGGCGATGACCCCGAGGGGATTTTCCCGGCGATCCTTGGCCATGAGGGGGCCGGCGTGGTGATCGAGGTTGGCCCAGGCGTGACCAGCCTGGCGGTTGGCGATCATGTGATCCCGCTCTATACGCCCGAATGCCGCGAATGCGATTATTGCCTGAACCCCAAAACCAACCTGTGCCAGTCGATCCGGTCCACACAAGGTCAGGGCCTTTTGCCCGACGGTTCGACCCGGTTTTCCATGCTAGATGGCACCCCAATTCATCACTATATGGGCTGTTCGACCTTCGCCAATCACACTGTGGTGCCCGAAATTGCACTGGCAAAAGTGCGCAAGGACGCGCCGTTTGATAAAATTTGTTATATCGGTTGTGGGGTCACCACAGGCATTGGCGCGGTGATCAACACCGCCAAGGTCGAGATTGGCAGCCGCGCCATTGTGTTTGGCCTAGGCGGGATCGGGTTGAACGTGATCCAAGGTCTGCGCCTTGCGGGTGCTGATCAAATCGTCGGGGTCGACCTGAACGCCGGCAAGGTTGAGATGGGCAAACAATTTGGCATGACTGATTTCGTCAACCCATCCGAAGTAGAGGGCGATCTGGTTGCCCATCTTGTCGAATTGACCGGTGGGGGCGCAGATTACACCTTTGACGCCACGGGAAATGTGTCGGTGATGCGCACAGCCCTTGAGGCGGCCCATAAGGGCTGGGGCGAAAGCATCATCATCGGGGTGGCGCCGGCGGGTGCCGAGATCAGCACGCGGCCGTTCCAACTGGTCACGGGCCGGGTGTGGCGCGGTACGGCGTTCGGCGGCGCGTCCGGGCGGACGGATGTGCCGAAAATTGTCGATTGGTATATGGACGGCAAGATCGAAATAGACCCGATGATCACCCATAAACTCAGCCTTGACGAGATCAACCACGGCTTTGATCTGATGCATGAAGGCAAATCAATCCGCGCCGTCGTCGAATTTTAAGTACAAAAACCAAAAAAGGTGGCGTGGGCGAATAGTTTCTCTACGCCCCNTGATCCGCATTTCGTGTCAGANGCGGGTTGTTTTGGCTTTTGGTCCNGGCACAGGGGCCTAATCCACGGGGNTACGTCAGACTGCGCGCGTTGGCGCGGCTTACGTTGGTCTGGGTGCTGCTGGCGTAATCTGCACTCGCATGGGGTTTGAAAACACGCTAGCCTATGCCAGATGACGCGCGTAACCAAAGGTGAGGCCCGAAGCATGTCGAAAAAATCCTATTATGCGCCACAGGGTGGCTTGCCTGCACAAAGCCAGATCTTGACGGATCGGGCGATGTTCACCGACTCCTATGCTGTGATCCCAAAGGGCACTTTCAGCGATATCGTCACGAGCTTTTTACCTTTCTGGGAGGGTGCGCGGTTCTGGGTATTAGCGCGCCCCTTGTCGGGCTTCGCTGAGACGTTTTCGCAATATATCGGCGAAGTTCAACCTGGCGGTGGTAGCGACCGGCCTGAGGCTGACCCCCGGGCCGAAGCGGTTTTATTCGTCGTTGAAGGTCAGCTTACCCTTGATTTGGACGGGTCCCCCCATCTCATGGAGGAGGGAGGGTATGCCTATCTGCCGCCAGGCGTCCGCTGGAGTATGCACAACACAGCAAACCGGCCGGCGCGGTTTCACTGGATTCGCAAAGCCTATCAAGCGGTTGTTGGTCTCGACAGCCCAGAGGCTTTTGTGACCAATGAAAAAGATATTGTGCCCAGCCCGATGCCTGAGACTGATGGGGCTTGGGCGACCACGCGATTTGTCGATTTAAGTGATCTACGCCATGATATGCATGTCACAATCGTTACCCTGCAGCCGGGTGCGGTGATCCCTTTTACAGAGACCCATGTGATGGAACACGGTCTGTATGTGCTGGAAGGCAAGGGCGTCTACCGGCTTAATCAGGAGTGGGTCGAAGTGGAGGCCGGGGATTTCATGTGGCTGCGCGCTTTTTGTCCGCAAGGGTGCTATGCCGGCGGGCCGGGCCCGTTTCGCTATCTGCTTTATAAGGACGTAAATCGTCACATGCCACTGACGTTGGGCTAAGGGACATATCTGAGCCTCACCGATCTTGTCGGTAAGGCCCGCATTTTGTAGCAAGGCGTATTTTTATCGGTGAAGCCTGTTATCTTGGTGTCCTAGCCTGCCCAGCCTGAGACAGATTTGACTTCCAGAAAATCCTCAAGACCCCAGACACCGCCTTCGCGCCCATTGCCGGATTGCTTCATCCCTCCAAAGGGCGCGCCCGCACCACGGCTTTGACCGTTCATCTCCACCATACCCGACCGCAGTTGTCGCGCCACCCGTTTGCCTTTTTCACTATCCTGTGTCTGGATGTAATTGGTTAGTCCGTACACCGTGTCATTGGCCATTTCGATGGCCTCCTCTTCGGTGTCAAAGGGAAGAATTGATAACACTGGCCCAAAGATTTCTTCGCGTGAAATTGTCATCTGGTTGGTAACATCGGCAAAGATTGTGGGTTGTACATAAAACCCTTTCTCCATGCCGTCCGGGCGTCCGGTGCCGCCGGCCACAAGTCGCGCGCCTTCATCTATACCTTTTTGGATCAGGGCTTGGATCTTGTTGAATTGTACTTCGTTGACGACGGGGCCAATGTGGCGGCCGCTTTCATGGGCTGGGCCCACTTGGACAATGCCGGCAACTTCTGTCGCTGTCGCAACCGCCTGATCATAAACTTCGCGCTGTACCAGCATCCGCGTCGGGGCGTTGCACGATTGCCCGGTATTGTTCATACAATGTAGCACACCGCGTTTTACCGCTTTGGCGTCGGCATCGTTAAAGATAATATTGGCGCCTTTGCCACCCAGTTCTAGGGTGACGCGTTTCAGGCTGTCGGCCGCCGCTTTGGTGATCAATGTGCCGGCGCGTGTCGAGCCGGTGAACGACACCATATCCACGTCCGGATGGACGGACAGTTGCGTACCAACACCAGCGCCATCGCCGTTGATCAGATTAAACACACCGGGGGGGAATCCTGCGGCATCCACAGCCTCGGCAAAGATCATTGCGTTGAGTGGCGACTCCTCAGACGGCTTTAGCACCATGGTACAGCCGGCGATCGCAGCTGCGGCAACTTTTAGGCTGACCTGATTCATCGGCCAGTTCCAAGGTGTGATCAGCGCGCAGACCCCAATCGGTTCATAAAGCACGCGGGCTCCGGGGGCATGGTCGCCCAGCGGTCGGTCGAATTGAAAAGTTTTGGCGGCCTTGAGAAAATTTGTGATGTGCGAGGCACCGGCGGCGATCTGTTCGCTATGTGCCATATCAATCGGGGCCCCCATTTCGAGGCTGACGGCTTCGGCCAGCGCGGCACGGCGCTGGTTATATTGCTCCAGCAACTTTTCCACCAGTTTAATCCGGGTGGCTGATGGCGTGTTCATCCAAGCTGGAAATGCGGCGCGGGCGGCTGCAACAGCTGCATCGGTGTCTTTTTGTCCACCCAGCGAAATAATGGCATCGGCCTGTTCGGTGGAAGGGTTAATAACCGGATGGTCGCGACCCTCAAGCGGGGCGGTCCAGGATCCGTTTATATAAAACGATCGTTTTTCAAGCATAGTTATCTCCAAATTCAAACGGCTTGGTCTGCGGGTATAATCCAACAGTCGGGTGACAGTGTCAGCAGTTTTGAAATATTGCAAGCGAAGCGTGGCAAAACCTGCAAATTGCTGTACTTGGTTTGCAACAGAAAAGTATGGGGGTGCCAATGTCTATTCGTCTTAATGAAATCGTTCCAGATTTTACCGCAGAGACCGATCAGGGTGAAATCGGATTTCACGAGTGGATTGGCGATGGCTGGGCCATTATGTTTTCGCATCCCAAAGATTTTACCGGTGTTTGCACCACAGAATTAAGCGCTGTGGCGCAATTGACCGATGAATGGGCGGCCCGCAATACCAAGGTGATTGGCGTCTCTTCGGATGGTGTCTCAAAACATGCGGACTGGAAAAAAGATATCGAAACCCTGGCCTGCAGATCGGCAGATTTTCCCATTATCGCTGACCACGACGCTGCCGTTTCAAGCACCTTTGAGATGCTGCCTGCTGAGGCCTATACTGCCGATGGCGGCCTTTTGGACACCGCCAGAGCGGTCCGGTCTTTGTTTATCATCGGGCCGGACAAGAAATTGAAGCTGTCTTTGTTCTATCCAGCGGCTGTGGGGCGAAACTGGACCGAGGTCCTGCGGGTGTTGGATGCGCTGCAGGCGGTGGCCACGCATTCTGTCGCGTTGCCTGCAAATTGGACCGTGGGCGAAGACGTGATTATCCCGTCTGCGGTGAGTGATGCAGATGCAAAGGCCAAGTTTGGGGGGTTTGAGGCGGTTCTGCCCTATGTGCGCACTGCAAAGATGCCACAGTAAACCGTCTGACGGGCGTTATTCGATCGCATGATGTGACAAAGGCTCCAACGCATGTTGGAGCCTTTGTTGTTTTATTCACCAGCAGAGGGCGTTTATCCCGCTGCGTTTTCGTCTGCAGTCATTTCCTCGCCAGTCTCTTGATTGACGACTTTCATCGACAAGCGCACTTTGCCGCGATCATCAAAACCCAGCAGTTTTACCTTGACGTCTTGGCCTTCTTTGAGGACATCGGACGGGTGGTTCAAACGGCGGTTTTCGATCTGTGAGACGTGGACCAGACCATCGCGCTTGCCNAAGAAGTTCACAAAGGCACCGAAGTCGACGATTTTAACAACTTTGCCGTCATAGACCTGACCTTCTTCGGGCTCGGCGACGATTGCATAGATCATGTCATAGGCTTTTTTGATCGAGTCACCGTTTGGCGAGGCAATTTTGATCACGCCCTCATCGTTGATGTCGACCTTCGCACCAGAGACTTCGACAATTTCGCGGATAACCTTGCCGCCAGAACCGATCACTTCGCGAATTTTATCGGTTGGTACATTCATGGTCTCGATGCGTGGTGCATGGACGCTGAAATCGGCCGCTTCGGTCAGTGATTTGGACATTTCGTTTAGAATATGCATCCGGCCGTCTTTGGCTTGGGCAAGCGCTTTTTTCATGATGTCCGGGGTAATGCCGGCAATCTTGATGTCCATCTGCAGCGAGGTGATACCGGCTTCGGTACCCGCGACTTTGAAGTCCATATCGCCCAAGTGATCCTCGTCGCCAAGGATATCGGTCAGAACTGCATAGTCGCCATCGTCTTCAAGGATCAGCCCCATGGCAACGCCGGCAACCGGTGATTTCAGCGGCACACCTGCGTCCATCATCGACAGTGAACCACCACAGACCGACGCCATGGACGACGAGCCGTTGGATTCGGTGATTTCGGACACTACCCGCACCGTATATGGAAAATCGGTTGCGGCTGGCAGAACCGCCTGCAGTGCCCGCCACGCCAGTTTGCCGTGACCAACCTCACGTCGGCCGGGAGGGCCCACGCGTCCGGCTTCGCCTACCGAATAGGGGGGGAAGTTATAGTGCAGCAGGAAGTTGGAGCGTGAGTTGCCGTGCAGCGCATCGATGATCTGCTCGTCATCGCCGGTGCCCAATGTGGTGACCACAAGGCCTTGGGTCTCACCCCGGGTGAACAGTGCTGATCCGTGGGTCCGCGGCAGCATGCCGGTTTCACACACGATAGGCCGTACGGTGTCCAGCGCACGACCGTCGATCCGCTTGCCGGTTTTAACCACGTCGCCACGCAATATGCCGGCTTCAAGTTTTTTCAACGCCGATCCAAGATTGGCGTCCGCCAATTGTTCTTCGCTAAGCGCGGCCTTGATCGTTTCACGGGCGGCATTGACTGCCGCTGTGCGCTCTTGCTTGTCAGTCAGTGCGAAGGCGGCGCGCATGTCGGCTTCACCGGCAGATTTTGCAGCTGCATAGAG
Organism: Marinovum sp.; assembly: GCA_002684375.1. Taxonomy (GTDB): domain Bacteria; phylum Pseudomonadota; class Alphaproteobacteria; order Rhodobacterales; family Rhodobacteraceae; genus CPC320. The sequence continues at coordinate 38,958 of NYVC01000057.1, forward strand.
ATCAGAGTAATCGGCGGGTTGAAAATCAAAAGGCTCTTTTGCAGCGTCTTCGGCCATCTCCACGATCAGGTCGATCACCGGTTGCATTTGCTCATGGGCAAAGGTGACGGCGCCGAGCATTTCTTCTTCGGACAGTTCATAGGCTTCGGACTCGACCATCATCACGGCGTCTTTGGTGCCAGCAACAACCAGATCCAGACGCTGGTCAGGCTTGGTCCGAAGGTGATCCATATCTTCAACTTCTGGGTTCAGGATATATTCACCATCGACAAAACCAACGCGGCAACCGGCGATTGGGCCACGGAATGGCGCGCCCGAAAGGGTCAAAGCCGCAGAGGCGGCGATCATCGCGACGATATCGGGGTCATTCACCAGGTCGTGACTTAGAACGGTACACATCACCAGCACTTCGTTTTTGAAACCGTCGACAAACAGCGGCCGCAAGGGGCGGTCGATCAGACGTGCAGTCAAAGTTTCTTTTTCTGAAGGCCGCGCTTCGCGCTTGAAGAAGCCACCGGGAATTTTGCCTGCGGCATAGTATTTTTCTTGGTAATGTACGGTCAGGGGAAAAAAGTCCTGACCGGGCTTTTGCGTTTTGGCAAATGTTACGTTTGCCATAACCGAGGTTTCGCCCAATGTGGCGATCACCGATCCGTCTGCTTGACGGGCCACTTTGCCTGTCTCTAGGGTTAGGGTTTCTTCACCCCATTCGATTGATTTTTTCGTTACGTTAAACATCACGTTTCCTATAATGGCTGCCGGGGCGTATCCCCATGTGCCGATTTGCGTTCGGGGCCGCATTGCCCCCGTGGCCTTTTGTTAATCCTGCTGCATCCCAAGGCCCAGAGCTGCAGTTTGCGGATAGCGGAGCGGGCAGAAGCCCGAAATGCAAAGGACGCACTCTTGGTGCGTCCCTTTGTGTTAGCGGCGAATGCCGAGGCGTTGGATTATGCTTTTGTAACGCGGCTCATCGCTGCGCTTCACATAGTCCAAAAGTTTCCGGCGCAGCGCCACCATTTTGAGCAACCCGCGGCGGGAATGATTATCCTTTTTGTGGGTCTTGAAATGCTCTGTCAGTGTCGTGATCCGCGACGTTAGAATAGCAACCTGAACTTCAGGGGAACCAGTGTCCCCGTCTTTGGTTGCAAACTCTTTCATTACGCGGGCTTTTTCTTCTGCTGTAATCGACATCGGGGTCTCCTTTTTAATTGAGATGTGAAATGGCGCAGGCCGGGATGTCGTCCAGCAAGGCCCGTGGAGGTATCGGCTAGGATTCCCAGCCGATGCGCGCGTATAGGGGGTTTTTACCGAAAAGGAAAGCCCAAAGCGCGGTTTGCTTCGCTTGATCTTGCAACCTGTAAGGGATGACCTCAATGGTCGTTCACAATGTTGTGCTGCGCAGTCCGAATAAGCCGTCCAATTGATGCGACAGGCGCCACTTTTGAATATTTTGATCCTTCAAGCCGGCGCTGAGAATCGCCTTTTATCGCAACGACTAGGGTCGCAGATATTGCCGCAGGTTAGCCCTTATTTATGACCTGATTGTTCAGGTTTGTGTGCCCGCAACCAAGACGATGTCGGAGGCTTTAAAGCCGGTAACTGTGTTCATAGTGGACAAAACCCCCACCAGCATTATCGCTTTTGATAGCCGGTACGACAGCATCATTATCGCCCATGACGATAAGCTGCAAACGCCCCAGAAGGTGCACCTGCGGCTTCATAGCGGCGACCCAACCCTAACTGAAATTATATTGGATGGGGCTGTTTTGGCCACTATGAACACAGTTACCGGCTTTAAAGCCTCCGACATCGTCTTGGTTGCGGGCACACCAAC
>NYVC01000058.1 GCA_002684375.1 Marinovum sp.
TCGCCGCGGAAATTACTTTTCTGAGCCGTTGCTAAAGTATAACTGCAACTGGTCTTGCCGACATGCGCCACTAAAATCTGGGGCCGGCTCACCCGGCTGTCACTGCGTGCTGCCGGGCAAAATACGGTGTAAAGAGGGTGCAGTGTAAAAAGGGAATGGCCAAAAACAAGTGGCTCCTGTAACCCTCACCCATCAAGATTTCGCAAACCGCAAAGGGAAAGTCATGAGTTTTGGCAAAGGGCATCATCTTCACTTGATTGATGGATCGGCTTTCATCTTCCGCGCCTATCATGCGCTGCCACCGCTAACGCGCAAATCAGACGGGTTGCCCATCGGGGCGGTCGCGGGCTTTTGCAATATGTTGCACCGCTATATCGAAAGCAACACCGGGCCAGAGGCCCCGACCCATGTTGCAGTAGTGTTCGACAAAGGCAGCCATACGTTCCGCAATGATCTGTATGACCAGTATAAAGCCAACCGCGACGCCATGCCCGAAGATTTGCGGCCGCAAATGCCGCTCACCCGCAGTGCCACAGAAGCGTTTAATATCGCGTGCAAGGAACTCGAAGGGTTTGAGGCCGACGANATCATTGCGACGCTGTCGACNCAGGCCCAAANCGCCGGTGGGCGTGTGACAATCATCAGTTCGGACAAAGACATGATGCAGCTGGTGGGCGAAGGTGTTGAGATGTTTGATGCNATGAAAAACCGCCGCATTGACCGCGATGGCGTCTGGGAAAAATTTGGTGTTGGCCCAGAGCGGGTGGTCGATGTTCAGGCTCTGGCCGGTGACAGCGTTGATAACGTGCCTGGCGCACCCGGGATCGGCATTAAAACTGCAGCGCTTTTAATCAATGAATATGGCGACCTTGACAGCCTGCTAGAACGGGCCGGCGAGATCAAACAACCCAAGCGCCGCGCCTCACTTATCGACAATGCCNAACAGATCCGCCTGTCGCGGCAATTGGTGCAACTCGCCCGCGACACACCGATTGATTTCACCCTTGACGATCTCGAGGTGCGCGACCCAGATCCGGAAACCCTACTTGGGTTTCTTGCGGAAATGGAGTTTCGCACCCTTACCAAACGGGTATCAGATCAATTTAAAATCGCAGCACCCGTAATTGTGGAAACCGCCCAACCCAATAGTGAACCCAACGAGACATTAAAGATACAAGATTTTACCACCAAGACCTATACACGGGTTTCCGATAAGGCCGAANTTGAGGCTTGGGTCGCACAGATCTATGNGCGTGGTACAGTGGCAATCGACACCGAAACAACTGGCCTCAACGATATGCGCGCCGATCTGGTGGGTATATCGCTCTGCGTTGAGGCAGGCACGGCGTGCTATATTCCACTGACCCATAAAGACGCTGGCAGCAATGATTTGTTCGGCTCCGACAGCTTGGCCGAGGGACAACTCGGGCTCGACGATGTTCTGGCAGTTCTCAAGCCCCTGCTCGAAGATCCCGCGGTGCTGAAAATCGGCCAGAACATGAAGTATGACGCCAAAATTCTGGCGCGCTATGGCGTCACCATTGCTCCGATCGAAGATACGATGTTACTGTCTTATGCGCTGCATGCCGGCTTGCACGGCCACGGGATGGACGCACTGTCAGAGCGCTATCTCAACCATACGCCCATCCCAATCAAACCGCTTCTGGGCAGTGGTAAATCGGCAATTACCTTTGACCGTGTGCCAATTGATGATGCGGTGCCCTACGCNGCAGAAGATGCCGATATCACGCTGCGCCTTTGGCAGGTATTCAAGCCACGTCTGCATCAAAGTCAAGTCACCCGTGTCTATGAAAGCATGGAGCGCCCTTTGGTGCCCGTACTCATCGCGATGGAGCGGTCGGGCATCAAAGTCGACCGCGACCGGCTAAGCCGTATGTCGAACACTTTCGCCCAAAAAATGGCNGGGCTTGAGGCCGGCATTCACGCGCTGGCCGGTCAAAGTTTTAACGTCGGCAGCCCCAAACAACTTGGTGAAATTCTATTCGAAAAACTGGGGTTTGAGGGTGGNAAAAAGGGCAAGACCGGCGCTTATGCAACCGGTGCAGATGTATTAGNGGATCTGGCCACCGAACACGAGTTGCCGCGCCAAGTTCTGGATTGGCGCCAATTGAGCAAATTGAAATCGACCTATACCGACGCGTTGCAGGATCACATTCACCCTGAAACCGGTCGGGTCCATACCTCTTATTCAATAGCGGGGGCCAATACCGGACGGCTGTCATCAAACGATCCGAATTTACAAAACATCCCCGTGCGCTCAGAAGACGGGCGGCGCATCCGCGAGGCCTTTATCGCCGAACCGGGCAAGGTATTNGTCAGCCTGGATTATTCACAGATCGAACTGCGAATTCTGGCCCATGTCGCGCAAATAGATACCTTAAAACAGGCATTTCGCGACGGTCAGGATATTCACGCAATGACCGCATCAGAAATGTTTGACGTGCCGCTTGATCAAATGACCCCTGACATCAGACGGCAGGCCAAAGCAATTAACTTTGGCGTCATTTACGGCATTTCTGGCTTTGGTCTGGCACGCAACCTGCGGATTCCNCGTGGCGAAGCACAGGGCTTTATCGACCGTTATTTCGAACGCTTTCCGGGCATCAAGGAATATATGGATGCCACGGTCAGCTTTGCCCGCGCCAATGATCGGGTAGAAACCCTTTTTGGCCGTCGAATTCACACCCCCGAGATCAACGCCAAAGGTCCACGCGCCGGCTTTGCCAAACGGGCCGCAATCAACGCTCCTATTCAGGGAACNGCGGCCGATATTATCCGCCGGGCAATGATCCGGATGCCGGATGCCATCGCATCCCTGCCCGCCACCATGCTGTTACAGGTGCATGACGAGCTGTTGTTTGAAGTCACTGAAGACGCCGTGGACCCGCTGATTGCCGCGGCCAAACAGGTGATGGAGGGCGCCGCCGATCCCGTGATCCGGTTGGACGTGCCGCTGATTGTCGATGCAGGACAGGGCAGCAACTGGGCCGATGCGCATTAGAGCCGCGCCATGACAAAGCTGATCTTGTTCAATAAACCATTCAATGTCNTGTCACAATTTACCGACAAAAGCAGCCACGCCTCAAACCGTAAAACTNTGTCGGATTTTATCGAACTTGCCAATGTCTATGCTGCCGGCCGTTTGGATAAAGACAGCGAGGGTTTGCTGGTGCTGACCNACAACGGCGCGTTGCAAGCCAAAATCAGCAATCCAAAATACAACACATCTAAAAGCTATTGGGTGCAAGTAGAAGGCGAACCAGACGAGAGCATGCTTGCCCAATTGCGAGACGGTGTGCGGCTCAAAGACGGGATCACCCGCCCCGCAGTAGTCACCCGCATAGATCCGCCGTCTGCGCTTTGGCCTCGCAATCCACCTGTGAGGTTTCGAAAAACTGTGGCCGACAGCTGGCTTGATATTACGATTTCCGAAGGGCGAAACCGTCAGGTGCGGCGGATGACGGCTGCCATAGGCGCNCCCACGCTGAGACTGATCCGCCATCGGGTGGGGTCGTGGGCTTTGGGCGATCTGGCCAGTGGGGCGTGGCGTACGGGGTAATCAACTCTCCAATTCATCAGAGGGGATCACCGGNAAAAAAACACCCGTTGACCACAGACCAAACCAGCTTTGACCCGCGTGGGGGTGATGCTCGCCCCGCTCGACCAGGCGGTAAAAGGTTTTGCGATCAATCAACGCCTCAAGACCGGCACGGATGTGCACATAGGGCGACGGCTCTCCGGTCGCAGGATCACGAAGCACGCGGATCGNGTTATCAGGCCCGGCCAGCGCAAAATCACCAACTTGCGTTTCAAAGGTGAGCGTCTGCGCAGCACCTTCACCGCAGGCCTCACAATCNACCGCCACAAAAGGGGCGTCATCCACGATAATCCCTACTTTTTCGACCGGAGTAACGAGGAAATACTTTTCACCGTCTTTACGCAGAATACCTGAAAACAGTTTAACCAGTTCAAACCGGCCAATCGGGGTTCCCTGATAGAACCAGGTGCCATCTCGTGCAATGCGCATATCGAGGTCTCCGCAGAAAGGCGGTGACCATAAATGCACCGGTGGCATGGCTTTACCAGTCGCAGCGCGCGCTGCGGCCGCCAATCCCTCTGCCGAGGGGGTCACAATCTTTTGTCCACTCATTTTTTGCCATTTCCAATACGTGCAATACACTCTTACAAGAGAACATACGCCACAAGAAGGAAATGTCATGACCGATCACGCAAATTTACTGGCAGAAATCGACCTGTTGGGCGAAAAACTAGNGCAGGCCAAGGCCTCGATCACCCGTCAGTTCATCGGTCAGGAAGACAGCGTCGAACTGGCACTGGCCACCTTACTGTGCGGTGGGCACGCGCTGCTTGTCGGCCTGCCTGGACTGGGCAAGACAAAATTGGTCGAAACCTTGGCAGTGGTAATGGGTTTGGATGGAAAACGGGTGCAGTTTACTCCCGATTTGATGCCAGCCGATATCCTCGGTTCNGAAGTATTAGATCACGATAACGACGGCCGGCGCAGTTTCCGGTTTNTACCCGGACCTATTTTCACCCAGTTGTTGATGGCNGATGAGATCAACCGCGCCAGCCCACGCACGCAATCAGCGCTCCTGCAAGCCATGCAGGAATACAAGGTAACCACAGCCGGAGAAGATCGCCCACTTGCAGCTCCGTTTCACGTGCTGGCCACACAAAATCCGATCGAACAGGAAGGCACTTATCCCCTGCCGGAAGCGCAACTCGACCGGTTCTTGGTTCAGATCAACATGCCNTATCCCGACCGGGCAACCGAGCATGGGATTTTGCTGGCCACAACCGGGCTTGAACAAGACAGCGCCCATGCAGTGTTTACCCCCACAACTTTAATTGCGGCCCAAGAATTGCTGCGCCGCATTCCCGTGGGCGAAAGCGTGGTGGAATTCATCCTCGACCTGGTCCGTGCCCTGCGACCAGATGATGCTGAGGCCAGCGACGNTATCCGCGACAATGTTGTCTGGGGCCCCGGACCACGGGCCGCGCAAGCCCTTGTCATGACCAGCCGCGCCCGCGCCTTGCTCGCAGGGCGGTTGGCCCCCTCGATCGAGGATGCGGTGGCGATGGCACATCCGGTTCTTGCCCACCGTATGTCGCTTGGGTTTGCGGCCCGCGCGCGCGGCGAAAACCTGACAGAGCTGATCGATCAAACCTGTCAAAAAATAATTGGACATGAGGCGGCAGCGTGAGCCTAAGCGCCCATGACATCCGCAACACAGCCGAACGCGATGCCGCGCATCTGCCGGGCCTGCTTTTGCGCGCCCAGCATCTTGCCAATGGAGTTCTGCTGGGCGAGCACGGCAGAAGACGCCCTGGGTCTGGTGATGATTTTTGGCAATACCGCCCCCTTTATGACGGCGAAAGCCATCGGATGATCGACTGGCGCCAATCAGCCAGAGGCGATGATCATTTTGTGCGTCAACATGAAATGAAAAACGCACAGACTGCGCAGTTATGGGTGGATCAGGGTGCTTCTATGCGGTTCACGGGNCACGCCGAGCGCGTAACAAAGTCGGATCGCGCNCGGATTATCGCATTGTCACTGTCGATTTTACTCTTGCGAAATGGCGAACGGGTCGGTCTGAGCGATGGCACCCTCGCACCACGCCGGGGGGGGCAACAGGTTGAGCATCTGAGCCACCGGCTTGAGACGGATCAGACCCAAGACTATGCCGCCCCAGAGACCGGTGCCCTCATGCCGAACGCCCGCGTGGTGTTCATCTCGGATTTCATGGCCCCTGTGGAGCCCGTAAAGACCGCAGTGGGACGCGCCACCGACCGCAACGCAACCGGTGTTTTACTCCAGGTTCTCGACCCGATCGAGCTGCAGTTTCCGTTTACCGGCCGCACCATCTTTGANAGCATTGGCGGCAAGCTGCGTCACGAAAGTCTGAAAGCCAGCGACCTGAAAGCCGGCTATCTAGAGCGTTTAGAAATCCGTCGTGCAAGCCTACGTGATCTTTGCCAGCAGACCGGTTGGCANTATCATTGCCATATGACAGACCGCGCAGCGCAATCTGCNCTTCTGTGGCTGTATCACGCCTTGGGGGAAGGGGCGCAACGGTCATGAGCCTCACGTTTCTGACCCCTTGGCTGCTGTCTGCCTTATTGGGCTTGCCTGTGCTGTGGCTGCTGTTACGCGCGGTTCCGCCCGCGCCGGTCCGGCGGTTTTTCCCCGGCGTAATCCTATTGCTGGGTCTGCGCGACAAAACACAGATCAGCGACCGCACCCCTTGGTGGTTGCTGTTGATCCGAATGCTTGCGATCGCGCTGATTATTCTCGGTCTGGCAGGGCCGGTGCTTAACCCTCAAAGCCCTAACATCAAGCGCAGTAATCTGCTGATCTTGATGGATGGCGGCTGGGCCGCTGCCCGCGACTGGCAAGCCCATCAAACCCTGCTGGAACGGGTCCTCAACCAAGCCGCCCGCGCCGGTCGGCCCGTGGCGATAGCGCGTCTCACAACCCCGTCCACACCAATATTTCAAAGCGCACAAAGCTGGCANAAACGCCTACCCAGTCTCGCACCGACCCCCTGGGAGCCAAACGCCTCTAACATGCGAACCGCCGTGCAGAGGTTGGACGATCAGCCCTTTGATAGCTTATGGCTGTCTGACGGGTTGGCCCAGTCCGGCCGCGCCGCTCTTTTATCCACGCTGCAAAACCGCGGAGACGTCGAGGTCATAGAAACCGGACAACCCCTGTTTGCGCTGGAGCCGCCTCAGTTGAGCGACGGCATCATAACGCTCTATGCGATACGCTTGCCCAACAGAATGGATCAAAGCGTGACCATTAGGGCCCATGGCACCGATCCAAACGGTCGATCACAGATTATCAGTACCGTCACCGCAGAATTTACAGAGGGCGCAACGCGCATTCCCGTTCAGATCAGCTTGCCCGCAGAATTGCGCGAGCGGGTCAGCCTGTTTGACATCGGCGGGCAAACGTCAGCTGCTGCGGTCAGCTTGACCGGCAACAGCCTGTTGCGACGCGAGGTGGCGCTGATCTCGGAAGGGGCCGACCGCGAGGGCTTGGAGCTGCTTTCGCCCCTGCACTTCATCGCAAAAGCCTATGCACCAAGCGCGGAATTGCTGTCTGGTGACTTGACAACATTGCTGCCCGCCAATCCAGACTTAGTCGTATTGGCCGATATCGCAAAGCTGTCAAAGACCGAAGAAACCGCTCTGGGCCAATGGGTGGCCGAGGGCGGCCTTTTGCTGCGCTTTGCCGGACCGCGGCTGGCCGCCAGCGATCTCAGTCGCAGCGCCGAGCATCCACTGATGCCCGTACGCCTGCGCGCCGGTGGCCGAACCGTAGGTGGCGCTATGAGTTGGGGGGCACCGAAGTCTTTGGCGGCATTTTCACCGAACTCCCCCTTTTTTGGGCTTGAGATTCCCGACGATGTGCGCGTCTCGGCGCAGGTATTGGCACAACCCGACCCGTCTTTGTCACAGCGCGTGATCGCAATGCTTGCCGACGGCACGCCATTGGTCACCCGCAAACAATCGGGCAAAGGCCAGATCGTTCTGTTTCATGTCACCGCTAATGCCGAATGGTCCAGTCTGCCACTGTCGGGATTGTTTGTGCAAATGCTCGAGCGGCTATCACAATCCGTGGCTGGCAGTCAGCCCGATACGGCAAGCCTGCAGGGCACAATATGGCAGCCCAGCCAGATGCTCAGCGCACAGGGCCAGCTTGAGCCCGCCACACGACTGGCCGGTATCGCCGCCGAAAAATTGTTCGACGCCCCGCTCTCTGCAGAGATACGGCCCGGCCTTTATACCCACGCCAAAGAACAGGTTGCGCGCAATGTGATTGCAACAGACAGCCGCTTTCTGCCCGCCGTATGGCCCAATGGCACCAATCTGCGCGGCCTTAGCGACCGATCCGAAAGACCCCTTGGCGGATGGTGCCTGATGCTGTCCCTGCTGATCCTGCTTGTCGATGTTTTGGCTACATTGTCCCTGAGCGGAAGGTTGGTATCAACTGCAGCCGTGCTCTGTCTTTTGGCAACCCTGTCAAATATCAGACCAGCCAGTGCGCAGGATGATACGGCGACCCACGAGCAAACAAGGGACGGACTGGAAGGTGCAGTTGTGTCAGAAAAGGCCTGGCAGGCCAGTTCCCAGCTGACGCTGGCGTATGTTGTAACTGGCAATCGTCAGGTTGACTCAATCTCCAAGGCTGGTCTCGATGGACTTTCACAAACGCTTTTTGCCCGCACATCCGTGGAACCGGCAGCGCCTGTTGGTCTGGATCTTGAACGCGACACACTGACGTTTTATCCGCTGCTCTACTGGCCAATGACCGCCGATCAGCCGACGCCATCCTCAAAGGCTTACCGCAAAATAAACGGCTTTCTAAAGTCTGGCGGAATGATCGTGTTTGACACCCGAGACGGCGATATAGCAGGGTTTGGCACCAGCAGTCCCAATGCCCTTAAATTGCAAAAAATTACCTATGGGATTGATATACCAGCTCTTGAGCCGATGCCTCAAGACCATGTTCTGACCCGGGCCTTCTATCTGCTACAGGATTTCCCCGGCCGGTACACCCAGCCGGACATCTGGTTAGAGGCCGCCCCACAGGCAATAGAAAAAGCTGAAGGCATGCCGTTTCGCAACCTGAATGACGGGGTCAGCCCGGTCGTTATAGGTGCCAATGATTGGGCGGCCGCTTGGGCAGTGGATGCACAAGGCAGACAGATGTTTCCGATTGGCCGCAACGCAAGCCAGAGCCGGCAACGCGAATTGGCCTATCGATTTGGCGTCAATCTGGTGATGCATGTCTTAACAGGTAATTATAAATCCGACCAAGTGCATGTGCCGGCCCTGCTTGATCGGTTGGGACAATGACCGAAAGCGTGATCTTTTCACCGTTATTGCCGCTGCCGGTTATTGGATTGGCCGCTCTGGTTGTGGTCCTGTTCACGGCTATCGCACTCATGCGTGGTCTGAGTGGCTGGGCGCCGCGCGGGCTTGGAGCGCTGCTGGTGGTTGGCGCATTGGTACAGCCGATGTATCAAAGTGAAGATCGAACCCCGCTTAAAGACATTGTTGTTTTGCTAATCGATCAAAGTGCGAGCCAGACGCTCTTGGATCGCGCGCGCATAACAGAAAACCGCACGGCCGAGATTGAGGCAGCTCTGGCGGCCCGGCCTAACACCCAAGTCCACCGGATTGAGGTGAACGACGGCCCGGATGATACGGGCAGTCTGTTAATGACCGCCCTTTCTGAGCAATTGTCCAAATTGCCCAGCGAACGCATCGCTGGGATTATTCTACTATCAGACGGTCTCCTGCATGACCTTGAATTGGCGCCGGAGTTGCCAGCGCCACTGCATCTGATGCTCAGTGGCAAAAAAAGTGACTGGGACCGCCGGGTGACTGTAAAGAATGCCCCCGCCTTTGCAATTCTGGACGAAGAAATCACCCTGACGCTGCGGATCGAAGACAGCGGTGCCGCACCGGCAACTCCGGTGATTGTCCCGCTGATCATTTCGGTGGATGGCGGTCCCCCGCAAAGCTATCAAGTGCCGCTTAACCAAGATCTGAGCCTGCCGATAACGCTGCCGCATGCAGGCAGAAATATCATCCAGTTTGAGACCCCCAAAGTCGCCGGCGAGTTGACAGACCGAAACAACAGCGCATTGGTTCAGATCAATGGGGTGCGTGATCGCTTGCGGGTGCTGCTGGTTTCTGGCCAACCCCACGCAGGCGGCCGAATTTGGCGGAACCTTTTGAAATCGGACAGTGCCGTCGATCTGGTGCATTTCACAATCCTGCGGTCACCTAACAAACAAGATGGCGTGCCGGTGGACGAGCTGTCACTTATTCCGTTTCCAACAAGAGAATTGTTCATGGAAAAGATCCATGATTTCGACTTGATTATCTTTGATCGGTATAAACGCAGAGGCATCTTACCCGCACTTTATCTCGATAATGTCGTGGATTACGTACGAAACGGTGGTGCAGTTCTGGTCGCTGCGGGTCCAGATTTTGCCAGCGCCAATAGTCTGTACCGCTCACCACTCAGCAACATCCTTCCCGCCGAACCCACGGCCCGCGTGATCACAAAACCGCTTCGCCCCAAATTAACTGCGGTGGGGCAAAAGCATCCGGTAACCGCCAATCTTTCCAGCGATAAGACCGAGTGGGGGCGGTGGCTGCGACAGATAGAAGTTACCCAAAAGTCGGGGCACATTCTAATGTCAGGGGCGGATGAACGACCACTTTTGATCCTTGACCGCCAGGGCGAGGGTCGCGTGGCGCTGTTGGCTTCAGATCACGCTTGGCTTTGGCACCGCGGTTTTGAAGGTGGTGGCCCACAGCGCGAACTGCTGCGGCGGCTGGCGCATTGGATGATGAAAGAGCCCGATTTGGAGGAAGAAACGCTTACTGCCCGTGCTTATGGCGATGGCTTGAAAATTATCCGACAAAGCTTGCAAGACAATATCGCGCCCGTGACCGTGACCTCACCCAGTGGCAACAAGAGCCTGCTAAATTTGAAACAGACCGCACCGGGGCGGTTTGAAGCTGATTTGCAAACGGACGAATTAGGTCTCTATCGTCTGATAGGGGACGGGCAATCAAGTGTGGTCGGGCTTGGCCCCACAGCCCCCCGGGAATTTGAACATACCATTGCGACGGCAGAACTATTAAAACCGCTGATCACATCCACTGGCGGCGGTGTAATCCGAATGACTGCAGCCCTGCCCGGGCTTAGAGATGTGCGCCCCGGCCGCAAAGCGGCGGGTCGAGGGTGGATTGGCCTAACGCCGCGCAAAGCCTTTGAGACCCGAGATATCACCCAGCTGGCGCTATTGCCGCCCTGGTTGGTTTTACTTTTGATCGCGGGGCTGATTACGGCCGGCTGGCTCAGAGAGGGCCGACGGTGACCATGCCAAGCCTCGCGTTTGGCGGCTTTAACAGCGGCTCTTGCACCGACAGAATTGTTTGCGCTACTGTTACGAAGAAAACGAAGGACCCAGTACTATGACCAGCGCGCCCCGCCACCCTTTGACGCTTCGCGATGTCTCTCAGGCATCGGGCGTGTCAGAAATGACCGTTAGCCGGGTCTTGCGCAATCGCGGTGATGTCAGTCAAAACACCCGCGACAAAGTCCTTTTGGTAGCCAAACAGCTCGGTTATGTCCCCAATAAAATTGCCGGTGCATTGGCCAGTCAGCGCGTCAATCTGGTCGCAGTCATTATTCCATCTCTCAGCAATATGGTATTTCCCGAAGTGATGACCGGAATAAGCGAAGTCCTTGAAACTACGGATTTGCAACCAGTCGTGGGCGTGACCGACTATCTGCCTGAAAAAGAAGAACGGGTGCTATATGAAATGCTGTCATGGCGGCCCTCGGGGGTGATTATAGCCGGATTGGAACATTCCGAGACGTCGGCGATGATGTTAAAAGCCTCAGGTATTCCAGTGGTCGAAATCATGGATATTGATGGCAGCCCGGTGGATGCAATGGTCGGCATTTCACACCGTCGAGCCGGTCGGGAAATGGCGGTCTCTATTCTAAAAGCCGGCTACCGTAAAATTGGGTTTCTAGGCACTAAAATGCCTTTGGATCACCGGGCGCGCAAACGCTTTGAGGGCTTTACCGAAGCTTTGGCAAAAAGTGGTGTCGAGGTAACCGATCAAGAATTTTATTCTGGCGGCTCTGCCTTGGTCAAAGGCCGCGAAATGACCCAAGAATTGCTGCGGCGCAACCCTAACTTGGATTTCTTGTATTTCTCCAACGACCTGATCGGAGCCGGCGGCTTATTGTATCTGATTGAAAAAGGTATCAGCATCCCAAATCAGATTGGGCTGGCTGGTTTCAACGGCGTTGAGTTGTTACAGGGCTTACCTCGCCAGTTGGCCACGATGGATGCCTGCCGCAGCGAAATTGGCCGCAAAGCCGCGGAAATGATCGTCCAGCAAGTCAACGATCCAAAAACATCATTCGAGAAAGTACACGAATTGGTGCCAAAGATCGACTTTGGCGACACGCTGAAACGCTGATGGCCGCGCGGCCCCAATAACGCCCAATGGCCGCGATTTGGTCGCCCTTACAATATGCGCTGTCCTTGCACCACGCACACCCCAGCGGTGGGCGGCTTTTTGAAGTTGGCAATTGACTCCGATCAGCCCGCTTGCCACTTTTCAAAAATCCACCACCCAAAAGTCCCACATCAGCGGCAGGATTGAGGTTCACCGGTGTCAGACATTGCTTGAAGGCGGTCCACCCAGCGCCAGATTTTTCACAAGTAAAATTTGTGTATTTTGACAGATTGGTAAACTGACACTGTCCCGGCGTGTGATCCATCAGACTTATGATGCCAATACGATAACAAACATCAAATGCATCCTGCTGATCTCAACCGTTGCAAACAAATTTCCAGACAGAGATGCAGGTGATAGCCAATTTTCAGCTGTCCAGCCTGACGCCGCGACAGAAATTCAGTGACCGAACGACGCACATAATGCTGTCGGGCTGCCCAGGACTGTATTCAATCAACCCCGCCCGCAGGGCATCAAACACACTTGTGACCCCAAAACTGCTCTGCACTGCATTATGCATCACAAATACGAATTGGGGTCACCTATGCACTTGGGTCGCCCTGACAATACCGCTCACGATTGGCGGAATAAACCTTGGTGAAACCCTGTACCACATGGTTGTCGTCGCAAACGATTGCGTCCTTTGACGCTGCCATGCTCTGATCTAATTCAGTAATAATCCCGCGATCTAAGGAAAGTTTTTCCAGCAAGACAAACTTGCCATTGGCGTGAAGAGTGTCTTGTGTCATTTGAAATCCACACCAGTTTACCGGGGGTGAGACTACGCATGGAAAGACTGCTGCGATGAGCTGGAACCGATTTGGGGTCTATTATATACCACAGCCCGGCGCCCTGGCCGAATTTGGCGCCGCCTGGCTGGGGTGGGATATTGCGAACGGCAAAGCCGTCGCGCACCCGTCGCTTTTCAATCTGCCTCTGCCAATCGCCGAGATCACGGCAACACCGCATAAGTACGGGTTCCATGCCACAATAAAACCACCGTTCCGCTTGGCCGACGGCCAAAGTCTTACTGGGCTGCAAGAGGCATTGGAAACTCTATGTCAACACCTGAGCCCGGTTCCAACCGAAGGATTGAACCTGACCCAACTGGGACGTTTTCTGGCTTTGACCGTACAAAACCCACCCCCAACACTGCTGGCGCTCGCCGGAACTGCAGTCAAAGACCTTGACCCTTTCCGCGCGCCAGCAACGGCAGGCGAACTCGCGCGCCGCCGCCAATCAAACTTGAGTGCGCGCCAAGATGCGCTGCTGGTGGACTGGGGCTATCCCTATGTTCTTGATGAATTCCGCTTTCACATCACCCTGACGGGCAAGCTGAGCACAGACACCGCATCCGCGGTCCAATCCGCGCTGCAACCGGCCCTGAGCGCATTGAAAAAGCCGTTTTGCCTTGAGGCTCTGAGCCTTGTTGGTGAAGATGATAACGGCCGGTTTCACGAAATTTCCCGGTTCGGGCTGTCAGGATAAAGCGCGCTTAATGTGGTGTCTATCGTCTGGTCTAAAGTGCCGGAATTATCGACTTGTAGCACCTGCAACCCTTTTGGAAGATCGAAGCCAGAGCGTGCCATCCGCGCCGAAATCTGTTCTGCGCTCTCGCGGCCCCGTCCTAGCAAACGCGTGACCAATACCGAACTGGGGGCAGTCAAAGACAGCACTATCATTTTGAAAAACTGCTGGTCGGCCGTTTTGAGAACACCGCGCGAAAGATTGACCAACGCATCATCACCCCGCGCAAGGCAAGATAATTGCTTATGGGGAATACCGTAACGCAAGCCATGAGCCTGCCAATGCAGCACAAATGTCTGGTTGGCCACATGCTGGGCAAATTCTTGTTCGGTCACCGCATCAAACGCTTCGCCACCAACATTTGCCGGACGAGTGATCATCCGGCGCACCAGATGCAGCTTGGCTTGGCGCAANACTAGGCCCGCCATCACGCTGTCCTTTCCNACACCCGATGGGCCAACGACCGCGATNAGGCGACCTCTANTCATGCGGCAACCGGCGAAAAGTCAGTTTCATCAACAAAACGGCAACAGACGCTTTGCTGGACGGGTTCATCATGGGAAAGGCAGATAATCTCCACACTGCTGGCTGCAGCGTCAAAGATCATTTCAAACGGGACATCACGGTTGGTTGCGTCAAGACTGGCGCTCGGCTTGTCCGGCAACCGCACCAGACGGCCATAAGCATAGCCCCGTCCAAGGTTATCCCTCGGCTGTTCGCCGCCAAAGCATCNTGTCGGACTGAGTTGTCGCTGTCGTGCAGCNAGGGTGAGCTGCGCCAATAATTTGGCTATCTGCGTAAGAGCCTTTGGCCGCGCGGTCCCCACTTGNAATANCAGTTCGGTCACAATGTGCAGTGTGGGCCCCCATCGCACGCCCCTTGGAAGCTGGCTTGAAAAAACCGGCACATGATACTGCAAGGCGAGAATTTTATCTGGTTTCGCAGTGGTCACGTCAAAATTTTCTTTCAGAATCTGTCCTGTTTGTCCAGGGGAAGGTTTCGTAAAGCTGATCGACACCAAGCATATCCGCCCACCCTTTGAAAAGACGAATGAAAATGCCAAATTCATCCCACAGCAGACCTGCAAAACCGAACTGACCAAACCACCCTGCGGTTTGAGGTGACCCGACGCCCAGCGCAACGGGTGACGATCGGCTTCCGAATAACCAATCATATGGTGGCCAGCTCACCGACGGTCACCACATCGGGACAGCCGCCCACAGCCGAGCATACGACGTTAAGGACTTTATCCCTCCGGTTCA
The DNA here is from genome assembly GCA_002684375.1 of Marinovum sp. GTDB lineage: Bacteria > Pseudomonadota > Alphaproteobacteria > Rhodobacterales > Rhodobacteraceae > CPC320. Next base: position 14,901 of record NYVC01000058.1, read on the forward strand.
CTGTCACCCAAATAAAGCGGATCATCCAATATTTTCAAAGGTCGGGCTTTAGCCAACCGCAGCCCTGCTTGCAAGGTGATGGCCGCGCTGTCGATGACCGGAATGCCCGTTTCCGCAGTCAGAGGGGCGGCAATCGTTGCCCCGAACATATTTGTACACATAATCAAAATCACGTCAGGGGCGTGTGTGGCCACGTCGCGCACCATCTGGGCGATCACGTTGGGATCAATCGTCGCATAGTCGTTGCTCAGCGCCCCACCATAATGTTGCTCTCCGACACAACTAAACCCAAGGCGCTGATAGTTATCAATTATTTTCTGCTGCACCTCGGTGGTATAGGGCGTGACAAGACCAAAAGTCTTGACGCGTCTACTGGCCAAAAAACGATTGATTTCCAGAACACAACTGCCTGCTGGAACACCCGTCGTTTCAGTGAACATCTTGCAAAATTCGAAATCGTGGTCGACCCCGAGCCAACTGGCCGAAGTTCCGCCCCACACGACGCAATCCACCTCTGCGTCGCACAGCAATGCACCCACAGCAACCTGCCCCTGCAAGGTAAATTGCGCTAAAGATGCCGGGTCCAGAGTGATATCTATCACCCCCAAGCGCGAAAAGTGAAACGTCGCCTCAGACTGCGGTGGCAACCGCGCGACAAGCGGCTCCAACACTGAATTGGATGAGGGCAACACAATGCCGATCCGCTTGGGGACCGTATGCTGCAATATGGAATCTGTCGGCGTCAAATAATCGACCGCCGCGAAGTGATACCGCCATCAACGGTAAAAATAGCCCCAGACGTATAGCCCGAGCGGAAAGACGCCAGAAATACAATTAAATCAGAAATTTCATACTTATGGGCCGGCCGGCCGAGCGGGTAGGTCGCCTCTAGCTCTTTATAGCGGTTGGCATCACCAAGCTCTGAGGCCGCGCGCTTTTTCAACATATTATATATGCGATCAGTATCTACCGGCCCAGGGTTCACACCAACCACGCGGATATTATCGGCTAAACTGTTACCGCCCAACGCCCGCGTAAACGCCATCAGACTGGCATTGCCAGTTGTGCCAGCGATGTATTTTGCGTCAAACACTTCGCCGCCATTGCCGATATTATTGATAATGACACCCGCGCCTGCAGCCTGCATCTTTTTATAAAACAACCTGCAGAGATTAATATACCCCATCACCTTGAGATCCCAACCCTTGCGCCAAGCCTCTTCGTCTACATCCCACAGGCTGCCACTGGGAATAGCACCGGCGTTGTTCACCAAAATATCCACAGATCCGACGGCCTCGGACAGCGCTTCGCAGGCACCCGGTCGGGCGAGGTCGCTGGCATAAAGAGTTACCTCGACGGGATGGTTCGCCGTAATTTGCGCCTTTAGAGCCGCGAGTTTTTCGGTGCTGCGGGCGGTCAAGTGCAGATGCGCNTTTTCTGCGGCAAAGGTTTTGGCCAGATGCGCGCCAATCCCCATCGAGGCACCAGTGATCAGAACGTGTTTCCCNCTAAGTTGAAGATCCATCTCGGTTTCCTTGTACTATAGGCATCACTCAAAGGTGAGGACGCTTCGGCCCTCAACTGTGCCGTTGATCAAATCAGACAACGCCTCATTGATGGCCTCAAACGGCCGTTGATTGATAACGCCTTTAATTTTACCACCAGCCGCCATCGCCAGAATTTCGGTCATTTCCTGACGGTTTGACGCAGANCTGCCAATCACCTGCAGACCCCGCTCAATGACCTCATGGGCGTAAAAAGTCATCTGATCGGCCGGAACCCCNGTCAGCACAATTTTNGCCCGCGGGTTACAGGCGGCCAACATCAACGGCCAGGTGGCAGCAACAGGTGCAAAGTTCACACAGCCGTCCGCGCCACCCAAAGCTTGGATAGCCGCACCAGCCTGCGCGTCGGCAACCACTGTTTCGTCAGCACCCAGCGATTTTGCGGTCTGAAGTTTTTCAGCGCTGATATCAACAGCAATAACCCGCACCCCCGAGAGTTTGGCAATTTGCACCGCATATTGCCCCAATCCGCCAAGACCAAAAATCGCCAGTGTTTCGCCAGGTTGAACAGTCGTTTTTCGAAAGGACGCATAGGCCGCAGCGCCCGCACACATCAGCGGCGCCGCTTCTGTCGAAGCGATTCCATCGGGGATTAGGTTAGCCCATTCGTGCCGCATGCAGACATATTCCGCAAAACAGCCACTGACGTTAAAACCCGTTGCATCGAAGTCACCACAGTAGTTTTCACCACCCGTCAGACATTCCTTGCAATGGCCGCAAGCTCCAAACACATAGCCGATGCCGACACGATCACCAATTTTCAGCCGCCCCTCTTCAGCCCCAAGCGCCACCACCCGTCCGACGCCCTCATGACCCATAATCAGCGGCAGCGGATCTGGGGCGGCATGGTCACCACGCCAGATATGCACATCCGTAAAGCACACGCCGCTGGCCTCTATTTTCACCAGCACTTCATCTGCCTTTGGCACCGGGCGTGGCACGGTTTCCAACGCAAGCGGTGCGCCATATCCGGTCAGCAACGCCGCCCGCATTGTCGGGGCCTGCGAGGTATCGTCTTCGGACATTACAGCTCTCCCATTTAGGTATACCAATTTGGCCAAGGGGCTGACTTTACCCATTGAAACGGCNTTTTCNTCTTTACTAAGCCGTATAAAACTATGCGCGTCAATTTTATTTGCCTAAATCAACCGAAATTCTCCAAATTGAGAANCTTTGGTATACAAAAATAGATAATTTGTACTTTTNNTCAAAAATGGTCTAGTGTGATCGTCAATTACAATCAAAATCTGGGGTAATCAGCAGCAGGACCGAGCGCTTAGCCCCATGCTCCCGCGAAATGTCCNGTGACGTTAGGCGGTGGTAACCGGGCCATTTCGCAACACAGCCCCCAGCCAGAACGGATTACAAGAGAGGATACTGATGCAAAATATCATCGAAGAGCTGTTGGTGCCAGAGACCAATAAGGGGCTGTTTTACGGCGGTGCCTTTCATGCCGCGTCGCAACCCGGCGAAATTGTGGTAATGAACCCCGCAAAAGGTATCCGGTTCACCACGGTCCCCGACGCATCCCCCCAAGATGTCGCGGCAGCGGTAGCCGCGGCACGAACCGCTTTTCCGGGTTGGTCAGGATTGGACGCGTTTGATCGCAGCAAACACCTGCGGGCATTCGCAGAGGTGGTGCGGGATAATATTCCCTTACTTGCCATTTTAGAATCCACCGTCACCGGCAGGTCTCTACGTGAAATGACTGCACAGATGGGCCGCATTCCGGAATGGTTGGAATATTTCGCCGGGATTGCCTTGGGGCTAGAGGGCGAATCCAATGTGGTCAAAGGCGGTTATGTCACGCTGACCCAATACGAACCGCTTGGCCCGGTCGCCCTGCTTACGCCATGGAACCATCCTGTATTGATCTTGATAAAAAAACTGGCAGCAGCGCTGGCGGCGGGTAATACCTGCGTCATTAAACCCTCGGAACTCGCTCCCGTATCGCCACTTGCAATCGCCGTTTTGGCCAAACAGGCTGGATTGCCGGACGGGGTGGTAAATGTCGTGACCGGCGGTCCCGCAACCGGTGCGGCGCTGTGCGCGGCCGATGATATCCATTATATTGATCTCACCGGCGGCACCGACACCGGACGCAAAGTCGCCAGCGTTGCGGGGCAGCGCCTTATCAAAAGCACATTGGAACTGGGGGGCAAAACACCCGTAGTTGTTTGTGAAGATGCTGAGATTGATGCGGCAGTTGCAGGCGTGCTGTTTGCCGCCTTCGTCGCCTCAGGCCAAACCTGCGTTGCGGGATCTCGCATCCTTGTTCACAGCCAAATATATGACACCTTTGTGCAAAGGCTTGCAGCGCGGGCCGACCAAATTGAATTGGGCGATCCAATGAAGGACTCCACTCAAATGGGACCGGTCATTTCGCAGGCGGCTCTGGAGCGGTGTCACCGCTTCATTGCAACAGCACACTCAGAAGGGGGCCGGCAGGTCGCGGGGACCCAAGCGCTCGAAATGCCCAGCGAGTTTGCCAAGGGATATTATATTCGACCGACGGTTTTTGCAGATGTGCGCCCCGATCACCAATTATTCCAAGAAGAGGTGTTTGGTCCGGTCATTTCGATCACCCGTTTCGAGACAGACGATCAAGCCATCGCTTTGGCAAATACCGGCGACTTTGGCCTCGGCGTATCCATATGGTCGCGCGACATTGCCCGAGCTCACAGGTTATCGCGCCACATTCGTGGCGGCATTATCTGGCTGAACGATCATCACCGCAACGACCCGCGATCGGTCTGGGGCGGGGTCAAAGACAGCGGGTTTGGCAAGGAAAACGGCTGGGATGCACTGCGCGGATACCTGAGCAAGAAATCAGTCGTGATCCGCACCGAGCCCGGCTATGATGACTGGTTCGCTGGCAGCAACCGATACGGATGACGCAATACCATGAAAGACCACACACACCGCAAAGCCGATAATGTCGCCACTGCAATCGAGGCGCAGATAATCAGCGGCCTTCGCAAACCGGGCGCGCGTCTCGACGAGCGGGCATTGGCCGAAGAGTTTAACGTCTCGCGCACCCCTGTGCGTGAAGCCATCCGAAAATTGGCCACCACCCGCCTGGTAACCGATCAGGGCCGCCGCGGCGCGGTGGTGACACATCTCACCGTCTCGGGCCTGCTGGATGCGTTTCTCGTTGTCTCTGAATTAGAAGGCATCGCAGCGCGTCTGGCCGCCCGACGGATGACCCCTGCTGAAAGGTCTGATACCGAGGCCGCAAATCTCCGTTGTCAGCAGGCCGCCCAAGACGGCGATATTGCCGCCTTCAACATTGCCAATATGGAATTTCACGATCAGATTATCGCTGGATGTCACAACACACTGTTACAAGATCAGCTGACCACATCGCGGGTGATCACCTTTCCCTACCGACACTACGTCACGCAGTTTCCCGGCTATATGTTAAAATCGGTCGGGGAACACGCCGCTGTGCTGGACGCAATTTGCGCCAGTGACAGCGCCAGTGCAGGGCGCCTCATGTGTGATCATGTCAACCTGCAAGGTGAACAAATTGTCGATGTCGTGCATCTTTTAGAGCAACAGTCCCAGACAGGCTCTCAGCCCTAGCCTTATAACGGCACTGCGCCGGGCAAATAGTATTTGCGCAAACGTCTCACCCCTTTGCAGAACAACGCAGTTTTTGTATCTGAGACATGGATGGCCCACCATTAAGAGGCAGGCCATCGATTTTGCTTCAGCTTTTACTTAAGTGCTGCGTCTGTGATCGCATGGGTCCACGCACCCGAGGGCATTTTGGTGATCACGGGATCAGAGCCACCGCCCATCAGGGTGGCAACGGTACGTTCGTAATCCGCCGGATCAAGCGCGCCGTTCGAACCCGCTGTGAGTTTGGCGATTTCGCCCATCATGCGCTTTTGGTGCTTTTCAGTCTGTGCACCAGAAGCGTCATTATCCAAGACGATTTCAGCGGCTTCATCGGAATTATCTTCCGCATACTTCCAGCCGCGCATCGAGGCCGCAACGAAGCGTACCATCTTATCGGCAAAGGCCGCATCTGCAAGATTGTCTTCCAGCACATACATGCCGTCTTCCAAAGTCGCCACGCCCTGATCTTCGTATTTGAACACCACCAGATCGTCGGCCGACAGACCTGCATCGATGATCTGCCAGTATTCATTATAGGTCATGGTTGAGACGCAATCGGCCTGACCTTGCAAGATCGGATCGACGTTAAAGCCTTGCTTAAGCACCGTCACACCGTTGTCAGACCCGTCTGTCGGAATTCCCAAGCTGCTCATCCAGCTGAGNAACGGATATTCGTTGCCATAGAACCAAACACCCAGAGTTTTTCCGCGAAAATCTTCAGGTGCCTTGATGCCTGAGTCCTTACGGCACGTCAGCATCATACCCGATGATTTAAAAGGCTGCGCAATATTAACCAGCGACAGACCTTTTTCACGGCTGGCCAGTGCAGAGGGCATCCAATCCAGCACAACATCAGCNCCACCACCGGCGATAACCTGCGCAGGGGCAATATCTGGTCCCCCGGCCTTGATCGTAACATCCAGCCCGGCGTCTTTGTAAAAGCCTTTATCCAGCGCCACGTAATATCCGGCAAATTGTGCTTGGGTGACCCATTTAAGTTGTAGCGTCACCTTATCTGCGGCATGGGCTGTTCCCGCAGCAATGCCGAGTGCCAAAGCGATGGCAGAAGTCAGTAGTCGTTTCATAATTTCTCTCCAAGTTGCTTATCGTTGTGTTTGTTCCTGCTCATCCTCGTTGGGATGGGTGCCAAAAGGTCACCTTCTTTTCAATCATTGCGACTGATCCGTAAAACGCTGATCCTGCAAGGGCGGCGACGGTGATCTCCGCCCAAACCATATCCAGCGCCAATCTTCCGACCTCGGTCGAGATACGAAATCCCATGCCCTTGATGGGTGAGCCGAAAAATTCCGCCACAATCGCCCCGATCAAGGCCAATGTCGTTGTCACTTTTAGCCCGTTAAACACAAAGGGCATCGCTGCCGGCAGCCGCAATTTCAACAGCGTTTGCCAATAGCCAGCCGCATAGGTGCGCATCAAATCGCGCTGCATCATATTCGTGGCTCGCAGCCCCTCAACGGTGTTCACCAGCATCGGGAAAAACACCATAACCACCACAACTGCGGATTTCGATTGCCAGTCAAAACCGAACCACATCACCAGAATGGGGGCCATGCCGATAATCGGCAGCGCCGCAACGAAATTGCCAATCGGCAGCAAGCCGCGTTGCAAAAACGGAAACCTGTCGATCACAACCGCCAGCGCAAACGCCGATCCGCAGCCGATCGCATAGCCAGAAAGNGCACCTTTNACCACGGTCTGGACAAAATCTTGCCACAGAATGCCCAAGGACCCAGCAAATTTAACCGAGATAACCGATGGGGCTGGCAACAGGATCGGCGAGACATCAAACCCCCGCACCATACTTTCCCAGATCACAACTAAGCTGAGGCCAAAAATCATCGGAATCGCCAATCCAGTCAGCCGCGATTTCGGCAAAGCCGCCAGCCGGATATTNATTGCCCAGCCACCAAGCCACGCCAGAAACCCAACCGCCAGCCAGCCCATTATACCATCCCCATATGTTTAAGAGTTATCCGCTGCAGAACACCGATCAGCCCTACCAGCAGCGCTGCCAGCATTGCCGCCATAATCAACGCACTCCAGATCTGGATGGTCTGACCATAGTAACTGCCCGCCAACAGACGCGCGCCCAGACCCGCCACAGCGCCGGTCGGTAACTCACCCACAACCGCGCCCACCAACGACGCCGCCATGGCAATCTTGAGCGAGGTGAACAAATAGGGCATTGATGACGGCAGGCGCAGATACCACAAAGTTTGCCCGCCCCCGGCATTCCAGGTGCGCATTTGGTCCAGTTGCATGTGATCAGGGCTGCGCAGCCCCTTCACCATCCCGACCACAACAGGAAAAAACGACAAATACATGGAAATAATTGCCTTGGGCAGCAGCCCCGATATCCCCACCGCATTCAGCACCACGATGATCATTGGTGCAACCGCCAAAATCGGAATCGTCTGCGAAGCGATCACCCAGGGCATCACGCTCATGTCCATCGTACGGTTATAGACAATCCCAACCGCCAGCGCGATCCCAAGCACAGTGCCAAGCGCAAAGCCCAATAACGTCGAACTGAGGGTAATCTTACTGTGATGGATCAGCGACCGCTTGGAAGTGATTTTTTTCAAAACGGTGGTTTTCCAGATCTCATGGGCCACCTGATGTGGTGCGGGCAGTTTGGGTTTTTCCTGGGACCAAGTATCTGCAATCAGCGCCGTTATCGTCAGCGTCACCCCGGCGCGCTGCGCCTTATCTTCGGCCCAATGGGTGTTGAGCCAGATCGCCGCGCCGTACCACAACACAATCAATGCAACCACCATGCTCAGCACTGGTGCAACCTTGTGCCATAATCGCAGGATCATGCCAGATCTCCATGCCCGGCGCGCAGCCCCGCACGCACCCGGTGGGCAATCTCGATAAACTGCGCGCTGTCGCGGATCTCAAGCGGGCGTTCTTTTGGCAGCGGACTGTCAATCACATCCGTGATTCGTCCCGGACGCGGCGACATCACTACAATCTTGGTCGACAAATACACTGCCTCGGGAATTGAGTGGGTAACAAAGCAAATCGTTTTGTTGGTCCGCATCCACAGCTGCAGCAATTGCTCATTCAAATGATCGCGGACAATTTCATCTAGAGCGCCAAAGGGTTCATCCATCAGCAAAAGATCGGCATCAAACGCCAACGCCCGTGCAATTGAGGCGCGTTGCTGCATACCCCCAGACAGTTGCCAAGGAAACTTTTTCTCAAACCCATTCAACTCGACCAGATCAAGAACATGGCGAACCCGGTCGGCCTGCGCAGCCTTATCATAGCCCATGACCTCGAGCGGCAGAGAAATATTACCGCCAATCGTACGCCATGGATACAGACCTGCCGCCTGAAACACATAGCCATATGCACGCGCCCGCCGNGCCACCTCAGGGCTTTGCCCATTGACCGTAATACTGCCCGCTGTGGGGGCTTCAAGATCGGCCATTACCCTGAGAAATGTAGTTTTTCCACATCCTGAGGGGCCAATAAAGCTGACAAAGTCGCCTTGGTTGATGTTGAGCGATACATCTTTAAGCGCCNGAACCTGACCGTCATTNGTCTGGAAGGTAAGCGACAGATCTTTTGCGCTGATCACTGTTTTGGTATTCAAGTATTTAACCCTTGCTGGCCGCGATGATCGCTAGCGGGTGGTCAGAGCTCGAAGCGCACGAACTCTGGTCTGTTAACAAAGCGGAACTTTCAAATTCCAGCCGGTATGTTCATCGGATCGCGCTTAATCATCTTTGGAGATGTAAGTTCTTTCCATTTGCTCAGCGCCACATTTGCCGACGGAAACGCCGGACGCGGCACAAACCGACCACGCCCAGGTTGTGGTTGACTGTTTTGTCCCCAAGCCCAGATCACATCGCCCCGCGACAGCGTGAAACGCGACTGCGCCCGCACCTCAAAACCTTCAAAAACATTGTAATCAAGAATGGAATGGTGGTTGCTGGCGCTGATCGTTTTGGAAATTTTGGGATCCCACACGACGATGTCTGCATCCGCGCCCTCAACCAGCGCGCCCTTTTTGGGATAGATATTGAGGATTTTCGCGATGTTGGTGCTGGTAGCAGCGACAAATTCACTAGGGGTAAGACGGCCTGTCTCAACGCCCTCGGTCCACAGAACCGCAAGCCGTTCCTCCAGACCATTCGACCCGTTTGGGATCAGACAGAAATTATCTTTGCCCATCAACTTTTGCGCACTGTTAAAAGCCGCGTGGTCCGTCGCAACAACCTGCAGACTGCCCGATTGCAACCCGGCCCACAGACTGGCTTGATGTTCTTTGTTACGGAACGGNGGGGACATAACACGGCGCGCCGAATGCATCCAATCACCAGTAAAATATTCACTTTCGTCCAGCGTTAAAAACTGAACTAACGGCTCGCCATAGACCCGCATGCCCTTTTGTCGGGCGCGGCGAATGGCTTCATGAGACTGCTCGCAAGAAACATGTACAATATACAGCGGCACTCCTGCAGCATCGGCGATGGTAATGGCACGATTGGCCGCTTCGCCTTCAAATTCAGGCGGGCGGGAATAGGCATGTCCTTCAGGACCGGTAATGCCTTTAGCCAGCATATCAGCCTGAAGGTCCGCCACAAGATTGCCGTTTTCGGCATGCACCATGGGCAGAGCCCCCAATTCGCGACACCGTTTAAAGCTGGCAAACATCTCATCGTCTTCGATCATCAGCGCGCCTTTATAGGCCATAAAATGCTTGAACGAATTGACCCCCATTTTTACCGCGTCTTCCATCTCGTTAAAGACATTTTCATCCCAGCCGGTGATCGCCATGTGATAGCCCACATCCGAACAAATCTGCGGTGCACTTTTGCGGTGCCATTCATTGATTGCGTTCTTGATACTGCCGTCTTCTCCGGGCAGGCAGAAATCCACCACCATGGTCGTGCCGCCCGCCGCCGCCGCCCATGTCCCGGTTTCAAAAGTTTCCGCGGCCGTGGTGCCCATGAAGGGCATTTCAAGATGGGTATGCGGATCAATTCCACCAGGAATCACATAGGCCCCTTCAGCATCGATATATTCTTCGCCAGTCAGGTTTTCGCCAATCTGGCGGATCACCTCGCCTTCGATCAGAACATCGGCCTTCCACGCCCGATCTGCGGTGCAGACAGTCCCATTTTTAATCACTTTGCTCATGGCGCTTCTCCTCTACGCATTTTCGTGCTAGCGCGGGTCATACAAAGCGACCTGTCACATCCAGCTCAGCAAATATCATCCAACAATCTCAGCGGTCTCAAGCACAGCATGTAACAGCACATCGGTACCGGCCACGGCCCAGTCTTTGGAAATCTCTTCGGCCTCATTGTGCGACAGGCCATCGACACAAGGACACATCACCATCGCCGTCGGGGCCACGCGGTTGATCAAGCACGCGTCATGCCCCGCCCCCGAGATCAAATCGCGATGCGAATAACCCAGCCGCTCAGCCGCATTGCGCACCGCCGAGACGCATCCCGCATCAAATTCCACCGGATCGAACCCGCCCACTTTTTCGAACGTGACCTCAAGACCCATCTCATCGCAGATTTTCTGGGCACCTCGCCGCAAGCGGGCGTTCATATCTTCTATGATCGCCAGTTCCGGCGACCGGAAATCGATGGTAAACACCACCTTTCCGGGGATCACATTGCGCGAATTAGGATAGACATCGATGTGTCCCGCCGCCCCCACTGCATGGGGTTTGTGCGACCAGGCGATTTCATCCACAAGCTCCAGAACACGGGCCATGCCGAGACCTGCGTTTTTACGCATGGGCATCGGCGTCGACCCGGTATGGCTCTCGCGTCCGGTGATGGTCACTTGCGTCCACGAGAGGCCCTGACCATGGGTGACCACTCCGACTTCCATCGCCTCAGCTTCGAGGATCGGCCCCTGTTCGATGTGCAGCTCAAAGAAGGCGTGCATCTTGCGCGCGCCAACCTCCTCGTCGCCCCTCCAACCGATCCGCTCGAGTTCGGCCCCGAATTTCAGCCCGTTAGCATCTTCGCGTTCATAGGCCCATTCCTGAGTGTGGATACCGACGAAAACCCCCGAAGACAGCAACGCCGGCGCATAACGTGTGCCCTCTTCGTTGGTGAAATTGGTCACCACAATCGGGTGTTTGGTTTGAATATTTAGATCATTGAGCGTCCGTATAATCTCCAAGCCACTCAGAACGCCCAGTACACCGTCGTATTTGCCACCCGTGGGTTGGGTATCAAGATGCGAGCCGACGTAAACGGGTAGCGCATCGGCGTCTGTGCCCGCACGGTGCGCAAACATATTACCCATCTGATCCAAACCCATGGTCATTCCCGCAGCGGTGCACCAGCTTTGAAACAGATGCCGGCCCTCGCCGTCCTCATCGGTCACTGTCTGGCGATTGTTCCCACCAGCCACGCCGGGCCCAATCTTGGCCATCTCCATCAAGCTGTTCCACAAACGGTCCCCATTGATCTTGAGGTTTTCGCCAGGTGCTGCCATATCCGTCTCCCTTTTCGCGGTCAAAGCTTGTATCGACGCCTGATCGGTCTCGCCGCGAGGCGGTTACACAACTTCTTGCACAGGCTTCAAGCTGACCATATGGTCAAAATAAGACCAACACATCCTGACCAATCGGTCAATGAAAATTTGAAGGTTTTATCAGATGGTGACCCAGCCCCGCTCGATGAGCAAAAAAGATAGGCGGCTCGAGAGCGAACGAATGATCATGGTGGCGGCAGAAAAAGTGTTTGCCGAGGCGGGTTTTGGCGGAGCCACGATGCAGTTGATCGCCGATGTTGCGGGCCTACCGAAAGCAAACCTGCATTATTATTTTCCCACCAAAGAGGCCCTGTACCGCAGGGTTGTTCAGGATATTTTTCAAGTTTGGCTCAAGGCTGCCGATATATTTGACCAGGCAAGTGGTCCGGTTGAGGGGATCGGCGCCTATATTGACGCAAAAATGGAGATCAGCCGCCGCCATCCGGCAGGATCAAAGGTCTGGGCCTCGGAGGTGATGCACGGTGCACCAGTAATCCAAGATTATCTTGAAACCACTTTGGAGCAATGGACCAACGGCCGAATAACCGTAATTCAAAGCTGGATTGATCGAGGCTTGATGGCCCCGATAGATCCCCGTCACCTGCTTTATATGGTGTGGGCGACGACCCAGCATTATGCCGATTTTGGCCACCAGATTGAAACTTTGAACAACAGCGAACCCCTGACAGACGCCCAGTGGCAGGCCGCAACGGACAGCGTCAAAACGATCATCCTGAAGGGAATAGGTGCGAAATCTGCTTGATGATCAAAAAAACCTTCGCGATACCAAGTTTTAAGCGCTTTTATTGCGAACATAAATTTGCCAGACTACAACAAGTACATAGCTAAGCCATTTTGTCTTTTTACGCCCAGCTTCCCTGTATACAACGATCACAGATAAGTGGCCGTAATCGCGCCACAACGGAGAGTAAATGGACAAGACAAAAGCCAACTTGCCGCATAAAAAACAAAGTCGGATACAAATTCGCAATCGCAAGCGTATAATGGATGCCGCCCTGATTGTTTTTTCTGAAAATGGCTATCGCGGCGCAACTTTAGATCAGATTGCACGCGAATCAGGATTATCAAAGCCAAATATTTTGTATTATTTTGAAGGCAAACAAAATATCCATCTGGCACTTTTGAGCCAGTTGATGGCGGCTTGGCTGGCCCCGCTGGACGCAATGAACCCAGAGGGCGAGCCGCTGGACGAACTGTTGGACTACATGCAGCGCAAACTGGCGATGAGCCGCGAATTTCCGCGTGAAAGTCGGCTTTTCGCCAATGAGATATTACAGGGTGCACCGCGCATTACCCCCCATCTTCAAGCCCGTCTCAAGCCACTGTTTGAAGAAAAAACACGGGTTATTCAAATCTGGATAGATCAGGGGAAACTCGCAAAAGTCGATCCGCGACATCTGATTTTTTCGATCTGGGCCACAACCCAGCATTACGCTGACTTCGAAACCCAGATCAATATCTTGCTGCCAGAAGGCGCACCTGTTGGGGCAGATGCTGCAACCTTACTCCATCAAATTTACACACGTTTACTGAAAGTCTAGACCGCGCCATTCTATTCTGCTGCAGCCATTGCCGCCGGGTTGTTGGGGTGGGTTGTCCAGTTGGCATAGGTCGGATCAACCACTTTACCGGTCCGTGGGTCCACCGCGCCCGCGGCCATTGGCTCAAGTGTAATACAAGCCTCAACCGGGCAGACATTGACACACAAATTGCACGCCACGCATTCATCATCCTTGACGGCAAAAACGCGGTCGTTGCTCATCGAAATGGCCTGATGAGACGTGTCCTCACAGGCGGCATAGCAGCGTCCGCATTGAATACACAGATCTTGGTTGATCTTTGCCTTTGCGACATAGTTCAGGTTCAGATGCTGCCAATCTGATATATTGGGTACCGCGCGCCCAATTAATTGATCGACCGAAGTAAAAGACTTTTCATCCATATATTGCGACACACCTGAAATCATCTCTTGCACAATCTTAAAGCCATAGGTCATCGCTGCCGTACACACCTGCACGTTCCCAGCACCCAGTGTGATGAATTCAGCCGCGTCCCGCCATGTTGTGACACCACCGATGCCACTGATTGGCAATCCCTGCAGTTCGGGTGTCCGGGAAATCTCTGCCACCATATTCAATGCAATAGGTTTGACGGCCGGGCCACAATAGCCACCGTGCGCCCCTTTGTTGCCAATCATTGGCTCGGGGGCAAAGTGATCCAAATTCACCGAAGTGATCGAATTGATCGTATTGATCAAACTCACCGCATCCGCGCCGCCCGCATTGGCAGCGGCGGCAGGCTTGCGAATATCGGCAATATTAGGGGTCAGCTTAACAATCACCGGCATGCGGGTGTGGGACTTGACCCACCGCGTCACCATTTCAATATATTCGGGCACCTGCCCGACTGCGCTGCCCATGCCACGCTCGCTCATACCATGGGGGCACCCAAAATTCAGCTCGACACCATCAGCGCCAGTGTCTTCCACTTTGCCCAGGATGAATTTCCACGGGTCTTCCTCGCAGGGCACCATCAGCGAGACCACCATGGCACGATCGGGATAGTCGCGCTTGACCGATTTTATCTCTTGCAAATTTACCTCAAGCGGCCGGTCGGTGATCAACTCGATATTGTTGAGCCCCAGCAATCGCCGGTCCGCCCCCCAGATTGCGCCATATCGTGGCCCGTTCACATTGACGATATGCGGATCGAGCCCAAGAGTTTTCCACACGACGCCACCCCAGCCAGCTTCAAAGGCGCGACGGACATTATATTCCTTGTCTGTCGGCGGCGCAGAGGCCAGCCAAAACGGGTTGGGAGATTTAATACCGATAAAATCTGCTTGCAGGTTCGCCATTTCTGTTCTTCCCTATCTTACCAAAAGCATATGCGACACTGTTCGATCGCCGCATCAGTCCAGTTGCCTAAAACGTCGTCACGCGCTTAAAGCGCGATGAATATCTTCTGCGGCATCACGCCCTTGTGCCACCGCCGTCACGGTCAGATCGTCACCGAGACCCGTGCAATCACCACCCGCCCAGACATTTGCAACCGAAGTGCGCCCGTCCGGCGATACCGCAATCCTGCCTCGGGTGATCGACGGCAGTTCCGTCGCACCAAGAGTTTGACCAATGGCGGTCAAAACCTGATCAGCGCTCAGGGTAAAAACCTCGCCCATCGGGTTGAGATCATCATCCATATACTCAAAGCTGATCGCTTCAACTGCGCCGTTACCGCTTATTTCGACCGGGGCAGCATTTGTGATAATTCGCACACCTTTGGCCGCTGCCAGATCTTGTTCAAACCGGCTTGCATTCATACGGTCGCGGCTGCGCCGGTACACCAATGTCACGTTTAATGCCCCCAGCAGCTTGGCTTGAACCGCCGCATCAACCGCAGTCATACCACCGCCAATGACCACCACATCACGCCCGATAGGCACCTGCGAATAAGTTTCGGCCTGACGCAATTCCGCGATAAAATCGACAGCATCGCGCACACCGGCCTTGCCTTGCCCAGACGCCCCAAGCGCGTTGACACCCGCCAGACCTATCGCCAAAAATACCGCGTCAAAACGTTCTGTCAGATCTGTCAGGTTCAGATCACGTCCCAGCTTTTTGTCATGCTCAATAGTAATGCCACCAATTTCTAACAACCAGGCAACTTCGCGCTTGGCAAAGCTGTCGACGGTCTTGTAGCTGGCGATACCGTATTCATTTAGCCCACCCGCTTTCGCATTTGCATCATAAACCACAACACTGTGGCCATGCATCGCCAAACGATGCGCACAGGCCAAGCCAGCAGGGCCCGCTCCAACCACTGCAACGCGTCGCCCTGTCTCAGCCGCACGGCTAAACGGGTGCGCGCTCTGCGCCATTAGGTGATCTGTGGCAAACCTCTGTAACTGCCCGATCTGTACCGGCTTGCCCTCAGCCACTTCGCGCACACACGTCTCTTCACACAGAGTTTCAGTCGGGCAAACACGCGCGCACATGCCCCCCATTATGTTCTGCGAAAAAATAGTCATGCCTGCAGCATCCGCCGTGCCAGTGGCAATCTGTCGGATAAACAGCGGGATATCTATATCTGTCGGACAGGCCGTCACGCAGGGGGCATCATAACAAAAATAACATCTATCCGCCGCTACAAGCGCCTCATGCGCGTCCAATGGCGCATGCAAATCCGAGAAATTCTCGTCATATGCNTCNGACGACAACCGGCCCGCGACGAGCCCTTGCACTAATTCTCCACTTGCCATCTGGATCTCCCAACGCACTGCAGTAATGACACCGACCTTGCCACGAATAAATTATTTTATCAACTGGTAAAATTATACGGAGAGGCATGAATTATTGTCAACAAAACATACCTCTCAGGTTACAGCTCAGGCTTTTTCGAAGTTGGCAATAACATCAGCTTCTGGCGAATTTTCCGCGCAACAAAGTCAATAAACAATCGAATTTTTGGATCCTGCAACTTGCGGTGCGGAAAAAGGCAGCCGAAACTCGCGCTTGCAGGCGGCGTCTGGGGCAAAATTTCGACAAGAGCGCCGCTGGCCAGATGTTCACTCACATCAAAACGCGGCTTATTGACAATGCCGTGGCCGCCGAGGGCCCAATCCGTCANGACATCGCCATCATCGGCATCATAGCGGCCGGACACCGCAAATTTCTTAAATCCCTCTGACGTGTTCAACATCCAATAGTACTCCGACGAACCAGGAAACCGCAGCAGCAGACAAATATGACCATTGTCCAACAAATCTTGCGGCACCTCTGGCACACCATATTTTTCAAGATACGCAGGTGCCGCGCAGAGTACCCGCTCACAATTGATAATTTTCCGTAACTTCAAATCAGAATCTTTTAGCTGTCCCAGAAAAAACGCCACATCCAGACCATCATGTACCAGATCAACCGCCCGATCAGACAATCGCAAGCGAATTTCNGTTTCAGGAAACTGCGCAACAAATTCAGGCACCAGCGGCGCAACCCAGCGGCGGCCAACACCAAGCGGAGCCAGCACCCGGATCACCCCCTTAGGCGTATCAGAAAACCCCGAGAGTTCCGCTTCAGCGACCTCTAACTGGTCAATTATTTTGCGAGCATGATTGTAAAACAGCGTGCCCGCCTCAGTGGGGATCAAATTGCGAGTCGTACGGTTTAACAAGCGCACCCCGAGACGGCTTTCAAGTTCTTTNACCCGATTACTGGCAACCGCTGGCGACAGGCGCAAATCACGTCCCCCCGAGGTGATCGTCCCAAGTTCAACCACCCGGACAAAAACCCGCATACTCTCCAAATAAGCCATCCTCACCCCT
Source organism: Marinovum sp. (assembly GCA_002684375.1). GTDB lineage: Bacteria > Pseudomonadota > Alphaproteobacteria > Rhodobacterales > Rhodobacteraceae > CPC320. Next base: position 31,968 of record NYVC01000058.1, read on the forward strand.
CATNGTATTTTGCCTGCCGAAGACACTGCACAGAAACTCACCCCCATTTTCAAGAATTTTTTGAATTTATTTCATATTTACCCCTGTATTTTTGAAACGAACAGCAGGCATAATGAGACAATTCTGCGCCAGATCGCTCATACCAGCCCGGAGCCGCTATGACAGTACGCAATACAATTCGCTTTTTCCTCAATGCAGAGGTTGTAAAACTGAGCACGGTTAAAAGCGGAGATACGCTTTTGGACTTTCTGCGCTTAAAAAGTAGACTTACCGGCACTAAGGAAGGCTGCGCTGAAGGTGATTGTGGCGCCTGCACCGTCCTTGTCGGGCACCTGCNGAACGGCGCATTACATTATCTGCCGGTCAATGCCTGCATTCGGTTCATCGCCTCCCTCGATGGTTGCCATGTGGTCACGGTCGAACATCTTTCCCCGAGAGGCGGGCCACTACACCCNGTACAAAAAGCGATGGTCGACCATCACGGCAGCCAATGCGGCTTTTGCACACCCGGCATCGTCATGGCCCTGTATGCGCTGTGGATGCAAACTCCGCAGCCAGATGAAAATCAGGTCAAAACAGCGCTTCAAGGCAATCTGTGCCGCTGTACCGGCTATGCGCCGATCATNCGCGCAGCGCTTTGCGTAAGCGAATATGGCAGCCCCGCGGCAGATGCATTGCTGCGCGAACGCGAGGCCATCACCAAACGCCTGAAAGCGTGGGAAGATCATCTAAGGGTCGAGATCAAAACCGACCAAGACCACATTGTGCTGCCCGGTGATGTGGCCGATTTAGCGCAAGCCTTGGCCGCTTATCCTGAGGCGACGATAATCGCAGGCGCCACTGATGTTGGGCTGTGGGTCACGAAATTTCTGCGCCCCATAACCCCGGTCGTGCACATTGGCCACCTCAGGGCATTGCAACAAATCATCATCGAACCTGACCATATCAAAATTGGTGCTGGCGTCAGTTATTCGCAGCTCCAGACAATCCTACAGCAGGAATTGCCGCATCTTACCGGTTTTTGGAGCCGCATTGCTGGCTGGCAAGTGCGCAACATGGGCACAATTGGCGGCAATATTGCCAATGGATCACCGATCGGGGACATGCCACCTGTGATGATCGCGCTGGGGGCCTCGGTGACACTACGGCACAAAAACAATCTTCGCAGCCTNCCACTCGAAACATTTTTTATCGATTACGGTCAACAGGATCTAAGGCCGGGTGAGTTCATCGAAAGTATCACGCTCCCGCGCAGAAATGAGGGCGGGGATTCATGCGGCGCGCCTGCCCCGTTAAATTCTGGATATAAAATCTCAAAACGACGCGATGATGATATCTCATCCGTATCCGCTGGCTTTCATGTCAAGCTGGATGCTGACCACCAAATCCAATCAGCCCGCATTGCCTTTGGCGGCATGGCAGGCACNCCAAAACGCGCAACTGCGGCTGAAAATGCCTTGCTGGGACNGCCATTTTGCGCCGAGNCCCTACAGGCAGCGGCGCAAACCTTGTCNNAGGATTTCACCCCTCTGAGCGACAGCCGCGCCAGCGCCGGCTACCGCATGCTGGTGGCTCAAAATCTGTTTTCAAAGTTTTTTGAGGACCACAGTACCGCTGCCGGACAAGCCGCGCACGGCGCAGAGGTAAGCCATGAAACATAACGCTCCGACCACCGATGTCACACATACCGATCTGGCACATGAATCTGCCGTAAAACACGTTACAGGTCGCGCCAATTATACCGATGACATCGCCGAACCCGCCGGCACACTACACGCTTACTTGGGCTTGTCAGATATAGCCCACGGCGAGATTTCCGCCCTTGATCTAGACAACGTTTTGTCTGCCGCAGGGGTTGTGGGTGTGCTAACGTCGGGGGATATTCCTGGCTGTAATGACATCAGCCCCACGGGGTTGAACGACGAGCCGGTGCTGGCTGACACCAAGGTTGAATTTTGGGGTCAGCCCGTGTTTGCCGTGATTGCTGAAACCCGAGATCAAGCCCGCCGCGCCGCAAAAAAAGCCAAAATCACCTGGCGGCCCCTGCCCCACGCCAGCGATATTGAGGCCGCGCAAAAAGCCGGCTATGCCAACGTTACCGCCCCGCTAAAGCTGGAACGAGGAACAATCGAGACCAGCTTAGACACGGCTGCACACCGCTTGCAAGGCCGGATCAAGATTGGCGGTCAAGACCATATGTATCTCGAGGGTCACATCGCGTTTGCCATGCCCGGTGAGGATGAGGATGTTACGGTATTTTCCTCAACACAGCATCCCAGTGAAGCCCAGCATATGATTGCACATGTGTTGGGCGTTGCCGCACATGCCGTCACCGTCAAAGTACGTCGAATGGGCGGCGGGTTTGGCGGTAAGGAAACCCAAATGAACATCTTTTGCGCCGTTGCGGCAATCGCAGCCAAACGGTGGAACCGCCCGGTCAAGTTGCGCCCCGACCGCGACGACGACATGCGCGCCACTGGAAAACGTCACGATTTCATCGTCGATTATGATGTCGGCTTTGATGCTAGCGGCCGGATCGAAGCGGTGGACGCAGTATTGGCTGCGCGATGCGGCTATTCGGCTGATCTGTCCGGGCCAGTCACCGACCGGGCGCTGTTTCACACTGACAATAGTTATTTCTATCCAAATGTGCGGCTGAGATCGCAGCCAATCAAAACCAACAGCGTGTCCAAC
>NYVC01000059.1 GCA_002684375.1 Marinovum sp.
GACATCAACATAACGCATGACTTCCTCTTTATGCGGAACAGTAACGTTCAAACCAACAAATCCCAATTTANGCAATGTTTTTAGGGTCTGTTCAAGATCGTTAGGCTCTATATGCAAAGGGACATAATGCCCTGGTACATTCGTTTTATGCAACCAATGGGCGTGCAGCTTAGGTGATTTGGAATGAGCAATCGGCGCACCAATTACGCCCGCTAATGGGATTTTTGACAATGTCATTTTTGTAACAGTCCCCGTGCGGTTAGAAAGGTCAAAACATCAAGTAAAGGTAAACCTAAAACCGAAAAATAGTCACCATCAATTTTCGAAAATAAACGNNCNCCTGATCCTTCAAGCGCATATCCACCAACGCAATGGCGCACAATATCCCAATTTTTTTCGATATACTGCATCAGATAAACATCCGAAAAATCCCGCATATGCAACGTAACTGTTTGAACAGAGCGCCATATGGGACGTCCGGATTGAAANATNACTGCAGCTGTATGCAAACGATGTTCACCACCTCTCAACTGTTGAAGNTGTATCTTTAGNTCGGACTGGTTTTCCGGCTTTGCCAAAATAAGCCCAGCAAAATCAAGAATTTGATCACAACCCAAGACCAATTCGTCGGGATTTTTATTGCTGACCCGTTGTGCTTTCAACTCAGCTAATGCATCTGCTATATCTCGCGCTGAAAGGTCTTGCGCCTGCAATGACGAACGCACCATATCTTCATCGATCCGAGCAACCTGAACCGTAAATGGAACCTCCGCTTGGGCCAACAGCGTGGCACGGATAGCAGAGCCTGATGCAAGAATTAAGGTTTCAGTCATGTGCATAATTCCGTGTATAAAAAGAACTGACAGCCCTGTACAAATTTAACTGAAATCATGACCTGACCGAAAGGTAAAGATTGCCAAAGGAAGTCAGATGACGAAAAGCAATGTTACCCCCAGAGGATAAGAACAAATTACGTTCACTGTATTGTTGAACATTCACCTTTGTATCCTAAAGATATCCACAGATTTTTTCAGCTTTGATAGAGCATAAGTTATTGATATTTATATTTTTTTCTGAGNAAATGTATAAATTTATACCCACTTTCCAAGACACGGGATAAATTGAGTATAACAAAATAACCCACATAAAATGATAACATTACTTCATCATCATCTTTTTTATTTTTACTTAATATATATTAAGAAGAAAAAGAGCAGAACGTGAGTGTCCCATATGGTTGAATTTTTGATTTCGATATATCCGTGGGTGAAAACCCTCCATATCATATCAGCCATGTCATGGATGGCCGGTTTGCTATATCTACCTAGATTGATGGTTTACCACACAGAGGAAGCTGAGATCGGCAATAAAATGGACGTTACTTTTCAAGTAATGGAGCGGCGTCTCTATCAATTTATTATGACACCAGCGATGATGGCTACTTGGTTATTCGGAGCTATCCTTGCTGTCACGCCNTACGTCATTGATTGGCAGCAAATCTGGCCATGGATTAAATTGATATCGNTAATTTTGCTGACTGGATTTCATCATTGGCTNGGTGCGCGGTGTATAGATTTTTCACGGGGAGAAAATAATATTTCAGGTCGTCAGTACCGTTTGCTTAATGAAGTTCCAACAGTGCTGATGATTATTATTGTCGCGTCTGTCGTGATAAAATATTGATCCACGTTGACTTATCTGGTGAAAAATTTTAAGGACGTACTGCTCACCCGTCCGGGATCGAGTCTTCTCCTCTTATTACATTTGGCCGTTTTGGCCTTTTAGGATTTTCTATGACTGACGAACGTCTGAATCTGGCTGACCTTAAGGCCAAGACACCCAAAGATCTTTTGTCCATGGCCGAAGAGTTGGAAATCGAAAATGCGTCTACGATGCGCAAAGGTGAAATTATGTTCCAAATTCTGCGGGAACGCGCAGATGAAGGATGGGAAATTTCCGGTGATGGGGTCTTAGAAGTTCTTCAAGACGGTTTCGGGTTTTTACGGTCGCCTGAAGCAAATTATCTGCCTGGCCCCGATGACATATATGTGTCGCCGGAAATGATTCGGAAATTCGCCATGCGGACAGGCGATACCATTTATGGTGTAATTAAATCCCCAGAAGAGAATGAGCGATACTTTGCTNTGACCAATGTTCANTTGATTAATTTTGAGCCCTCTGAAAAGGCGCGGCATAAAATTGCATTTGAAAACCTAACGCCACTTTATCCTGATGAACGCTTGAATATGGAAACTGCCGATCCAACAGTAAAAGACCGGTCTGCGCGTATCATTGATTTGATTGCACCCATAGGCAAAGGCCAGCGTTCTCTTATCGTGGCACCACCGCGTACCGGTAAAACCGTTTTATTACAGAACATTGCTCATAGTATCGAGCAAAACCATCCCGAATGTTACTTGATCGTGTTGTTGATTGATGAACGTCCTGAAGAAGTGACTGACATGCAGCGTTCGGTCAAAGGTGAAGTTATATCGTCCACTTTTGATGAACCGGCGACGCGCCACGTTGCGGTTTCAGAGATGGTTATTGAAAAAGCCAAGCGGTTGGTGGAACACAAGCGCGACGTAGTTATTTTGTTGGATTCGATCACACGGCTTGGACGGGCGTTTAATACGGTGGTACCATCTTCTGGCAAGGTATTGACTGGTGGTGTTGATGCAAATGCACTGCAACGGCCGAAACGATTCTTTGGCGCAGCACGAAANATTGAAGAAGGCGGTTCTTTGACAATTATATCAACNGCGTTGATTGATACCGGCAGTCGGATGGATGAAGTTATTTTTGAAGAATTCAAAGGAACGGGTAACTCAGAAATTATCTTAGATCGCAAAGTGGCTGATAAACGGGTTTTCCCAGCAATAGATATCTTGAAATCTGGAACGCGAAAAGAAGAGTTGTTAGTTGATAAAATAGATCTGCAAAAAACATTCGTTTTGCGGCGCATTCTCAATCCAATGGGTACAACCGATGCGGTAGAGTTTTTAATATCAAAATTGAAGCAAACTAAAACTAACGCTGACTTTTTTGATTCTATGAATACTTAGAGTTGTGTGAAACCGCAAAGGCTGAAGGATGGAAACAATTTTCGCCTTGTGCTCTGCACCGGGAAAAGCAGGTGTAGCTGTTATCCGCGTTTCAGGACCAGAAGCATGGGATGCAACGCGCAGATTATGTGGAACACTGCCAGANCTACGNCAAATGGCAGTACGTGNNNTACGGGATAAACAGGGCAATGCGTTAGATGAGGCATTGATNGTTTGTTTCGAAAAAGAGAGAAGTTTCACTGGNGAAGATATATGCGAATTCCATCTACATGGNAGNACAGCGGTAATTTCGGCCGTTCTNACTGAATTAANNCAGAANCCTNGCNTNAAATCNGCAGAACCGGGTGAGTTTACCCGTCAGGCACTGGAAAATGGCCGGCTTGATTTGGCTCAAGTTGAAGGGCTGGCAGATTTAATCGACGCTGAGACTGAAATGCAGCGGCGTCAGGCGCAAAGGGTGCTTGCAGGTGCGATCGGGGACTCTGCCAAAATATGGCGGGAGGATCTGATCAGAGCTGCATGTTTGCTCGAAGCAACGATTGACTTTGTTGACGAAGACGTTCCGGTCGATGTGATGCCCGAAGTGTCCGATCTGCTGAAACGNACTATGCAATCGTTNCAATCAGAGNTCGCNGGGGTCGGTATTGCAGAACGNTTGCGCGATGGGTTTGAAGTGGTAATTGTCGGGCNACCAAATGTGGGTAAATCAACCTTGCTTAATGCGCTTGCAGGTCGAGAAGCTGCAATTACTTCACAGTACGCTGGTACAACACGGGATGTTGTTGAGGTCCAGATGGANTTGAATGGATTGCCTGTGGTAATTGTTGATACNGCAGGTATTCGGGAAACAAACGATCCTATTGAAANGTTGGGTATNGAACGTGCTGTAAAGCGGGCCCAGCAAGCTGACTTAAGAGTGTTTTTATGCGAGGCTGANGTAGTATTTGGNATTGACCGGCAGATTGGGGATATACAGGTTGTACCGAANNGTGATNTGAAAACAGTTGNCATAGCAGATACCGGCTCNATTGGNNCTGTGTCTGGATTAACTGGCGAAGGCGTTGAGACGCTTATGTCNCAGGTAGCTTCTGAATTGAAATCGCGCTATAGAGTGGTAGGNTGTTTGTCTCGAGACCGGCATAAAGCAGCGGCAACAGCGGCAATGGNTCATCTTGATCGGGTACTGGCGATGTCAGAAGCAATNGAACATGATATTGCAGCAGAAGAAATTANAGCAGCGGTCGGTGCTTTGCGACAACTGGTGGGTGCGGTTGGAGTGGAAGACGTATTAGACAGCATTTTTGCGAGTTTTTGCATTGGNAAATAAGGGGGTGTTTCACGTGAAACATTTCGATGTGATTGTGGTTGGAGGNGGTCATGCCGGATGCGATGCAGCACTGGTATCAGCACGCATGGGCGCGNAGACGGCTTTAATTACACTTGATAAATCCGGTATCGGCGTAATGTCGTGTAACCCTGCAATCGGTGGCCTGGGGAAAGGTCATTTGGTTCGGGAGATCGATGCATTGGACGGCGCCATGGGGCGGGTCGCAGATAAAGCAGGAATTCAATTTCGTTTGTTGAATCGTCGCAAAGGACCTGCTGTGCAAGGACCGCGNGCNCAAGCGGATCGTAAAATTTATCAGCGCGCAATGTTATCGGAAATTGAAAAATCCGACAACCTGCAGGTTATTTCCGGCGAGGTAATAGATCTTATATTGCGAAATACTGNTATCGGTGGCGTGGTATTGGCTGATGGATCGCAANTAACAGCGGGCGCCGTGGTCATTACCACGGGTACTTTTTTAAGAGGTAAAATCCACATTGGCGATATATCGCGGGATGGTGGTCGCATGGGAGAGCGTCCTTCAGTGAAATTAGCCGAAAGGTTTGATACTCTTGGCNTGCCTNTGGGACGCTTGAAAACTGGCACGCCGCCACGGCTTGATGGAAGAACCGTTAATTGGGCGATGCTTGAAATGCAGCCTGGAGATGAAGAACCGGTGTTGTTCTCGTTCTTGTCCGATAGCGTATCTGCTCGTCAAGTTTCTTGCGGTATCACTCATACCAATGAACAGACCCATGAGATTATTGAGAAAAACTTGAACCAGTCGGCGATGTATGGAGGACATATCGATGGTATCGGTCCCAGATATTGTCCGTCCATCGAAGACAAGGTGGTTCGGTTTCGTGATAAGACATCACATCANGTTTTTCTTGAGCCTGAAGGGGTTAATGATCACACGGTNTATCCCAACGGGATATCAACGTCTCTTCCGGTTTCTATTCAGCAGTCTTATGTCAATTCAATTCATGGTTTAGAAGCCGCGGTTATATTACAGCCGGGATATGCAATTGAATATGATTACGTTGATCCACGGGCCTTNGATAATACACTCGCCGTGAAAAATTTGTCTGGACTTTATCTGGCAGGTCAAATCAATGGAACAACCGGGTATGAAGAAGCTGCAGCTCAAGGGTTGGTGGCCGGGATTAATGCCGTTCGGNCAGTGCGGCAGCAGGANAAAGTTNTATTCAGCCGTACNGAAAGNTATATTGGCGTGATGATAGATGATTTGACCATGCGAGGAGTAAGTGAACCATACCGGATGTTNACGTCACGTGCCGAGTTCAGGCTGTCATTGAGGGCTGATAACGCAGACCAAAGGCTGACTGCCAGAGGTATCGCGCTGGGCTGCGTGTCAGAACGGCGTCAAGCCGTTTATAATGATAAAATGGAGCGGCTGGGGCAGGCAAGAAAAATACTTGAAGAAAAAACTTTTACCCCGAAGCAGGTCGCATCTGTCGGGCTGGAGATGAACCAAGACGGAGCAAGACGAAGTGGTTTTCAGTTGCTATCGTTCCCAAAAATATCATTTTCAGATATTATACCTCTGGATGCAGCATTCGCCAGTATTGATATTGAGTGTCAGGTTCAATCTGAGCGGGATGCTTTGTACGCAAATTATGTTGAGCGTCAGTCTCGGGATGCAGCAGCTCTGAAACGGGATGAAAATTGTACGATCCCGCAGAGTTTTATTTTTGAAGGTATCCAGGGTTTATCGAACGAATTACAGCTGAAATTAACGCGTGCACGGCCCTCGAACATCGCTCAAGCAGCGAAAATTGATGGAATGACACCAGCGGCGCTGATGTTATTGTTGGCGAAACTACGGCAGGCAGAGCGGTTGCGAAAAATATGACGGCCAACCACTGCACTGTGGCTGGTGTGAATGTTTCACGTGAAACAAAAGCTAATTTGCGAAAATATGCAGATCTATTGGTCAAGTGGAATCAAAAGATCAATTTAATATCTGCTTCTACTGTTGCTGATTTATGGTCGCGCCATATCGTAGATTCTGCTCAGATATATAATTTATGCCCAGATGCTCAGGGTATTTGGGCAGACTTTGGCAGTGGAGGTGGATTCCCCGGTTTGGTTGTTGCGATCATAGCGAAGGAATTGAATCCTGATCTGAAAGTCGTTCTCGTGGAGAGTGATCAACGCAAAGCGACCTTCCTACGCACAGTAATTCGTGAAACGGCATTATCAGCTAATGTAAAAACCGAGCGTATAGAAACATTAATGCCGATCGGCGCTGATGTTGTATCTGCACGAGCACTCGCGGACCTGTCGGAACTTCTGGGTTTTGCAGAGCGGCATTTACGCCCTGATGGCACTGCTTTATTTCAAAAAGGCGCAATTTGGCAAAAAGAACTCGTACAAGCACGTAAATCGTGGTCTTTTCAATCAGAGCACTTTACCAGTGTTACAGCGCCCCAGGCGGTTATTTTAAAAATTGAAAGGATTGCACATGCGTGATTCAAACCCATCGCAAGGGCCGAAAATTATAGCGGTTGTCAATCAAAAGGGTGGAGTTGGTAAAACCACAACAACGATTAACCTGGGCGCGGCTTTAGCAGAACACGGTCGCAAAGTTCTGTTGGTTGATCTTGATCCACAGGGCAATGCTTCGACAGGCTTAGGGATTGATCCAGAAGCCCGTGAATTTACGTCCTATGAGTTGTTGACCGCTGAGGTTGATCTGAACCAGGTAATTCTGTCCACATCAGCCGCAAACTTATCNATTNTCCCGGCAACAATCGATTTAAGNTCNGCAGAAATTGATTTGGCTACNGCGGGNCGTCGTAGCTTTCTGCTGCATGATGCTTTGAGAAGATCAGAGATGAANNNGTATGGATTTGATTTTATTTTGNTAGATTGCCCCCCCTCGNTGAGTTTGCTTACCGTGAATGCAATGGTAGCGGCCCATTCTGTACTTGTACCGTTACAAAGCGANTTTTTTGCACTTGAGGGTCTGTCACAGTTGATGTTGACAGTGCGTGAGGTNCGGCAGACCGCGAATCCGGATCTGCGTATTGAGGGTGTTGTGCTAACAATGTACGATGCACGGAACAATCTATCGCAGCAGGTCGAGAACGACGCGCGGGAAAACTTAGGCGAATTGGTATTTGAAACTATTATTCCACGCAACGTAAGAATAAGTGAGGCGCCATCTTTTTCCGTACCAGTTCTAAAGTATGATGATACCTCAAAAGGAGCGTTGGCATATCGACAATTGGCGACAGANATTTTGGGTAATAATGTGGGTGTATAGAACCAGGAAATTTGGTTTTTGAGGGACAACATGGCAGAAAAGAAAATTAAGACACGAGGTCTTGGACGAGGTCTGTCTGCGTTAATGGCAGATGTAGAAGCTGATACGTTTCTAAAACCGGCTGCTGGGCGTGCGGCAGATATGGCTCTTCCAATTGAGAAAATTNAGCCAAANCCNGATCAACCGCGTCGTCAGTTTACAGAAGCAGATTTAGCAGATTTGGCGGCTTCTATTCGGGCCAAAGGTGTTATCCAGCCGTTGATCGTGCGTAAAAGTCCTAAAACTGCAGAAATGTATGAAATTGTCGCTGGTGAACGTCGGTGGCGCGCTGCACAGATGGTGCAACTTCATGAATTGCCGGTTTTGATACGGGAATTTAATGACACAGAAGTGTTGGAAGTGGCGATCATCGAAAATATTCAACGCGCTGATCTAAACCCCATCGAAGAGGCCGCAGGTTATCGCCAACTGATGGATAAGTTTGGTCATACGCAGGAAAAACTGGCTGATGCTTTGGGTAAAAGCCGCAGTTATATTGCGAACTTATTGCGCTTATTACATCTTCCAGAGGAAGTTTTAGAACTGCTGCGGAGCGGTACATTGACTGCTGGACACGCACGAGCATTGATTACGTCGGATACGCCGGGTGATTTGGCCCGGCAAGTGGTGGCGGGTGGCTTGTCTGTGCGCGCAACTGAGGCATTGGTCAAAAAGGCCGCAGCGGGAGAACAGACCACCGCTCAAGTATCCGCAGCGCCTCGCGCACGGTCGGGCACAAAAGATGCAGATACCAAAGCTCTTGAAGGGGATTTGTCAGCTTCTTTGGGATTGAAAGTATCGATCGAGCACCAAGCGGGCTCGGAATCGGGCCAGATTATTGTGAATTATACAAATTTGGAACAACTCGATGACATTTGTCGTATTTTAAGCCGCCCCTAATGGTGCGGTCGGGTCCAGATAAAGCCAAGAACACAGCTCAGGACGAGCCCTTGTAGGATTAATATGCTCAAGTTTAGCCCAATGACTATAGATAGCGAGAACACTGCCAGTATTGACAGTGTTGCATAGCGCTTTGCGGTTAGGCCAATAGCACCAGAAGTGGTCCACGCAATGATCATCGGGCCAAAAGTTTTGTGACTTATAAGCCAACGATGTAATTTTTGTGATGAGCGGGCAAAGCAGAATGCCGCCAAAAGTAAAAAGGGGACGGTGGGCAAAAGCGGTAACACCACACCGATTATTGCCAAAGCCATTGCAAGTAGCCCGAGCATTGCCCAAATAAGTTTCATTTAAGGCACCACCAGCAGTTCTTTAATGATCGCATTGAGTACCATTCGGCCTGATCTTGTTGTGGAAATTCGGTGTGGCGATTGTTTAATCATCCCAATATTTGCCAAATAGTCTAACGCGTGAGAATCAAGATCCCGACCACCCAACGCTATATATCTATGACGATCAATACCTTCAGAAAGTCGCAACCCCATCATTAGATATTCATTAGCTTGATCTTGTCCAGTGATGTTAACGCACGGCAACTCTGTTTGTCCCGTTGGTGCACCCGCGAGCCATATACCGGGGGCACGCTGCGCCTCTGTGGCCTTGCGCTGCCCGTTTAGGGTTAGGCGTCCATGGGCACCAGGGCCAATGCCTGCGTAATCGCCATATCGCCAGTATATCAGGTTGTGACGTGATGCAGCGCCAGTTTTTGCATGATTAGACACTTCATAAGCTTCATACCCTGCAGCGCCACACAGATCTTGAGTGACCTCATACATGTCTGCTGACAGGTCATCTTTAGGCAGACCGCGCAAACCCCCACGCGCATAGCGATCGCCGAAGGCTGTGCCATCTTCGATCGTTAATTGATACAAAGAAAGATGATCCACTGCCATGGCAAGTGCTTCGGACAATTCTGACTGCCAGTCTGTTATTGACTGATCCTGACGGGCATAGATCAAATCAAAGCTCACTCTGTCAAAGACACTGCGTGCGATATCGAAGGCGTTTCGCGCTTCTTGATGGGTATGAATACGCCCTAAACGCCGCAAATCGGTGTCGTTTAAAGCCTGTATTCCCATCGAAATCCGGTTAACTCCGGCCTGCGCATAGCCCTGAAACCGCCTCGCCTCGACCGAGCTTGGGTTGGCTTCAAGCGTGATCTCTATGTCATTGGCACAGGGCCATGTTTTGTGCACGTGATCCAGGATTTTATGCACAATTTCCGGATCCATAAGACTGGGCGTGCCGCCACCGAAAAACACCGTATTCAGCACCCGGTTGCCGGTGAGTGACTTGATCCGATCAATTTCAGTCAGGTAGGCAGACAACCATTGATTTTGATCGACTGTGCGACTGACGTGAGAATTGAAATCACAATATGGGCATTTTGATTCACAGAAAGGCCAGTGGATATACAAGCCGAATCCACCCATTTGCCAATCAGGTATTTGGAAACTTTTAGTCAAAGCAACCGGCGATCAATTTGCGAAAAGCATCTGCGCGATGGCTAATTTTGTTTTTCTCCCAGCGATCCATTTCCCCAAATGTGATGTCATAGCCATCGGGTTGGAAAATTGGATCATAACCATGCCCCAAAGAGCCGCGCATTGGCCAGATCACTTGCCCGGGCATAACACCGGCGAAGACCTCGTCATGTCCGTCTGGCCAAGCCAAAACCATAGTACAGCAAAATCGCGCAGTACGAGGAAAAGGCGCATTCGCAAGCGTGAGTTTTTCATGGGTGGCCCGCATGGCCATTTCAAAGTCGCGGCCGTTTGGGGTTTCTGCCCAATCCGCCGTATACACCCCGGGCGCACCATCAAGCGCGTCTATTTCAATGCCGCTGTCATCTGACAACGCTGGCAACTGGGTTGCGATGCTTGCGGCGTGGGCTTTTATCCGGGCATTGCCGATAAAACTGGTTTCTGTTTCTTCTGGTTCGGGAAGGTCAAGTTCCGCGGCCCCGGTTACGGCGACGCCGTATGGCGTTAGCAGGTCCCGAATTTCTTCGAGCTTGCCAAAGTTATGCGTGGCCACTAGAAGTTTTGGATCGCGGAACTTGCGGATCATTTTAATGCATCTGCCTGAGCCGTCACCAACTCTGCCACGCCTTTTTCAGCCAAATTAAGTAATTGCATCATTTGGTCGCGAGAATAGGTTGACCCTTCAGCACTCATTTGAACTTCGATTAGCTGCTTATTGCTCATCATAATAAAGTTGCCATCTACGCCAGCATCTGAATCTTCGGGATAATCCAAATCTAATACGGCTTGACCTGCATATATTCCGCAGCTTACCGCAGCAACGGGTTGGATCAGCGGGTCCGAGATAATTTCACGGGTTTTAAGTAATTTGTTCACCGCGATTCTCAGCGCTACCCACCCGCCGGTGATCGCCGCACAGCGGGTGCCGCCATCGGCTTGGATCACGTCACAATCGATGGTGATCTGACGCTCTCCCAAGGCAACGCGATCTACACCTGCACGCAGGGATCGACCTATAAGNCTTTGAATTTCAACGGTTCTTCCACCTTGTTTGCCAGATGCTGCCTCACGTCGCATGCGGGACGTGGTCGAGCGCGGCAACATGCCGTATTCGGCAGTGACCCAACCAAGGCCAGAGCCTTTGATAAAAGAGGGCACGCGGTCTTCCAGCGTCGCAGTACACAATACGTGAGTGTCGCCCATGCGGATCATGCAAGACCCTTCAGCGTGTTTGGTGACGTTTGTTTCAATCGAAACGGGTCGCAGTTCGTCCAGTTGTCTACCGGAAGGGCGCATAGAATTATCCTTTTATTGTTTCCCTTGGGATACAGCCCAGATATACCTTTTTGCAACCCTGATTGACCTTTGCGCCGCCAGAGTTTTAATGCTTTGGGGCTGAGGTGTGAATGATGACTGACGGAGCTAAATTATTTGAGGATATGAATACCCGTTCGCGCGAGGTTTTTCGCCGNGTTGTCGAAGGGTATTTGGAAAATGGCGAACCGATGGGATCACGCACTCTGACCCGCACTTTGACTGAAAAAGTCAGTGCGGCGACGGTGCGCAATGTCATGCAAGATCTGGAATACCTTGGACTGCTCGACAGCCCCCATATCAGTGCCGGACGTATTCCAACTCAGATGGGGTTGCGGATGTTTGTGGATGGCTTGCTTGAAATTGGTGAAATGAACGTGGTTGACCGTGAAAAGCTTAATGCCACTGTGGCGGACACGGCGCAGGATGTTGACGGTATGCTGGATCAGATTGGCTCAGCGTTGTCAGGCATCACTCAGGGCGCGTCANTGGTTTTGACCCCAAAACAACAGGCCCCGATCAAACATATTGAATTTGTCTCTCTGGCTGAAGATCGGGCGCTTGTGGTGCTGGTTTTTGCTAATGGTCAGGTTGAAAACCGCCTGTTTANGCCGCCGCCGGGCCANACACCCAGTTCAATGCGCGAGGCAGCAAACTTTCTCAACGCGTTGATTGAAGGACGCACGCTGTCTGATTTGCAAGGAGCGGTAAAGACTGAGATTGCNGCCCGCCGGCAAGAGATTGATACGCTAGCCCATGATCTGGTCGAAAGCGGTTTGGCGGTTTGGCAAAACAAAGGCGATCGCCATGAACGGCTTTTGGTACGTGGTCGGGCGAATCTTTTGGATGGCGACGCCGAAGAGGCTGACTTGACCAGGATCAGAACTTTGTTTGACGANCTGGAACGCAAGCGAGATATTGCTGAATTTTTAGAATTAACCGAAGATGGCGAAGGGGTTCGCATTTTTATTGGCTCTGAGAACAAACTTTTTTCGCTTACGGGTTCCTCTTTGGTCGTAAGTCCCTATATGAACGCTGATCGAAAGATTGTTGGTGCGGTCGGAGTGATTGGGCCAACACGATTGAATTATGGACGTATCGTGCCGATTGTTGATTATGCGGCACAGCTGGTAGGCAAGAGAATCGCCGATCAGAGTTAGAGGTGAAATATGGCAGATCCAAAGAATGAAGACTATCTCGACGATATTGATGACGTGATGGCTGAAGAATACGCTGATCAAGAAATAGAAATCAGTGATGAAGACATTGAAATAGATACACTNCGTGCCGAACGCGACCAGTTTCGTGATCGCTTTATGCGGGCGCTGGCAGATTCTGAGAATGCGCGCAAGCGGGCTGATAAAGACCGTCGAGAGGCCGAGAANTATGGCGGATCAAAACTGTCACGCGACTTGTTGCCGGTTTATGATAATATGAAACGGGCGCTTGAAGCTGCCACAGAAGAGCAAAAAGCGGTCTCAGCTGCGTTGATTGAAGGTGTTGAACTGACCATGCGTGAGCTGGTCAATGTTTTTGGTAAACATGGTATCAGACCGATTACACCTGCCGTTGGCGACCGTTTCGATCCCAAGGAACATGAGGCAATGTTCGAGGCCCCGCTGCCCAACACGCAGGCCGGTAGCATCATTCAGGTCTCAACTGAAGGTTTCATGCTGCATGATCGGCTGTTGCGTCCGGCNCAGGTTGGTGTTTCGTCCAATACCAGCAGCAATACAGAAACCAAAACGGCCTGAGTATTCTGTCACGGTCCCACGCCTATGATTGAGCGCAGTCTTTGAGTTGATAAATCAGTTTTAAAGCGTCGCGCGGGGTCAACTCATCGGGTTGTACGTCGCGCAACAGCGCGTCGACTTGCGACGGTNCCGTCACAGCCTGTTTTGGCGGAGCACTCGGTGCCATGGCAAAAAGTGGCAAGTCATCAATCAACGCCTTTGCCCCGCTGCCATTTTCACGTTCGCCCTTTTCCAGCGCCTCTAGCACCATTCTGGCACGGTCCACTACAGTCTTAGGAAGACCTGCCAGTTGCGCGACCTGCACCCCATAGGAACGGTCTGCAGCCCCTTTGATGACCTCATGTAGGAAAATAACTTCGCCTTGCCACTCNTTTACCGCTACTGTNGCGTTNTCGACCCGGTCAAGTTTGCCCGCCAATGCTGTCAACTCGTGGTAATGTGTGGCAAACAGCGATCGCGATTTGTTGACATCATGCAAATGCTCTAGTGTTGCCCAAGCGATTGACAGCCCGTCATAGGTGGCCGTACCACGACCGATTTCGTCAAGAATAACTAACGCCCGGTGGTCAGCTTGATTGAGGATTGCGGCAGTTTCGACCATTTCCACCATAAACGTCGATCGACCCCGCGCCAGATCGTCAGATGCGCCGACCCGGCTGAANAGCTGGCTGACCAGACCTATATGTGCTGATGTGGCCGGTACGAAACTGCCCATTTGTGCCAAAAGTGCAATCAAGGCGTTTTGTCTTAAAAAAGTGGATTTACCTGCCATATTCGGCCCAGTGAGCAGCCAGATCTTATTGTCATCCAGTGCTGAATCATTGGCGATAAACGATGCCCCACTTTGGCTTTTGAGTGCGTGTTCGACCACCGGATGACGNCCGCCAGAAATAGCAAACGCATAGCTGTTATCAACTTTTGGCCGGCACCAGTTTTCTCGAATTGCCAGATCGGCCAGTGCGAGCGAGACGTCGAATATCGCAAAGGCCTGCGCGGCCAGACTGATCTGCGCCGCCTGTGCCAGTANCGCGGCTCGAAGATNGTNAAAGTGNCGTTGCTCAATATCCTGGGCATGGTTCGCNGCGTTGAGAATTTTGGTTTCCAATTCTGACAGCGCGACCGTTGTAAACCGCACTTGATTGGCNGTGGTCTGCCGGTGGATAAACAGATCCGACAAAGGAGGAGACAACATTTTTTCGGCATGGGTTGCAGTGGTCTCAATAAAATATCCCAGCACATTATTATGCTTGATCTTCAGCGATTGAATTGCTGTTTGCACGCTGTATTCTTGTTGCAGACCAGCGATGACGCTNCGGCCCTCGTTGCGCAGTCTGCGTGTTTCGTCCAGATCAGGGTCATAGCCCTGAGCGATAAAGTTGCCGTCCCGTAAAAGCAGTGGCGGTTCTTCTGTTAAAGCGGTCTCAAGCAGGGTCACGAGCGTCTCATGACCTTGCAAATCGGACACCGCCGTTTGCAGCGCTGNAGGCAATACAGAACTGGCGCAGCCTTGTGCAAGGTCCATTGCCTGANCCAGCCCCGTGCGGATGGCCGCCAGATCACGTGGCCCGCCGCGATCAAGCGCCAGCCGAGACAGAGCCCGATCCAGATCGGGCACCCGGCGCAGGCCTATGCGAAGCTGTTGAGCAATCTGGGTGTGTTCAACCCCAAAGGCGATAGCATCAAGGCGCGCGGCAATCTCAGCCAGATCAAGCGAGGGTGCAGACAGGCGCCGCTCCATAAGGCGCGCGCCGCTGGCAGTGACAGTGAGATTGAGACAGGCCAGCAGGGTGCCGCCCCGCTCGCCAGACAAAGTTTGTGTCAGCTCAAGATTGCGGCGCGTTGCGGCATCGATTTGCATCACACTGGCAATCGCCTCAGACACGGGTGGTCGCAGCAGAGGCAGCTGGCCTTTTTGGGTAATTTCGAGATATTGAATTAACGCGCCCATGGCAGAAACTTCAGCACGTTTAAAATCGCCAAAAGCATCCAAGGTTTGAATGTTAAATAACGCCAGCAGCCGTTTTTCACCCGCCGTGCTGTCAAAGGCGCCTCGCGCCATCGGAGTTACTGCAGCACCAGCGTCTTTGATCGTCTCGTCCCATTGGGTTTCTTGGGTTTCCGATATCAGCACTTCGCTGGGGGCCAGACGCGCCAGTTCCGGCCCAAACCGAACAGGGGGCAATGCCATGACGTGAAACGCTCCGGTTGAGATATCGACCCATGCCAATGCAGCGCTGTCGCGAATTTCCGAAAAAGCCGCCAGAAAATTGTGGCGACGGGCTTCCAGCAGACTTTCCTCGGTCAGCGTGCCGGGGGTGACCAATCGCACCACGTCCCGTTTAACAACCGATTTTGCGCCGCGTTTTTTGGCCTCGGCAGGCTTTTCCAATTGTTCGCCCACAGCAACGCGAAATCCTTTGCGAATGAGCGTCAAAAGATACCCTTCTGCCGCATGTACGGGCACCCCACACATAGGAATGTCGGCTCCCTCGTGTTTGCCACGTTTGGTCAGCGCGATATCTAACGCCTCAGAGGCAGCGATCGCATCATCAAAGAACAATTCGTAAAAATCGCCCATGCGATAAAATAGCAAAGCATCAGGATATTGCGCTTTGATGTCAAGATATTGCGCCATCATCGGCGTGACTGTGGCTTTTGGCGCGGACACAATGGTTTCCTTACTGGGAGCGCCGTTAGTTTACAGCTGTCAACGTGACACGGAAAGCGTAAAATATCGCGGCAGTGAGGGCCAAAATTGGACCGTGCGGGCCACAAATACAACACCCTTTGAGCATAATAAACGGTTTTCTTTATGGCTTTAAGATCTTCAGTTTGGACATACATGCAATCAATGGACGGTTATCGTGCGCTGTGACAGCTGCCACCAAAATTTGGAGCTGTATTGAACTTGCAAGGCGGGATAAAACTTGATTGGGACAAGGCTGGCTGACGGTGATATATGCGGTCCCATTCAAGGCTTGGGGGGCATGGGGATGACGGTATTTAAT
>NYVC01000060.1 GCA_002684375.1 Marinovum sp.
TCGTTAACTTTTATGAAGTGAAGAACTGGACACCCGATCTTCGGACAACAGGCCGCTTCCACTGCTCACGGGATACCCGTCCCGCGTGTCCTAATGCCTACAGGTATCCACGAGCAGTGGAAGCGGTTTCCTCCCTACAATTGGATCACTCGTGAGGCTCGAAACTCGGGTCACGTGTGTGGTTAACTTTATCAGCCGTAGCCCGGGCGCCGATACAGGGTGCTGAAATCCGACACTGTCCAGTCCAACTCGACCAGTCGCAGCAAACTTTCCACAAACCGGTCGCTTGCCGAAGTGGCCTAGCAAATAGGGCTTAGCGCCAGGCAAGCCTGAATGGCGGTGTCACTGAATTATTGTTGCCGACTGCGCTTGCCGCTCGGAGGGAGCGCCCAAACCATCTCGGGATCAAACCAGATCAACCACGATCCGCACCGCTTCAAGCTATCACTGTAAACCGACCAATTCGTGGTCTTGTACCTCTCAGGGGCCCAACTGCGCATGCTCTCCAGGTATCATGCTGGATTCATACAGTGAAACCCTCAAACCGATCTGTGTAACAAAGCCCGTTCAGCGGTTTAACCGTGACCGTCACGGTCTGCCCATGATTTCCATACCAGCCTTAATTTTTGGATATGTATAAAAGCGGTGCTCGGTGAAGCGACAAAAAGTCGGAAACAGCCCCTTGAATTGCCTGTCAATGGCAATAAGCGCTTGAGCTGGCTGGAATTCGCCCGACGCCTCGCCATTTAGATACCCTCAAGCGTTATGTGGTATTACGCTGGAACTGATTGCCGCGCCTTTACCAGCGCCGTTGGGTCGCACCTAGTGAGTGTCTACAGCGAGTTTGCACACAAGTTCACCGTGACCGCCTGTGCAGACCGCTCTGGCGGTATGTCTGCAAATATTTAGAGTTGCAGACACGGGTTTTACCATGGGCAGCATTCGCCCTTTACCGCACATATCATACATGAAACGGGGGAAAATATTTTTTGGTTAGATGACAGTTTTGACGCCTCGGATCAGTAAATCTTAGAAGGTGGCAATGGTGTCGATGGGACTATTCTTACAGATAACATTTTATAAGAATCTGCGGCCAGTGGAACGGAAGTGACCTTGAGGTAACGCGAAATTGGATAGGAAGACTTTGAAGCCAAACGCAACCCTTGGGGCTGCATCCAGCGCCTGATGAGGCAACATAGGGAGGTAAGCATAAATTTGGAATTGACGATCCAGCAACAGCCCAGCACGGGCACATTAAACTGTTCCATCGCACTCTGAAGACCGGCGTTGCGAAACCGGTGCGCTAACTTGGTTCGGCAAAGCGGTTAGTCTCTATTCAGATAAGCGAGTGATGCAGACATGTGGCAGCCCGTACGAGAATCGAACTCGTCTTTCCAGGTTGAAAACCTGGCGTCCTAACCGATAGACGAACGGGCCACGCTTACACTGGCGTGTATCTAGGCAAATGACGGGTGAGGCGCAAGAAGAAATTTCACCCCCGCGCGACTTTTTTATAAAATCCTAGGTGATTACGGGTGCGGCATCTTCAATCCGCACTTTGGGTGTTTTGCGGCCGCGCCATTCATTGATTTCCAGACGTCCTGCAATGTGGAATAATCCGCCGCCATGGGATTCTAAAGCGCCGCCCAGCGCGCTGTTAAAGGCCCCAAAGGCGATGGCGTCAAGCTGGGCACCTGAACTGTCGCCAAATCGCAGTTTGAGATGTGCAGTTCCCACCCGTTTACAAAAACTGATCCGCATATTAGCGAAACCAAATCGCGGGGCAGGGGCGGCTGCGCCAAACGGCCCCACTGTGTCGAGTTGCTCTACCAGATCAACCGTCGCGGCGCCGGGCATCAAAACCCCATCAAGTCGCAGATCTTTCGGGCCTTGACGTCCTGCACCCTGTTTTTCCAACAGTTCCGACAGGCGCGCCATCGCCGGCTCTATGGTCGCTTCCGTCAGACTGAGACCGGCGGCCATCTTATGTCCGCCCCCCTTGCTCAAAAGCCCCTCACTGGCCAGACATTGCACCGCAACCCCGAGATCGATGCCGCTGACTGATCGGCCCGACCCTTTGCCTTCCCCATTTTCGATGCCGATAATCACCGTGGGCCGATTGGTCATTTCTTTGATCCGCGCTGCGACAATACCGACGACGCCGGGATGCCAGCCATGGCCTGCAGCCCAGACGAGGGGGGTATTGTCTGCCCGGCTTTCAACTTGTTGAAGCGCTGCATTCTGAACGTGCTGTTCAATCTCGCGACGTTCAGAGTTAAGGCCGTCGAGGTGTTCTGCGATCGATTGTGCTTCTGCGGGGTCTGCACAGGCCAAAAGTCGCGCGCCCAGATCGGATTTGCCAATACGACCACCAGCGTTGATTCGCGGTGCCATGGCAAACCCCAGATGATGAGTGTTCGGCGCACTGTCCATTTTGGCGATATCAGCAAGCGCCACCAACCCGGGTCTGTCGCGGCGTGCCATTACCTTGAGACCCTGCCGGACTAAAGCGCGATTGATACCGATCAAAGGCGCTACATCGGCCACAGTGGCCAGCGCCACCAGATCAAGCATAGATATCAGGTCCGGGCCCTTGCTTCCTGCCTCGCGCTGTTGCCGCCCCAGTTCTACCAACATCAAAAATACGACACCTGCCGCACATAGATGTCCCAGATCGCCACTTTCGTCCTGTCTGTTCGGATTGACGACGGCCAGCGCCGGCGGCAGTGTCTC
Source organism: Marinovum sp. (assembly GCA_002684375.1). Classification (GTDB taxonomy): domain Bacteria; phylum Pseudomonadota; class Alphaproteobacteria; order Rhodobacterales; family Rhodobacteraceae; genus CPC320. Next base: position 2,734 of record NYVC01000060.1, read on the forward strand.
TCCGCCCAAATGGTGGTCGAGAACAATCACATCCGTGCCGTTAACCGCGGCGATGGCGTCATGGCTGACGGTGCCGCAATCGACACAGACAATTAAACTATGTGCAGCGGCCAGTTCGGTCATCGCTTTCGGGTTGGGCCCATAGCCTTCGGTGAGCCGGTCGGGCACGTAAAGCGTTGCGGTGTGTCCCATTTGCCGCAACCACCAGATTAACAGTGCCGCAGAACTGCCGCCATCGACGTCATAATCAGCAAAAATCGCGATGCGCTCACGGGATTTTAAGGCTTGCAAAAACCGGCTTGCCGCGGGTTGCATATCCTTCAAACCGCGCGGATCAGGCAATAATGCCCGCAATTGCGGGTTCAGAAATTTTGCGGATCCCTCGGCGCTGATACCACGGCTTACCAATAGGGCACAGACCGCGCGGGGGTGTCCTGTCTGCTGGATCATAGCCTCGGTCAGGCGTTCAGTTGACGCGTCGGGTCCGGTCCAGCACCGGCCTGTCAGAGAGCTGTTTACGTCGAGAAAGCCCATCCGACCCTACTAGGTGATTGCGGAGCGATAAGTCATGCGCCGCATTGATCCGGTTTTTGATCGCATCAGCAGCGTTTCGGTGGTAACCCAGCCAACCTCGCGTTTTATACCCGGCAGAAGCGTGCCGCCGGTGACGCCGGTCGCGGCGAAGATTACGTCATTGGTGACCATGTCGTCGCGGGTATAAATGCGGTCAAGATCGGTGATCCCGGCGCTGTCGGCCCGTTTCCTTTCGTCGGCGTTGCGAAAGGTTAGACGGCCGTAGATTTGCCCGCCCATGCATTTCAACGCAGCGGCGGCCAGCACGCCTTCGGGGGCACCGCCCGTTCCCATATACATATCAATACCGGTCACCTCGGCCTCGGCGCAATGCATCACACCGGCGACATCTCCATCTGTGATCAGCCGGATGGCAGCACCGGTCAGACGTAATTCTGCAATCATTTCTTGATGACGCGGGCGTTCCAGCACACACACAGTGATGTCACTGGTCGCGCAACCTTTGGCCTGCGCCAGTGCGTTTACGCGTTGGGTCGGTGTCATTTCCAATGTCACCAGATCGGTGGGATAGTTTGGCCCTATAGCCAGCTTATCCATATAAACGTCTGGCGCATGCAGCATCGACCCACGTGGTCCAAGCGCGATAACGGCCAAGGCGTTTGGCATATCTTTCGCTGTCAGTGTCGTGCCCTCAAGAGGGTCGAGCGCGATATCAACACCGGGGCCGGTGCCGGTGCCCACCTCTTCGCCGATAAACAACATCGGCGCTTCATCTCTTTCGCCTTCGCCGATCACCACCACACCGGCGATATCAAGCATGTTCAATTGGGTGCGCATGGCATCAACTGCGGCTTGATCTGCAGCCTTTTCGTCACCGCGTCCAATCAGCTTGGCCGATGCAATTGCAGCCGCTTCTGAGACCCGTGCGAGCCCAAGTGAGAGCATCCGGTCGTTAAAATTTTCTTTGCTGGGCATCGGCTATCCTGTCAGTCACTGGGGGAGATTTGAAAATAAGTTATCTTTTCTGAATGTGGCAATCTTATACAGATTCGATCCGGATGGCGATGGGCGTCCCCTCTAGCACGCCGGTGTGTGGTAGGTTTTGCAACGCCTTATCAAGCGTGGCGCGCAGGGTGTCATGAGTGACGATCAACACCGGTGCGGTTGCTGCGTCATGTCCGTATTGCCGCATTCGGTTAATAGAGACGTCGTGTTCCCCCAGAACCGTGGCGATTTTTGCCAGCGCTCCGGGCTGATCGGTCAACTGCATGCGCAGGTAATAGGGGGCTTCGGTTACCGATGCTGTTTTAATTGCCGGGCTGAGCGTCTCGGCGGGTTGGCCAAAGGTTGAAATCCGGGTGCCACGGGCAATGTCGATGATGTCCGACAAGACGGCACTGGCGGTCGGGCCTGCGCCGGCGCCGGCGCCGCGCAGAACGATTTGTCCGACTTCATCGCCTTCAAGCACGGTCATATTGGTGCCGCCTTCCAACTGTCCCAAGGGTGAGTCTGCGGGGACAAGACAGGGCGACATGCGCTGTTCTAATCCGCGCGCCGTCATTTGCGCCACGCCTAGCAACTTTATGCGGTATCCCATATCTGCGGCTTGCCGGATGTCTTCGATCGAGATGGCGCTGATGCCTTCCAACTCTACGGCCGCAAAATCTACCTGGGTACCAAACGCGATGGCGGCCAAAAGCGCCAGTTTGTGACCCGCGTCAATGCCCCCGACATCAAGATTTGGATCAGCTTCTAGAAAGCCAAGTTTGGCACATTCCTCAAACAGCGCCTCATAGCCACGGCCTGTGGCTTGCATCTGGGTCAGGATATAGTTGCAAGTGCCGTTCATGACCCCCATGATCCGGGTAATTTGATTGCCGGCCAAGCCCTCGGTCAAGGCCTTAACAACCGGAATTCCGCCTGCCACGGCTGCTTCGAAACGGATAAGTCTGTCTTTGTCCTCCGCGGCCTGTGCCAGCGCCTGGCCATGAACGGCAAGCATCGCTTTATTGGCTGTTATAACGTCTTTTCCAGCTGCTATCGCGGCCTGTGTGGCGGCCAGCGCCGGACCTTCCGAGCCGCCGATCAGCTCGATGAAAATATCGACATCATCGCGGGTTGCCAGGCGTACGGGATCGTCTTCCCATGCATAGGCAGACAGATCAAAGCCTCGGTCTTTGTCTTTGGAACGGGCAGATACCGCGCTGATAACGACCTCTTGGCCGCCTCGTGTTGCCAGTATCTCGGCTTTTTGCTGAATGATTTTGACCACACCCATTCCAACGGTTCCAAGACCGGCGATGCCAAGGCGGAGAGGTTGGGTCATAGGACAATCCTTTGTATGCTGAGTTGTGCCAGCGCTTTAACGCTTTGTGCCTGTGCGCGCAACATCGGGCTCTGATAGTTTGGCGGAAACCGGGTGATTGCGTAGCTGATCACGAATTGCTCTCACTGTTGGCCGCGCCCCGCCTGTTGAGCACGTCGCGTTTCCTTTTTAATTGCGCGCTGCGTTGTAACAAATACTGTCCCGTGGTTTTGTCGGTTGGTGCAATAGATGTGGTGACCACATGATCAATAGGTAGCAATTTTGGATAGGCGCGTTCTGTCCCGGTCTCAATTGGAGCGACCTCGGAAAATCCTACACAGCCCGACAGCGCCGATAAACTGAGCGCGAAAAGACGAAAAAACATATTGGTGCTCGCTCTTGGTCTGGCATATATGTGCCTGACATGTCGGGTGTTCGCAAGCGGCCGCTGTGTTTTATTTGTTTATTAGAAAGAAGGCAGCATGGCGCGCACTGCAGGATCACATGCTCAAACCACTGCACCTAAAGTGAAAGCGGCTGCGCTGACCTTATTTTCCCGCCATGGCTATGCTGCGGTATCAATGCGGCAGATAGCGGCCGAAGTTGGTGTGCAAGCCGGGGCGCTCTATACATATACCCCAGACAAGCAAACCCTGCTGTTTTCATTGATGCATGATCATATGACCGAATTACTAACCGAATGGGGGCAATTTGTTTGTGAAACCGACCCCTTGGCGCGGTTGATGGGATTTGTGCGCTGCCATCTCGACTATCACCTGCCGCGCAGGGAGGCGGTGTTTATTTCCTATATGGAGTTGCGCAATCTCAATGAAGAGAACTTTGCAACCATTGAGAACTTACGCAAGAGCTATGAGGATAGGCTTGAAGAGATTGTTCAGACAGGCATGACGCAGGGTGTTTTTCTAGTTTCAGACAGTAAGATTGCCACTATGGCGGTGATCGGCCTTTTGAAGGAAACCAGCACTTGGTATCGTCCAGACGGCCGGTTGAGCGCGGCGCAATTGGTGGAGATATACCAAAAAATGGTATTGCAGGTGTTGGGCGCGCACATATGAAGCCCAATGCCTCTGGCCTATTGACAACAGGACAGATGTACCGGTGATTAATGTGCCGGTTTTATAAATGTGTTGTTACGTAGATCGTGCATGGCTTGTCGCAACTCGTCTTGTGTGTTCATCACAATTGGTCCGTGCCAGGCAACCGGTTCGTCGATAGGGGCACCGGAGATCAGCAGGAACCTGAGACCCTCTTCCCCGGCCTGAACCGTGACTTCATCGCCGGTTCCAAAGCGGATCAAAGTGCGGTCGCCGGACATATCCCGAATGTTGACCTCTTCGCCGGCGACTTCTTTCTCCAGCAGAACCCCCTGTGGGGCGCTGGCGTCGGCAAACGCCCCAGTGCCTTCAAACACATAGGCAAAGGCGCGGCGATAGGTGTCGATTTTAAATGTTTTCTTCACCCCGGCAGGTACAAAAATATCCAGATATTGCGGATCGGCGGCGATCCCGTCGACAACACCTGTTTGGCCCCAGAAGGTCCCGACAATGATTTTCACCTCGGTTCCGTCATCATCGGTTACCAGCGGGATGTCTTTGCCCTGAACGTCTTGATAGCGCGGTGTGGTCATTTTCAGCGATGCGGGCAAATTTGCCCAGAGTTGAAAGCCGTGCATCTGGCCTTTGGCATTTCCTTTGGGCATCTCTTGGTGCATGATGCCCGAACCTGCGGTCATCCACTGGACATCGCCAGCGCCCAGACGACCAGTGTTGCCAAGGCTGTCACCATGTTCCACGGTCCCCGACAACACATAGGTGATGGTTTCAATTCCGCGATGTGGATGCCAGGGAAACCCTTGCAAGTAATGCGCCGGCACGTCGTTGCGAAAATCATCGAACAATAGGAACGGATCCAATTCGCTGGGGTCGTGAAACCCAAAGGCGCGGTGCAAATGGACGCCCGCTCCCTCCATTGTCGGTTGGGCTTTGCGGGTTTCAAGGGTTGGGCGTAACGACATGTTCAAGGTCCAGACACTATTTACATTCGTAAGTAGGGCGCCCTTTGTCTTTGTACAATTTTTTTGATCATGGACGGCGCAAGACCCGCGGTACAATCGNGCACANCCGGCGCGGTGTCTCGACATTCTTTGCGCCGGGATGTCGCAAACAGACTGTAGAGGTGTAAAGCCGCGTGTAAGTCTTGTCGAAACAATGGGGAGAAACGCCATGCGCGTCGGTTTTATTGGTCTTGGGAATGTGGGTGCAAAATTGTCAGGCAGCCTTTTGCGCAACGGTGTGGATTTATATGTGCACGATCTTGAGACCGAACTGGTTGCGGGCTTTGTCGCCCGTGGTGCCCGTGACGGCGGCAGTCCGGCGCAACTTATGCAGGCTTGCGACACCGTTATTACCTGTCTGCCTAGTCCAGCCGCCTGTGCGGCGGTTATGGAGCAAATGCTGCCAGAAATGGCACCGGGTAAAACTTGGATCGAGATGTCTACCACCGATGCCTCAGAGGTGCGTCGTCTGGCCGAGCAGGTCAATGCTGTCGGAGCGGAGGCGGTCGAATGTCCGGTGTCGGGGGGCTGTCACCGGGCGGATACGGCGAATATTTCAATTTTCGCCGGCTGTTCCCGCCCAGTTTTTGAACGGGTTCTGCCGCTGTTGACGCTGATGGGCCGGCGGGTGCTACACACAGGTGATTTGGGATCGGCCAGTATTCTCAAAGTGATGACAAACTATCTGGCAACCGCCAATCTGCTGACTGTCTGCGAGGCGTTGGTGACGATGAAGGCGGCGGGTCTTGATCTGGCGACCACCTATGAGGCGATTAAAATCTCTTCTGGCACGTCATTTGTGCATGAAACTGAAAGCCAACTGATCCTGTCGGGATCGCGGGATGTTAATTTCACTATGGATTTGGTGCTGAAAGATATCGGGCTGTTTCAAAAAATCGCCGATGATCTGGGCGTGCCGTTGGAGCTGTCACCGCAGATTATATCAATCATGCAGGATGGGCAGGCGCGGTTTGGGGCCCGCGCACAATCGGACCGTATCATCGAACGGCTTGAACAGGCGACAGGCCTGAGTGTTCTGGCTGACGGGTTTCCAGAGGCCTTGGTGGATGATGAACCCGAAGAGATTGGCTATGAGGTACGCCCTGAGCATTGAGGGGTCGCTTCTGCCATGGATTTGGGGTATCCGAGCACCCACGCAGTGAGGTGCCCTATGTCGTCTGAAATCTTGACCACAGTCCAGGCCAGCGCGCCGCGCAGGTTGTTTGGCGTCACTCTAAACATCTTGCTGGGCCTGCTGTTGATCTATATCGCCTTAATCAAGCCACCCGCGCATGTGGGCTTGCAGGCGTTTTTGGTTCTCTTGGGTGCCACTGTGCTCTGGCTTGGACAAAAAATGTGGTACGCGACCCAACGGGTTATCGAACTGACAGACACCGAGTTGCGCGACAGTACCGGTGAGGTGATCGCCTATGTAGATCAAATTATATCGATTGACCGCGGTATGTTGGCGTTCAAACCCTCGAACGGATTTATCTTCAAGGTAAAGTCCGCACAGCCCCGCGCTTGGAGCCCGGGTCTTTGGTGGCGGTTTGGACGGCGCGTCGGGGTCGGTGGGGTGACCCCGGGGTCCAGTACGAAAATGATGTCTGATATAATTGCGGCAAAACTGGCTGAGCGCGCGCAGGAGTGAGTGGCTCTCTTCCACAGATGGGTGATTCGCTATGAAATAGAAACGCAGGCGTGATTTTGTCGCGACATTGCGCGGATCGAGATACAANTGTTGTTTGCAGGTTTTTTGATAGNGTTTTTGTGGTNTGNGCCNGCAATTCTAAANNTGATTTTCAAAAAATGACTATAAATTAAGCAAAAACTGTGTAGGGTCATATTATTAAAAGATTTCTTAATCGTTATGGGCTGAACAATAGGCCTCGTAAATAGTTCCGGTGCAGGCAAAGGATATCCGATGAAAAATTTCAAAGAACCAAGTTTCCGTGAAAGTGTTGACCTTATGTTTAACCGGGCGGTGGCCCTGCTGGATTTGTCACCGGGGCTTGAAGAAAAAATACGGGTTTGTAACGCCACGTATACGGTCCGTTTTGGGGTCCGGTTGCGCGGCCGTATTCAGACATTTGTTGGATATAGATCGGTGCATTCGGAACATACCGAACCGGTAAAGGGTGGGATCCGCTACTCAATGGGCGTAGACCAAGATGAGGTCGAGGCTCTTGCCGCTCTGATGACNTATAAGTGNGCGCTGGTAGAAGCCCCGTTTGGCGGTTCCAAGGGGGGGCTGCGGATCGATCCTCGTGAATATGACGAACATGAACTTGAATTGATCACCCGGCGCTTTGCCTATGAGTTGATTAAGCGTGATCTGATCAACCCTTCGCAAAATGTGCCGGCTCCGGATATGGGCACGGGCGAACGCGAAATGGCCTGGATGGCCGATCAATACGCGCGGATGAATACCACTGATATCAATTCGCGCGCCTGTGTGACCGGCAAGCCGCTGAATGCCGGGGGTATAGCCGGCCGGGTTGAGGCGACGGGGCGGGGCGTGCAATACGCCTTGCGGGAATTTTTCCGTCATCCCGAAGACGTTGCTAAGGCAAATTTAGNCGGCAATCTCGATGGTAAACGTATCATCGTTCAGGGATTGGGAAATGTGGGCTATCACGCTGCCAAATTTCTTGCCGCTGAAGATGGTTCATTAATTATCGGTATTATCGAGTGGGACGGGGCTTTGCTGGATCCCAAAGGTTTGGATGTAGAAGCCGTTCACCATTGGATTGCTGAGCATGGGGGCGTCAAAGGCTTTCCCGGAGCNACTTATGTGGCGGATGGGGCGCTGGCGCTGGAAGAGCCTTGCGATATTTTGATCCCTGCCGCCTTGGAGGGAGTGGTTAATTTAGAGAATGCAGACCGCATTAAGGCGCGACTGTTGATTGAGGCGGCAAATGGTCCGGTCACCGCTGGAGCCAATGATATTTTATGTGAGAAAGGCGTGGTTATCATTCCTGACATGTATGCCAACGCCGGGGGTGTTACGGTCTCTTACTTTGAATGGGTGAAAAACCTAAGCCATATCCGTTTTGGCCGCATGCAGCGACGCCAGGAAGAGGCTCGCCACCAACTGCTGGTCGACGAATTAGAGCGACTAGATCGCTATTCGGGAGACAAGTGGTCNATGAGTTCCAGCTTTAAGGAAAAATANCTGCGGGGCGCTGACGAACTGGAATTGGTGCGCTCGGGCTTAGATGACACGATGCGGGTGGCGTATCAGTCATTCCGCGAGGTTTGGCATACCCGCAAAGACGTTCCTGATCTGCGAACGGCAGCCTTCTTGCTGGCTATTGAACGCGTGGCGGCAAGTTATCGCGCGAAAGGTATGTAAACACAATCGCTGCCGGCGCTGAAATGCATCGTTGGTGCTGGTCTTTTGTGAATAAAGGCATTATTCTTGCAGCTATAGAAAAGATATAAATGGGCCGGCTGACCAAGAGCGGTGCAGGCTCTTGGTCAGTTTCGGTTTGAGCCAAACGTGGTATTGGTCGTCAATTAGGAGCAGCTTATGGGGTTTTCCGGCTGGCGTGTTATTAAGGAAGGTTTGACCGGAAACCGCGGTTGGAAGCCGCAGTGGCGTGACGCTGCCCCAAAGAAAGATTACGATGTCTTGATTATAGGCGGTGGCGGACACGGGCTTGCCACAGCTTATTATCTTGCCAAAGAACACGGTATAACCAACGTTGCAGTGTTGGAAAAGGGCCATCTTGGCAGTGGTAATATTGGCCGCAATACCACATTGGTGCGATCCAATTACATGATGCCGGGCAACTCGGAATTCTATAGCCACTCGCTTAAATTGTGGGAAGGGCTGTCGCAAGAACTCAATTACAACGTGATGCACTCCCCGCGCGGCCAGATCGTATTGAACCACTCGGATGCGCAGCGGGATGGGGCTGTGCGCCGCGGTAATGCGATGATTAATCGTGGGGATGAAGCAGAATTGCTGACCCGTGATGATGTGCGCCGGATGGTGCCCTACCTTAATTTCGACAGTGCCCGGTTCCCGATTTATGGAGGTTTGTTACAACGCCGTGCTGGAACCGCCCGTCACGATGCCGTGGCATGGGGCTATGCGCGCGCTGCCGACGAACGCGGTGTTGATCTGGTGCAAAATTGTGAAGTTACCGGTATTGATATGAAAAATGGCAAAGTGACTGGTGTTCAAACCACAAGAGGGGTTATTCGAGCACCCAAAATTGCGGTTGTCGTGGCGGGGCGGTCAAGTCAGGTGGCGGCGATGGCGGGGATGCGCCTGCCGATTGAAAGCCATGTTTTACAGGCCTTTGTTACTGAGGGACTCAAACCGTGCATTGATCATGTGATTAGTTTTGGCATGGGGCATTTTTATATCAGCCAGTCCGATAAGGGGGGCTTGGTATTCGGCGGCAATCTGGATTTTTATGCGTCTTACGCCTCGCGGGGTAATTTGCCGATGAAAGAACATGTGATGGAGGCCGCGATGACGCTGATGCCGATGATCGGCAAGGCAAAAGTGTTGCGCAGCTGGGGCGGGATTATGGATATGACCCCCGACGGCAGCCCGATTATCGATAGAACGTTGATCGACGGTCTGTATTTAAACTGCGGCTGGTGCTATGGCGGATTTAAGGCAGTGCCCGCTTCGGGCTATGGGTTTGCCCATTTGTTGGCCACGGATCAACATCATGCAACCGCGTCGAAATTCCGGTTAGACCGGTTTCGGTCGGGACGCGGATTGATGGATGAAGAGGCCACCGGCAGCCAGCATAACTTGCATTAGACGACGGGGAGAGAACGACCATGCGCATTACGTGTCCCATCTGTGGAGAGCGCGACAGGCGGGAATTTTATTATAAAGGTGATGCGCTGGCGCTTAACCGACCCGGAACCGATGGCGGTGAAAAGGCTTGGGATGATTACTTACACATGCGGGATAACCCGGCTGGCGAAACCCGTGACCTGTGGTTTCACGAGGCGGGATGCTCGGCTTGGATTGTGGTAACGCGCAATACCGTAACCCATGAGATTTTGGCCACAGAGCTGGCCTCAAAGGTCAAGGAATCAGCGATATGAGGCTTGAAACCGGGGGTATGATTGATCGTGAGACACCGGTCACATTTACATTCGACGGTAAAAGCTATCAGGGTTTTGCCGGNGATACGCTGGCTTCAGCGCTTCTGGCCAATGGTGTTAAATTGCTGGGGCGCTCGTTCAAATACCATAGACCGCGCGGGGTTTTTACCACTGGCAGCGCCGANCCAAACGCGTTGGTGACNATTGGGGAAGGCGCGCAGACTGACCCCAATATTCGCGCCACGATGCAGGAGATTTTTCCTGGCATGGTNGCGCGCAGTCAAAATAACTGGCCATCNCTGCGATACGATNTNTTGGCNGTCAATGATCTGCTGTCCCCATTTCTGGGGGCAGGCTTTTATTACAAGACNTTTATGTGGCCGCAGTCGTTCTGGTCAAAAATATATGAACCAGTGATCCGTCGCGCAGCGGGTTTGGGGGCTTTGTCCGGTCAATCAAACGAGGATCTGTATGAAAAAGCNTTTGCGTTTTGCGATATTTTGATCATCGGCGCAGGACCGACGGGTTTAATGGCAGCCCTGACGGCAGGACGGGCCGGGGCGGATGTGATCCTTGCCGATGAAGACAGCATCATGGGCGGGCGTCTGAACGGCGAAACGCTGATGGTTGCTGATCAAACNGGGGCTGATTGGGCGGCAGAGTGCGTGGCAGANCTTACAGCATTGCCGAATGTCCGACTGATGTCTCGAACCACGGTGACCGGGGCTTATGATCAAGGCACCTATGGCGCGCTGGAGCGGTTGCCACGGGGCGGTCAGGACACCACAGAGGATCTGCCGGTCGAATGTTTCTGGCGTATCGTTGCCAAACGGACGATTTTGGCAGCGGGCGCGCTGGAGCGCAGTATCGCCTTTGCGGATAATGATCGACCGGGAATTATGTCTGCGGGGGCGGTCCGCACCTATGTTAACCGGTGGGGGGTTGCGCCAGGTCAAAAAGTTGTGGTGTTTGGCAACAATGATGACGCCCATCGGACGGCCCATGATCTGGTGGCCGCCGGTATCGAAGTGGCGGCACTGGTTGACAGCCGACCCGAGGCGGAGGCAAACGGCGATTTTCCGATCTATGCCGGGTCTATGCTCTGTGGCAGCAGCGGGCGCCATGGATTAAAGTCGGTGCAACTGCAACGGGCGGATGGAACGACACACACGATTGAGGCCGACTGTCTTGCAGTATCCGGCGGGTGGAACCCGACGGTTCACCTGACCTGCCATATGAACGGCCGTCCAAAATGGGACCCAGAGATTGCCAGCTTTATCCCTGTGGCAAAGACTATACCAAACCTTGTTGCTGCCGGAGCCTGCAATGGCGTGTTTTCGACACACCACTGTCTGCGAGAGGGTCATTCGGCNGCAAACGCGGCTCTTTCAGCATTNAAAATTAAGATTAAAAAAACATCTACTCCTAAAGCAGAGGATCAGGCTTATTCTATCTCNGCGCTCTGGGCGGTGCCNGGAGAGGGCCGCGCTTGGNTCGATTTGCAAAACGATGTCACGGTTAAGGACATCAAGCAATCGGCAGCAGAAAGCTATTCTTCGGTCGAGCATATGAAACGCTATACGACGCAAGGGATGGCACCAGATCAGGGGAAAAATTCCAATGTGCAAGCGCTGGCCTTGCTGGCAGATGTCACTGGCCGCGGCATCCCCGAAACAGGCGTTACCACATTCCGCCCACCCTATGTGCCGGTATCGATTGCTGCAATGGGAGCGGGGGCGCAGGGTATGGGCTTTGCTCCGCGCCGGCTGATTACTTCACATAAAGCCAGCCTTGAGCGTGGCGCGCCGATGATTGAGGCCGGTCTTTGGTATCGCCCGAGTTATTTTCCGATCCCGGGTGAGGTGACGTGGCGGCAATCTTGCGACCGCGAGGTTGGTTATGTGCGCAACGTGGTTGGGGTCAGCGATGTGTCGACTTTGGGTAAAATNGATATTCAGGGACCGGATGCGCCAGCATTTCTGGATTTTGTCTATACCAATATGTTCAGCACGCTGAAACCGGGACGGGTGCGGTATGGGCTGATGTTGCGCGAAGATGGTGTGGTNATGGATGACGGAACTACGGCGTGTTTGGCCCCGCACCATTACGTCATGACGACCTCGACGGCGGCGGCGGGTGAGGTGATGCGGCATCTTGAATTCGTGCGGCAATGTCTATGCCCTCAGATGGANGTGCACATCATGTCCGTGACCGAAAACTGGGCGCAATTTGCCATTGCGGGACCAAAATCGCGGATGTTGTTGAACGGGGTGCTAGATCAACGGATCAGCAATCAGAGCTGGCCGTTCATGTCCTGTGGCGATGTCAGCATTCAGGGGGTAGACGGGCGATTGTTTCGGATATCTTTTAGTGGTGAACACGCCTATGAAATTGCCGTGCCCGCGCGCTATGGCGACAGTCTGTTCCGNAGTTTGGTGGCGCGGGCCGAAACNATGGGAGGCGGGGTTTATGGGCTTGAGGCACTGGATGTGCTGCGTCTTGAGAANGGCTTTTTAACCCATGCTGAAATTGAGGGCCGCACCACTGCGACCGATCTTGGGATGGAGCGGATGATGAGCAATCGAAAAGACTTTATCGGCAAGGCGGCGGCGCTGCGACCGGGCTTGTCCGGAGCCGATCGTGAACAATTGGTAGGCTTGAAATCTATGGGCGCAATCAAACAGTTAACGGCTGGTGCCCATCTGTTTAATCCGACCGACAATCCCGAGAGCGCCACCGACCAAGGTCATGTGACCTCCGTTGGGTTTTCACCGACATATGGCCACTTTCTGGGACTGGCTTTTTTGAAAAACGGACACAACCGTCACGGTGAAAAGGTGCGGATGGTGGACACTGTTCAAGGGGTTGAAACGCTGTGCGAAGTGCATGATCCAGTCCTGTTTGATCCGACGGGAGACCTTGCGCGTGGCTGAATTGATTGCAAAAACCGCCTGTGCCGACTTGTTGCCGCTTGAGTTTGTTGGGCTGACCCTGACCGAAGTTGTCGAAGACAACGTCACTGTCATTGCGCCCTACAAAGACCAGCATAAGGCGGTTTCCGATCTACTTCAGAAAACCCATGGTTTTGGCTTGCCAGCGGTCAACCGTTCATCGGGCAAAGAGGGCGGCAGAGCCATTTGGTTTTCTCAAGGGCAATGGATGGTTCTTGGACCTGCGCTAGGCTTGAAATTGTCCAAAATTGCTGCTGTTGTGGATCAATCCGACGCCTGGACAATCGTGCGCTTAGAGGGGGCAGCGGCAGAAGATGTTTTGGCGCGTCTTGTGCCAGTCAATCTGAGCCGTTCGGCGTTTAAACGCGGGCATACTGTGCGCAGTAGCCTCTATCACATGATGGCCAGTATCACCCGCATTGGGAATAATACCTTTCAAATAATTGTGTTCCGATCAATGGCGGAAACTTTGGTACATGATTTGAGCGTCGCAATGAAAAGTGTTTTGGCCCGTCAACGTCAGGGCTGAATTNAAATTTGTTAGACGGTTGTTAGATAAGGTCAGGACGAGGCCATGACATCTTGGGTGGGAGAGGTCTAACAGATTTCTTTTTAACCTTGTAAATCCGAACCTCGGTTTTTGACCTTAAATTGAAGAATGAGATGGCGATTATTTTATTCTGGGTTGATGATTTTCTATTTGCCAAGGCTTTAACGGGCGTACCCCTTTTTGAATAATGTCTTTTCTAATAGTCATAAATCTTCGTTATTGACCTAAGGGATACAAAGGGTTTCCCAACACGATTGATTATTGCGCCTATACCTTAAGCACTTTTTAGGTTTGGGCGGTCTCTGACGCTATTTTTAAAAATTATTTCAAATTTCTATTTACATATATGTACATATACTTTCTGCTGCACTCAGAAGTAAGGNTAAGCGTGGTTTTGGTGCGTCATTTTAAATCGCTGGTGATCGTGGTATGGGTGGCGTTGATTTCGGCACCTGAAATAGCATTTTCTGACGGACACAGTCGGACGTGGGATCACCAATTCATACTGAACTGGTACCATCAGTGGGAATTTTATCGCGACGGATACCAGCGAGATAGCAGCCGTGTGGATATGGAAAATATTTCGGTAAGATCACGGAATGCTTTACATAAGAAATGTTCAGATAAATTGTTGTTGTTCGTTGANGAGTTGAAAAACCTTCCCGAGGACAAGGCCGGGATGCGAATGTTTTACTCTCGCCTTCTCGATAGGTACAAGTATGGTTTGCGCGTGCCGGCGAACTGGGGTCCTTTTTATGATATTTATATACGTTGCGAGGCGGTTATGGGTGTCGATTGGAGCGCGTCATTCACAACGCCTATAAAACAGCAAATTGAAACGGGACCTGATCAACGGTTTCCTTTGCCGCATTTTCCGTATGCAGGTTGGAAGGAAACGGTGTTTTGTGGTCGCAAAATCGAAGACTTAGGCTGCGCTGTGCCCTAATTACTGTGACAGCAATCGCATAAAAGAGCAGGACTTCAAAGCAAAAGAGGCTTCACGAAAAGCTCGTTTTTAGCCTAAAGCGGATATATCCTNTCTACCCGTTGTTTGGCNGGGNGCGGGGGGTTTGCCAGTATNGNTGCCAAGAAAAAATAACATTTTTTGGACCTCAACCCTAATACGGATATAAGACNGACCGTTCTTTAATATAGAGCTTCGAAGAACTGTCAAAATAGGGTCTCTGTTAGACCGTTCCGTGTCCTACGATTGTGTGGGGAATCCAGCAGCGATTAAACAGAGACCCATTTGTTCNNNAGACTACGTGCAGGCCCTTGCGGTCACTTAAGATATTTTGCGAGGCTATACACGATCCCGCTCGCCCAAGTCAGCACCTGACCCCACCGATATTCATCACTTTAAAAAATCAAGCAGCCTCATTTGCGTTGGTTTTGGGCCGACTGTTTGGATCAAGCATTAAAAACAGCCAACACTCTTGTGCAATTTTGCTATTATGAATTACCACTAACCTATGATCATTTTGAGGCTGCCGCTGGTTATGGNGCTGTTGCCAAGTAATGTTAACGTTAAATATAAAGTTTCGCACAAAGCCTGAATGCAGAACAAACCGGAGATTAAAATGGCAGAGCAGCATGATGAAAGTATGATGAATAACCTATATTGGTGGGGTATTCCGACGCTGTTTCGGTGCCCGCATCAAGATTTAGACGGCGCCGATATCGCGCTGGTCGGCGTACCTCATTCAAGTGGGAACGGTACCACAGAACGCGATCAGCACCTTGGGCCGCGCGCGGTGCGCAATGTCTCAGCATTGCAACGCCGGGCCCATTCTGGATTTCAAATTGACCCTTGGGAACTGGCGACTGTCATAGATGCAGGTGATGTTGCGTTCCCCCGAGCCAACAACAATGAACATTGTATCCAGCAAATAACTGATTACTTTAAGAAAATAGACTCTGCAGGGGTACGACCTGTTTCAATCGGCGGTGATCATTCGATCACTGGCGGGATCGTGCAGGCGCTTGGCAAGGGACATTTGGCCAAAGGAGAGAAAGTGTGTTTTTTGCATCTTGATGCGCATACGGATGTCTTTACCACTGTGGATCATTTTCTGGGCGCGGAAAAATCAGCAGCCCATTGGGGGGCCTATCTGGTTGATCAGGATATGGTTGATCCGGCTCATTCGATGCAGATTGGTTTGCGTGGTCACCCGCGCACATTGGATTGGCTGCAACCNTCTTATGACTATGGCTATAATATTGTTACCATGGCCGAATATCGCCAGCGCGGCGCNCTTGACGTCATTGAGCAGATTAAANTCAAACTGGCNGGGCGTCCGGTTTATATCACCTTTGATCTCGATTGTCTGGACCCAAGCGTGGCGCCCGCGGTCTCTAATCTTGAACCGGGTGTTGGGGGCTTTTCAATTGATGAGGCNGTGCAATTGCTACATGCNGTGCGNGGTATGAATATTATCGGCGGTGACGTTGTGTGCTTGATGCCCACCAAAGACAGCCCCAATCAGATCACCGCGATGGTGGCAGCATCGGTGATGTTTGAGATGGTTTCAATGATGGCTGAGCGGGTGGGATAATGGATTTTTGTGTCGCTTTGGCAAATCTGTAAAAGTTACAAGCCTCCCCAACGTTTTGATAGAATTAACGCGGGCCGGCTGTGAATGTAGATTAAGGTGTTTAAGCGCCAAGCTTGTAGCTGAGGCTTAATCATCCCGATATGCAAGGTTGCCTGCATTTGACCGCACCCAACGATCAAGCCCCTGAGCGTTATGTGTGATATTGTCAGAGCCAGGGGTGATTTTGATAAGCTTGATTGGTTCCGAGGGTTTGATTCTGAAGACTTTATGGTTNCGTTTAACACCGCTTCCGAANCTCTGAGCACATATGCCTNTGCCATGGCTGTGGCGGGACAAAAGTAATGTACATTAAAATTGCGAACTTCACACTCCTTGCCGCATCGCTTTGGCCCCCGATCGAGGNTTTGGCGAAGCTGTCCAAAACGGCTGGTTACGAATGTATTCTGATTATATAAATGAAAATTCGGGGCAATCTTGGAGTTTTATAGCGAGAATATTGCTGCAAACTCAAAATCTACTATTTTNCAAACTCTCCTGAGTTTTCGTGAACAATCCATCGTTCGGGTGACAGTTTTCAAAGGCAAAAGAGTGGCCNAAGTCTTGTCTCTGCGATCTGAANCGGCGGGTGATTGGGCAGAGCAATGAACAGGTGCCTTTTAAGTGATGGCATATCGTGCAAGATAAACTACTTTCTGAGCAGACATGACTTGCATAGCAAGGGAGATACGGGTGGATAGGTTTGACAATATACCTGAGACAGCATTGGCTTGGCATCGCGCCGGAGAAGCGGCTGTACTGGCAACAGTGATCCAGACATGGGGATCTGCGCCGCGTCGGGTGGGGTCGCAAATGGGCATCAACCGCGCAGGCGATTTGGTGGGTTCAGTGTCGGGTGGCTGTGTTGAGGGGGCTGTCGTGATTGAGGCTCAGGAAGCGCTGCAGATGCAACAACCGCGCGTTTTGGAATATGGCGTTAGTGATGGCGACGCCTTTGCGGTCGGGTTGGCCTGTGGTGGGACGATAAGGATACTGCTGGAACCGGTCGGGACGGTTTTGCCAGAGGCCCTGTTGGCGGATCTGGTTGCAGCGCGTCAGGCGCGCCAAGCCGTGGCTTACGTGGTGAACATCAAGACCGGCGCACGACGGCTGGACTGTGATGGTCATCGGGTGCGGTTTCGGATGGATCANTCTGGTTTTGAGGAAGATCAGCAAACCTTTGTCGCCGTCCANAACCCACCCCTGCGGTTGATAATTGTTGGTGCGGTACATATTGCACAAGCGCTGGTGCCGATGGCTCGACTGGCGGGTTATGATCCCATTGTGGTTGACCCCCGGGATAGTTTCGCCTCTGAGGCGCGGTTTCCCGGCGAGACGATGCTGAAAGACTGGCCCGATGATGCGTTGCAATCGCTGGGGTTGGACCCTCGAACGGCGTTGGTCTTATTGACCCATGACCCGAAACTGGACGATCCGGCGCTGACTTTTGCGCTGATGTCGGATGTGTTTTATATTGGTGCGCTTGGCTCAAAGCGTACGCATTCATCCCGCATTGAACGGCTCAAAGCCGCCGGGTTTTCAAAGGCACAGATTGATCGAGTTCACGGCCCTATCGGTTTGGATATTGGGGCCGCAGGGCCNGCCGAGATTGCGGTGTCAGTGATGGCCGAAATGACCCGCGTATTGCGGNTGGGCGCATGAANTTTGGTCCNGTTCCGGTCGCAGATGCTGTGGGGGCCATTTTGGCGCATTCCGTGCGTCTTGACGGGCGACGGTTGCGCAAAGGCGTGGTGTTAACGGCGCGCGATGTTTCAGCACTTGCGCGGGGCGGTCACAGCGAAGTGACAGTAGCGCGTTTGACGCCGCAAGATTGTGCCGAAGATGAGGCGGCACAGCGTTTGGCGGCGGCGTTGGTACCCGACCCCGAGGCGGCTGGTATCCGCCTCAGCGCGCCGTTCACGGGGCGGGTAAATATCTTTGCCGAAGGCCCCTGCGTGGCGCGGTTTGATACGGCACGGTTGCTGGAACTTAATCAGGTAGATCCGATGATAACGCTGGCCACGGTGCCGAATTATACTCAGATGGCCGCAGGTGGAATGATCGCTACGGTAAAAATCATTTCTTATGGGGTGCCTTATGCGGCGCTTGAGCGGGCCTGCGATCTGGGGCGTGGCGCGGTTAATGTCGCCGTGCCGGTATTTGACAATGCAGGGCTGATCATCACCGATATCCCCGGCGGACCGGGGGTGAAGGGGGCTGATGCGATCGAGGCACGGTTACAGGCGCTTGGAATGGTATTGCACTCGAAAGTGATTGTGCAACACCNGGTCNCCCCGTTGGNCGAAGCNATTTCTGAATGTNATGCTGACATGATCTTGATCCTGACGGGGTCTGCGACCTCTGACGCGATGGATGTCGCACCTGAGGCGCTGCGCGCTGCGGGGGGAGAGGTGACCCGTTTCGGCATGCCGGTAGATCCTGGAAACCTTTTGTTTATCGGTCGCCTGCAAGGCGCCGAGGTGATCGGTTTGCCAGGGTGCGCCCGTTCAATGGCGCTGAATGGTGCCGATTGGGTGCTGTCACGACTGGCGTGTGGGCTTGCTGTGACATCTGCTGATATCGCGGGTATGGGTGTGGGTGGTTTGCTGAAAGAAATCCCCAGCCGTCCAATGCCCAGAACGCGCAAGCCGCGCTAGAGCTACACGACAATAGCCCAGATCAAAGCAGACAGGCTTATGAGCAAGTGCAGGGGTGTTTCGGTTAGCTTGCCGGCTGGTTATTTTGGGCGAGAAAATCGCTCAGCTCCGCGTAAAGAACCGGGCGCTCTTCTTCGCTTAGAAACGCGCCAATCTCGACCTCTCGACCATTGCCCGTCAGTGTCAGGTAATTAGGAACCGGACCGCCGCTAGGGTAAATGGACAGCTTTGCCCAATATACATTACAATCCCATTCCTGTTGATCGCCTTTGGGATTGCGCCGTCGCAGGTGCACATCGTTGGCCTCAAGGCTGAGGGTCTCCAAAATGTTATGGTCATGATAGCTGCGCTTAAGCGCCAGCCAGATCGCGGCGACCGTCACCATAAGAAACGGCAATACCCCCCAGAGAACGGCTGTTCCAAGAAGTGGGAATAGCGGGAGCAGGATCAGCGCAAATGTGACCGCAATAAACCCCACAAACCCACCGCTAGGCAGAGAGGAATGCGGCCATAGCTGCAGGCAAGCGAGGTTTTCGTTCTCACCGGTATGTGTCCACTTATAAGGCATCTGTCATCTTTGCTCCACTTCCGTAAAGAGCTAGTACGTGGGCGGGCTTTGTAAATTAGTCTAACAGAGTTTTTACAAAAAAAGGCCCCGAATTTTATCGGGACCTTTTTGATAGATTATGTATGGGCCACGTTAATGCGCCGGCGCTTTGTCCCACTCTTCCTGTTTTGGTAGGATTTCAAACGTATGCTCTGGNGGTGGGCTTGGCAANGTCCACTCCAGCGTGTCGGCGTATTCATTCCAGTAGTTGTTTTCAGTGANCTTNTTGCCAAACAACAGCGAGTAGGCGATCACGCCAAAAAACAGCAGGAACGAGGCNAAGGACAAAAACGCGCCATAGCTCGAGACTTCGTTCCAATAGGCAAAGGCCTCTGGATAGTCGATATAGCGACGCGGCATCCCCTGACGACCCAAGAAATGCTGTGGGAAAAAGGTGATATTCGAGCCAATGAACATCATCCAAAAATGCAATTTACCTGCCCATTCCGGGTATTCGCGTCCTGTCATCTTGCCAAAGTAATAATAGATCCCGGCAAAAATCGTGAATACAGCACCCAGAGACATCACNTAGTGNAAATGCGCCACNACNTANTAGGTGTCNTGNTANNCNCGNTCGANNCCNGCNTGGNNNAGNACNANNCCGGTCACNCCGCCCANGGTGAANAGGANCANNAANCCGANNGCCCANAGCATCGGNGTNTTNAANTCNATNGANCCGCCCCACATNGTGGCNATCCAGCTGAACACNTTNACNCCNGTCGGCACCGCGATGACCATCGTGGCCAACATAAAATANGACTGTTGGGTCAGGGACATGCCGACCGTGTACATGTGGTGCGCCCAGACCACGAAACCCAGNCCACCGATGGCGATNANAGCCCAAACCATTGGCAGATAACCGAACACCGGCTTGCGCGAGAAAGTCGCAATGACATGGCTAATCAATCCAAAGCCCGGCAGAATGATGATGTACACTTCCGGATGGCCAAAGAACCATAAGATATGCTGATACAANATAGGATCACCGCCACCGGCAGGATCAAAGAACGTNGTTCCGAAATTCCGGTCGGTCAACAACATNGTAATCGCGCCCGCCAAAACCGGCAGCGCCAAGAGTATCAGCCAAGCTGTGACAAAAATTGACCANGCAAACAGCGGCACTTTGAAAAGGGTCATTCCCGGCGTGCGCATATTCAGGAAGGTCGTGATCATATTGATCGCCCCCAGAATTGAGCTGGCACCNGACAGGTGGACNGCGAAGATCGCCAGATCCATCGACATGCCTTCTTCGTTCACCGACAACGGCGGATACAACACCCANCCNACGCCTGACCCAAGTTGCCCGTTTCCNCCGGGTGCAAGGACCGAGCACACCGCCAACGTTGTCCCGGCGACATAAAGCCANAANGACAGGTTGTTCATCCGTGGGAACGCCATATCGGGCGCACCGATCTGCAGNGGCATAAAGTAGTTGCCGAAACCCCCAAACAGGGCAGGGATCACCACAAAAAACATCATCAAGATACCGTGGCCGGTAATCAAGACATTCCAAAGGNGGCCGTTGGGTGTACAGGCTGCATTGGCGTTTGCTATGAAACGCGCGCCTTCTTCGCACATGTACTGTACNCCCGGATCCATAAGTTCCATGCGCATGTAAACGGTAAATGAGACCGCNATAAATCCGACCAACGCCGACACAATCAGATAAAGGATGCCGATGTCTTTGTGATTGGTTGACATGAACCAGCGGGTAAAAAANCCCCGTTGATCTNCGTGCTCGTGGCCGTGAATGGCTGCGTCTGCCATGTCTGCCTCCTGATTCTAANTGTTTCTTCGCAGTTTTTAGAATACTGCGATTTTCTTANNGATGTTTTAGTGCGCTTGTGGCCTGTCGGCAATAACTGTCTTTGTCGCAGGGGGGATAAATTGACGCGGGTGTNCCAGAGGGCATACCTTTGTGTACATCAGAGNCGGTATAACACCGCGCATAGGGGGACTTTNGGGGNNCATAATTGGGCCTATTCGGACATAGACTTTAAGTAGGCCGCGACATCGGATCCGCCTTTTTTCANTTTATAGGCCATTTTACTGCGNGCCTTTTTGTCGTCTAAGACCGCTTTNAGATAGGCCGAGGGGTTCAGAATAAACGCTGCTAGTTCAACTTCGTCCCAAACCAGGCCGCCGGCCCCCGCCGCTTTCAAAGCTTTGCTATAACGAAATTCGGCGCTTCCTGCCGTNCGCCCAATGATGCCGTAAAGATTGGGACCGGCTTTGCCGCCCTTGCGCAAAACCTCACCATTGTCGTCAATAATCGCATGGCANGCAGTGCATTTTTTAAAGGATTTTTGGCCAAGACTTACGGGNTCGGCGGCAAAGCCAAAGGTGGAGATAAAGGTCAAGATAAGGCTGGTCGATAACAGGTGTTTCATGGCTGGATCCTTTTTGAATTGTAAAAAGTTGGGTATGTGCTGGCTAATAGATAAGGCAATGTCTTTGTTACGGGATAATCTGCGCGGAAAAAATCGTTTCAAATCGGCGACGTAAGGCGAGATCAAGATCATTCATTGTCACTGGGAGGCCAAGATCGACCAAACTCGTTACGCCGTGGTCGGTTATACCACAGGGTATGATTCCGTCAAAATGCCGNAGGTCAGGGTCAAGATTAAGCGAAATGCCGTGAAAACTGATCCATTTGCGCAGTCGGATGCCGATTGCCGCGATTTTATCCTCTTGCAGTTNTCCGGTCGCGGTTCTGGGTTTGTCATTTCGCGTCACCCAAACGCCAACACGACCCTCGCGGATTTCGCCTTTGATGTTGAACTCCTCTAATGTGGCAATCACCCAGGCCTCAAGTTGCTGAACAAATTTACGCACGTCGCGGCCNCGCGCGCCGACATCGAGCAACACATAGGCCACNCGCTGACCNGGACCGTGATATGTATACTGACCGCCGCGCTTGCTGTTAAAGACCGGAAAGCGGTTGGGATCGGTCAAATCAGCAGGTTTGGCGCTGGTGCCTGCGGTGTAGATTGGTGGATGTTCGACCAGCCANACAGCTTCATTGGCGCTTCCTTGAGCGATTGCGNTAGCGCGCGCCTCCATCCAAGCAACTGCTTGCGGATAGTCGGTAAACCCGTCCGAGATAATCCANTCTACCATGGTTGGCNATCCACATATCTAATAGCTGCAAACCTGCGTACAAGGCAGGGCGCTTGGCGAAAAAGACGTCTATGGGCCCTGCCGGTTTNGGGTCAGGGGTGCACCACGGAACATGTTGCAAGTATGACGATGAACGCCACTTTCTTCAAGCCTATAGCCGCAAGGCTTTTTGATACTGAGCCGGTTCGCTCAGGACCACTGCTTTTAGCATCCNCCTCAGGTCCGTGCGTTTTGGCTGTCCCGGGTTCAGAACTTTGCCACCAGATTGATGAAAATACCCTGTCCGACATAGTCGATGTCGGTGATGTCATCCGATACATTGCCATTCTGAAACCCAACGCCCAGTTTGAGATTGTTGCCCAGATGCCGATAGACTGCAATGAGACTGTCGGTCTCTGTGGTCTTGGTATCCACGCCGCGTAATGTGCGAAACTCTGCGGTGATATCCCAGGCATGTATCACGTGCCAATCGGCGCGGATAATCGCCAGATGGGCGCTTGATGCGCTAAATTCGCGGGGCTGTGATCTTGCGGCGACCTCGGATTTTCGAAATGCATATTTTGCACCGAGTGATAATTTAGGAAAAAGGTTATAAATTGTATCGACCGAAAAAACGTGGCTTTTTTGCAGAGGTCCGGCTTGCGCGCCACCTATCGCAATCTGATCTGCTGCCGGCAGATCGTGCAAATATGTGTATTTCAGCAAGAGGTTCAGGCGGTCGTCGAAAATGGGACGCCGCGCATAGCCCAGCGTGCCCTCGAAATATTCGCCGTCGCGAAAATTACCGCCCGAGTGTTTCGAAAACAGGGCATCAACGCCTGTGAGAAAGTGCCAGTCTGCGTCAACGCGGGTCTCGTAGTGTGAGCTAAGCCCCCATGTCTTTCGATTCTGGTCGTTGGTTTTTCCGGTTTCGCTGCTGTATTCTAGCCGAAGGCGGCCCGTTTGGCTGTCTTGATTGTTGTAGGTTGCGCCAAACGAAATCGCAGTGCGCCTGAGGCTTGCGTGTCCCGGTTCCGAGACATGCCCGCTTTCAAGCGTTGCTGTATATACAAGATGGCGCGAGCGTTCATAGGATATGCCATAGGTTTCGGCTATCGTGGTTCTACTGGCACGTTGTCCCCAGCTGTTTTCAATAAACCCTGAAACGGTGTCGGTGGCTTTGAATTTAGTTCCAGCGGTGATTTTGCGTTCTCTATCCCGCACGCTGGAGGTTCTAGGTGAGCCAAGCGATCTCAGCGCATAGCCGATGTAGATTTCATTGTTGCGTTTGCTCAGATAACCGAGCCGCGCGCTTGCATCGGTCCCGCTATCACCGTCTGAGGCTTCTGCATCCAATGTCAGCCTTTGCGCAATTTTTGCCGNAAACCCCACACCCAGACGATTGTCGCGGGAAATATTGCCGCGTCGTTGAAGGGTATTTTGACCAAAGAAATATCCTGACATTTGGTCGCTGTAATGCCAATTGATCCTGAGACCAAGATTGCTGAGACGGGTTTTGGCGGCTTGATTGTCCGACGTTTCGTGCCTATCTGACAGCCCGAGTTTGACTGACCATCGCGGCGCAATTTNATAGGTTGNTCTGATCTCCATACGTTCGATCGACNCACCTGAGCTTTTTNCCNTGTTCTCATAGGTGGCTCCTAAACTGTGACGGTNGGATATCTCAATTTCCGAATTCAGNTCTGTTGTCGTTTGNCCTGTNTCAAGTTTTTGCGTTGGCGCGGCAAAGCCTGCGCCGGTTTTGCCATAGGACAGATTTACAAACCCTGGTTTGTGCCNCCCAAGATCTGNNAGATCAATCGTTGCTTCGGCTCTGGTCGCGGCTGCAGTGGTACTCTGAGTGGCCGAGTTTNACGNGATATCAAGACCGCCATTGAGCGAACTGTTGAAAGCAAACCCGGGCCCGTCGGACCGGGCGTGTTCAAGCACCAGTGCGCTGTTCGCTCCCAAGGTATAATGCAGGTCCANCCCACGGTTGCTCTGAGGGCCGTCTTTGGTGTGTTGAGAATGGCCGCTGACCCCGAGCCGCAGCCTATTGGTGATGGACACTTCGGCCCGACCACCTTTTGTCACCCGTTCCAGCGTCAAATTTGTCGGAGTNTATTCATAGCTGACAAACAATCTCTGGATCAGTTTGCCGCCTGAGAAATCCGCAACAGAGGTACTGTCGGTGACCGAAGACAAGGGGGCAGATAANAANAGCATGCCTTGCATATAGTCGATTTTGTAATCGACGCCGGCATCCATCTTGCGCTGATCAACGACGCGGCCGGTGGTGGGGCTGACGAATTGAACGACCAGGCTCTCNGAACCGCCATTGATGTCTTGACGTGANAAGAAATAAATCGACCCTCCTGTACCGCGCAGGATATCTTTTTGGCTCAAGGTGTCGGGTTGCGCGGCATAGGCAGTTATTGAAGCGGCCGGTTGATCGTTTGCCGCCATGCTGCGGGTTTCGATATGCGCTTGCGC
>NYVC01000140.1 GCA_002684375.1 Marinovum sp.
GACAAGGGGCCAGTTTGGGAGGCTGTTGGCCCGGTCAATCAAACGTTCCGGCCACTCGACCCAGCAACATAAACGCGCGGGCTGTCCTTGTGTTTGACAGGGCTGCTATTTCAACATCACTGGCGGTCTTTTCAAATGTCAGGAAGTTCTTATCGAACAAGCGTAGAAAATGATGTGCCGAATCTCTAAAAATTGAATCTTGTTTCAGTCTCAAAGTGGCTCTTGCCAGCGCTCCCCGGTCGCGAACACCACCCAAAGCGGCAATTGTGCGACCGCGTTCGCCTGCGGCAAAGCGACGCCATACTTCAGGGCGGGCCATGTCGGGACGCAGGTCGTCCATATAGATACCGTCTTGGCTCAGCAGTGTCAGTATATCCTGCGAGGATTGTACGAGCTGAGATGAATTACGGTCTTTGAGAACGCGCTGAAGCGCGGCAAACCCCTCGCTATCTTCGCTGTTTTCAGGAAAATTCAAAGCGCGGATATAATCGTTATGTCCCGGGGATCCCTTGGCCTCTTGGCTGGCGGCCTCTAAGCCCAAATTGCCTTGATCCAGCGAAGTCTCTGAGGCTGTTTTTCGGTCGGCTGGTGCGGGTTGATCACGCCGCTTGGGGGCGGCTGCCTGTGGTGCGGGGGGCTGCATATTCTGCTGCAGGGATTTGATCTCTGCCAAGGCGGTTTCCAGCATTTGTTGGGCAAGCACGACCTCATCTAGTTTTCTTGTAAGCGCGATCGTGCTGTCGGTGCGTGGCTGTTTTGGCAGCGCTGCATAGGCTTGTCGAAGCGTCATCAAGGCGGTCTCGGTTCTGCGCGCCTCGTCTTGTACCATATGCAGCAAGTGCAGCAGAGCCGCGCCGATCCAGATTAACCCGATTGGTAGAAGGGCCAAAAACAGACCGATGAAAACATCCAGCGCGGAAAGTTGGTCAGTGACGGTGGTTCCAAAGAACAGCACCGCAAGCGATATTGCACCCCAAATTGCACTTAGAACTATCGCGGGAATAGCCACTGAGGGCCTCGGAATATCTGCATGCGCTGTCACGAAGGTCGGTATCGCCGAGGGAGAGGTGTCACTGGGATCGGCCATTGTGCGCTTTCGGTTAGATATATTGAATGCTGAGCACTTCGTAGGACCGGTCGCCGCCGGGTGTTTTGACTTCGACACTGTCGCCTTCTTCCTTGCCGATCAAGGCGCGGGCAATCGGGCTCTTCATATTGAGCAACCCCTGTTCAATATTCGCCTCGTTCTCGCCGACAATCTGCCAGGTCTTTTCTTCATCCGTGTCTTCATCAACCAATCGCACAGTGGCCCCGAATTTAATGGCACCCGACAGGCTTGTTGGATCGATCACCTCGGCCAGCGACAATGTGCCTTCTATCTCTTTGACCCGACCCTCGATGAAACTGTGTTTTTCACGTGCCGAATGATATTCGGCGTTTTCAGACAGGTCACCGTGTTCGCGGGCCTCGGCAATGGCTTTTATAATCGCCGGGCGTTCGGTTGACTTCAAATGTTTGAGTTCGGTTTCAAGCGCCGTATGGCCCCTGCGCGTCATAGGTTTTTTTTCCATTTGATCCGGTTCCGGTCGTTTGTTTTATTGGGCCGTTCGAACGTAATTTGCCCCAGCTATAGTCCCTAGGAAGATGCCATTTTGCAAGACCTTTTCAAACGAATTGTAGGCGATGCTTGATGCGGGCGCAATCAGGATGAATAAGTAAACGGCTGTTATTTACGATTGGTTTAACATAGGCTGATGGTTGACGCCGGATGTTTTGGCACGCTAGGCATGCACAGCGGACGAAAGCGGTGTTAACCCCGCTAAAAGGAGCGAATATGGCCGAGATTGAACGAGAAGCAATGGCGTACGATGTTGTGATCGTCGGGGCGGGGCCGGCGGGCCTGTCTGCGGCAATTAGGCTCAAGCAGCTTTCTGCCGATATCGAGGTTGTGGTGCTGGAAAAAGGCTCTGAGGTCGGGGCGCATATTCTGTCGGGCGCTGTACTGGACCCCAGTGGTTTAAACGCATTGATCCCTGATTGGAAAGAACGCGGAGCGCCGCTTAACACGGCTGTTAAAGAAGACAACTTCTACGTGCTTGGTGAGGCGGGGCAAATACGCCTGCCGAATATGATCATGCCGCCGCTGATGAATAACCATGGCAATTATATTGTTTCAATGGGCAATGTCTGTCGCTGGCTGGCCGAACAGGCCGAGGCTCTGGGTGTTGAGATATTTCCTGGCATGGCGTGTTCTGAATTAATTTATGCCGATGACGGCGCCCTCAAAGGTGTGGTGGCAGGTGAATTTGGCAAAAATGCAGATGGCACTCCGGGGGACGGTTATGAACCGGGTATGGAATTACACGGAAAATATGTGTTTCTGTCCGAAGGCGTGCGGGGATCGCTGGCCAAGGAAGTGATTGCCAAATACAATCTTTCTGCAAATTGTGATGTGCCAAAATTTGGAATCGGCATGAAAGAGATCTGGGAGGTCAAACCAGAAAACCACAATCAAGGCGAGGTCACCCATACGATGGGCTGGCCGCTCGGGTTTAAGAACAGCGGTGGATCGTTTATATATCATCTTGAGAACAATCAGGTTTATGTGGGCTATATCGTCGATTTGAATTATAAAAACCCCTATCTGTTTCCCTATATGGAATTTCAACGGCTCAAACATCATCCGAAAATTGCCAAGGTGCTCGAGGGTGGCAAACGTATTGCCTATGGCGCCAGAGCAGTCACTAAAGGTGGACTGCAATCAATCCCGCAGTCAGCGTTTCCGGGAGGGGCTTTATTGGGTTGTTCAGCGGGCTTGGTCAATCTGCCGCGGATCAAGGGCAATCACAATGCAATGTATTCGGGTATTGCGGCGGCCGAAGCCGCCTATACAGCGCTGCAAAACGGGCAGTCGGGGGATATGTTGGTGGCCTATGACACCGCCTTACGGCAGGGCCCGGTAGGTAAAGACCTCAAGAAAGTGCGCAATGTGGCCCCGCTCAATGCCCGATTTGGACCGCTTGGCGGGCTGGCGCTTGGTGGGTTTGACATGTGGTTTCAGACCTTGCTTGGCTTTAGTTTGTTCGGCACTCTCAAGCATGGAAAAACGGACGCGCAATCGACGCAAGAGGCCGCCAAACACCAGCCGATCGATTATCCTAAACCCGACGGTAAGCTAAGTTTTGATCGTCTGACCAACGTGTCGTTTGCCATGACCAACCACGAAGAAAGCCAACCCGTACATCTTAAACTGGCAGATGCGCGCATTCCGATCTCGGTGAATTTGGCCAAATTTGCCGAACCAGCTCAGCGGTATTGTCCGGCTGGGGTCTATGAGGTGGTACACGAAACGGATAAAGACCCGCGCTTTGTTATCAATTTTCAGAATTGCGTTCACTGTAAGACGTGTGACATCAAAGACCCCAGTGAGAATATAACTTGGGTGACGCCTCAGGGTGGTGATGGGCCAAATTATCCAAATATGTAGGCTGAAAACTCGGAAGCGGCGTTGATTGGAATAGCTGAAAACCCATTATGGATGGCAGATTTAGGCTATTATTAGGGTTTTTGTACCACAGATAACCCCGTTGGGACAGAACTGTGTCACTGTTTGTTGAAACATGCAGGCAACAGCATTAGATATACTCTCATGTTTTCGTCAATATTGGGGCAGAGTGCACGCGTATGAGACCGTTAAATTATCTAACTATTGTACTATTGTGTGTCACTTTGGGTGTCCCAATATCGGGTGCGGCAAAGTCTCTTTCGGGGGCCTATCTGGCGGCCCGTCAAGCAGATGCGGAGCGGGACTATAGGATTTCTGAGCAATATTACACCCGCGCCCTGCGGCAGGACCCAAACAATCCAGCGCTGATGGAATACTTGATCATGGCGCATATATCGCTTGGACAGTTTGCTGCGGCATCTCCAGTGGCGCAGCGGCTCGATGCGCAGCAGGTTGATAGCCAACTGGTTAATATGATGCAGATCGCCACAGGTGCTGCTCAGGGCCAGTATGACGACATATTACTGCGCATTGATCAAGGCAAAGGGATTGGGGCGCTTATTGATAGCTTGCTGGTGGCTTGGGCTATCACGGGTCAGGGTAAAATGTCGGATGCTCTAGCGGCGTTTGATTCGGTGGCAGAAAAGCAGGGCGTCGAGGCCTTTGCGCGCTATCATAAAGCTCTGGCTTTGGCCCATGCTGGTGATTTCGAAAGCGCCGCGGAAATTTTTGAACAAACCGTAGACGCAGGTATCCGGCTCACCCGCAGGGGGGTCATTGCCCAGATACAAGTACTCAGTCAACTGGACCTTGGTGATCAGGCAATTGCGGTGTTGGATCGCAGTTTTGGCGCGTCACTCGATCCCGAAATCAGCAACCTTCGACAGCGTTTGTCAGCGGATGAGACGCTTGACTTTAGCATCGTCCGCACCCCGCGCGAGGGATTGGCGGAAGTCTTTTATTCGATCGCCAATATTCTTTCTGCGGATGCAGAGCCAGATTATACACTATTTTATACCCGCATTGCCGAGTATTTGCGCCCTGATCATCTGGATGCGGTGCTGTTTTCGGCCAGCCTGCTTGAACAGCTTGAGCAATTTGAACTGGCCAGTCAGAATTATACGAAAATACCGACCAGTGCGCCTGCGTTTCACAATGCTGAATTGGGTCGGGCCGACACCTTGCGGCGCAGTGGTAACTTTGATGCCGCGATTGAAGTGCTGGAACAATTGGCCCGAACGCATACAGATTTACCCATTGTGCATTCGACACTGGGCGATACCCTGCGTCGGGAACAGATGTTCGCCAGAGCCGTTGAAGCCTATGACCGGGCTATTGCACTGTATGGTGGGGTGGCCCGTTCGCCTTGGTTCATTCTTTACGCGCGGGGCATCAGTCATGAGCGTTTGGGGCATTGGCCGGAATCCGAGGCTGACTTGCGCGCTGCACTCAAGCTTAACCCTGATCAGCCACAGGTAATGAACTATCTTGCATACTCACTGGTTGAAAAAAAGGTGAACCTACAAGAAGCGCTAAGCCTGATTAAGCGCGCAGTGGCACTGCAACCACAGAGTGGTTATATCGTTGATAGTCTGGGCTGGGTGTTGTTCCGTTTGGGCCAATACACCAAAGCGGTGGCTCACATGGAACGTGCGACCGAATTGATGCCGGTTGATCCGATTGTCAATGATCATTTGGGCGATGTCTATTGGTCTGTTGGACGTCGTTTGGAAGCGGAATTCCAATGGAACCGCGCACTGTCCTTTAAGCCTGAAGAAAAAGAGGCTACGCGCATTCGACGCAAGTTGGAAGTTGGTCTGGATCAGGTTCTGTCTGAAGAGGGCGCGCCGCCACTGGAACTGGTCCAAGATGACGGTTAAAGGGCGTGTCGGTCAGGGACGGGCCCAAAAAAGATTAGGGCCTGTTGACAATCATCTTGAAGCTATTAGTGCTGCCACGAGGTTCCAACACGCTGCATAGCTGCAATCTGTTTTGTCGTACCTTGTGGCTATCCCTCTGAACTCTTTGATCTTTGCGAAATAATTCTCCACCAGATGGCGCCACTTGTAGACCTCCGCATCATAATTGCGCTGGATTTTACGGTTGGTTTTGGGCGGGATCACAGCAGTTGCACCGCGCTCATCAAGGTCTTGTAATAGCCAGTCCGCGTCAAACGCCTTGTCCGCGAGCAGTGCATCAAATGAAACGCCTTTGATCAACGGCGCGACACCTTTCATATCATGCGCTTGCCCCGGCAGCAGCAGAAACCGAACCAAATTGCCGAGCGCATCCACCAACGCAACGATCTTTGTCGTTAGCCCACCGCGCGAGCGCCCAATGGCCTGATGCTGAGACCCCCTTTTGAGCCGGTCGCCTTCTGGTGGACCTGGACGATAGTGCCATCAATGAGAGCATATTCAAGGTCCGGGTCTTCACTCATCGCTTTGAAAAGACTCTCGAATACACCGGACTTGGCCCACCGGCGAAACCGCCAGAACTGGCTGTTCCAATGGCCAAAGGCAGGTGGCAGATCGCGCCACGGCGAGCCGGTGCGCACCCGCCACAAGACCGCTTCCAGAAA
>NYVC01000141.1 GCA_002684375.1 Marinovum sp.
CGATAGATAGAACTCTTGATCAGCCAATGCATCCGTCCACTGGGCACAGAAAATCCAACCCTAGGCTCGCCACGGGCACCACGACATATACTGCAAAAATATTTATGCCAAATGATCGGAATAGCGGTACCCGATTCCATACAGTGTCTCGATGCAGGAAAATTGAGAATCGACAGCACGCATTTTCTTGCGCAGCCTCTTTATATGACTGTCTATAGTCCGATCATCAACATAGATTTGATCATCATAGGCCACATCCATCAATTGATCGCGGCTTTTTACAAAACCGGGCCGTTGCGCCAAAGCCTGGAGTAAAACAAACTCTGTGACTGTCAGTGAGATTTCGCTGTCTTTCCAAGTTACAGCGTGGCGCATCGGATCCATTGTCAACGCCCCTCTCTCTAACAGATGCCGCCCTTTTTCACCTACCACAAGGCTGTCAGAAAACTGGGCCTGACGGCGTAATAGCGCCCGAATACGCGCGACCAAAAGACGTTGAGAAAAGGGTTTTTTGATATAGTCATCCGCGCCCATACGCAGGCCAAGAACCTCATCTATTTCATCATCTTTCGATGTAAGAAAGATCACTGGGCTTGAGATTTTCGGCCGCATTTTTTGCAGTAGATCCATCCCATCCATTCTGGGCATTTTGATATCCAACACAACGATATCGGGCTGTTTTCGATAAAACGCTTCCAGCGCACTCTGCCCGTCGCTGTAGGTGTCAATCTCAAATCCTTCGCCCTCCAAAGTCATTTTGACGGAGGTTAAAATATTACGATCGTCATCTACCAACGCGATTCTAGCCATATGATATAATAGCCCACTAAGCATTATTAAAAAGTTACTTTTGTATGTATCATCTCCCAGATCATATTCAATCCTCAACTGCGAATCATATTTCAATTTCCATGAACAATTTTGCAGTTTTATCACTAAAAAATTAAATCTCACCCATTCTTGACGCGTAAAAGAAACCTCAGCCAAGTTAATTACATTTGGTTGCGCTAACGGTGTGAATGTGCCCTGTTCATCCGTCAAAAACACATGTTATCAACTTTCAAAGGTTGGGTTAGGGTCTGCGCTTGAGCCTGATTTTGCGACAGAAAAGACCAAGTCAGCAGGAGCGAGCAGATGGCAATTGGACGGGTGAACCCAAAGTTTACACTAGAGGCACAGGGCCTCAACAGTCTTGGGAAAATACACTATAACCTGCCAGAGCCTGCCCTGGTAGAACTGGCAATCAAGCGCGGAGAAGCCGAGTTGGGTCAGGGTGGGACCGTGCTGGTCTCGACCGGAAAATTCACTGGTCGCTCGCCAAAAGACAAGCATGTTGTTGTAACACCCGATATCAACGACGCCATTTGGTGGGACAATAACGCCAAGATGTCACAAGACGGTTTTCAAAGACTGAAGGATGATTTGTTTGAGCATATGAAAGGCCGCGAATATAGCGTGCAAGATCTCGTGGCCGGGGCAGACGCACAGCATGCGATCAACATGCGGATGATCACCGAATTGGCGTGGCACGGTCTGTTCATCCGTCACCTTTTGCGCCGCCCAGACGCCGAAGACCTAGAAGAGTTCATAGCCGATTACACAGTGATCAACTGCCCAAGTTTCAAAGCTGACCCCAAGCGGCATGATTGTCGCAGCGAAACCGTAATTGCGATGAACTTTGCCGAAAAAATGATCCTAATCGCAGGAACAGAATATGCCGGCGAAAATAAAAAATGCGTCTTTACGTTACTGAATTATCTATTGCCAGAGGCCGGGATCATGCCGATGCACTGCTCGGCCAATCACGCCACAGACAACCCGGTAGACACTGCGATCTTCTTTGGCCTCAGTGGCACAGGAAAAACAACACTCTCGGCCGATCCAGCGCGCACGTTGATCGGCGATGACGAACATGGCTGGTCAGAGCGGGGCACGTTCAATTTTGAAGGCGGATGTTATGCCAAAACCATCAACCTCAACCCCGAGGCAGAACCCGAAATCTATGCGACCACCAAAAAGTTTGCCACCGTGATTGAAAACATGGTGTTCGATCCGGTAACAAAAGAGCTGGATTTCAAAGATGATAAGCTAACCGCGAATATGCGTTGCGCCTATCCCATGCACTATATTTCAAACGCATCTGAAAACGCGATGGGTGGACACCCAAAAAATATTATCATGCTGACCTGCGATGCTTTTGGGGTTTTGCCACCAATCGCCCGACTAACACCCGCCCAAGCCATGTATCACTTTTTGTCCGGCTTTACTTCGAAAATTGCCGGTACCGAGCGCGGTATCACAGAACCCGAGCCAACCTTTTCAACCTGTTTTGGTGCGCCATTTATGCCCCGGCGTCCGGAAATCTATGGAAATTTATTGCGGGATAAGATCAGCGCCCATGGCGCGACCTGTTGGTTGGTGAACACCGGCTGGACCGGAGGACCCTATGGGACTGGATCCCGGATGCCCATCCGGGCCACCCGTGCCCTGCTCACTGCGGCATTAGATGGATCTCTGTCTAAAGTAGAGTTTCGCAAGGACGAAAACTTCGGCTTTGAGGTGCCTGTGACCGCCCCAGGAGTAGCAGAGGTTTTGCTATCGCCGCGTCGCACTTGGGATGACAGCGGCAAGTATGACATTCAGGCCACCAAGCTGGTGAAAATGTTCGCCGATAACTTTGCCCAGTATCTACCGTATATTAAAGACGATGTAAAAGCGGCTGCAATCTGATTTGGCAGACATAAACAGTCATAAAACACTTTTATAAACCACTGTCGCCAGACTTGCAGCGACAGTGGAGTGAGACGGATCCGCGCCTCGATGTTCAAAGAGGTCTAGATCTGACAGGGGCGTCAAGAACAGCGGTCACTGGTTAATGTGCCTGCCGCTCAATGCCAAAGGATAGCAACCGGTATTTCGCGATACCCGCTTGGGGCTTGTGCTCAAGCAACCAAATCGACCAGAGGTATAGTCATCATAAACTGAAGATCATCGCGCGCCATCCAAACCATAAACCCTTCAAGGGCTCGGTCTTTATTATGCAACCGCCACCGGATGCTGGCAGGTTCGCTATGCATATATCCTAACCGTTCTGCTAAGCCTTTGAAAATAACAGGTCGAGCCACAAACCCGAAAACATAATCCGGTGACAACTGCTTGACACAGATTAAAAATGCAAAACGGCCAAGCACAGCGCTCAACCCAGACCCTCGGTACGCCCCGAGGCGATCATCCATCCATAACTCACCGTGGTAACACACCGTGCCGCAAATTTTCTGTGCTCCGGGCCCGGCCCGATAGCGCGAGGCTGCCAGATCGATGTCAGGACCGACGGGCGTAAAGCCGCGAAAAGATTCGCGCAAATGATCTGCTAAACTAAATAATTTTAAATCTAGAACACGCATCGTCTGAGTATGAGTTACCGCACCATCAGGCCCTTTAGCAATCAACCAAAATGCATTTTTTGCATTTAATTGATGAATATTAGGGTCAAAAGGTGGCCCTAACGGTTGTTGCGGCCGGTGCTCAAGAAGCAACCGCCGGTATTTATTAAAGTCTGAGCCGATTTCAATTGTGATATCAAACTGGTTAAAAATTTGCATCGCAGTCGCAAAAATCTGTTCGCCGTTATTAAAGCCCTGAATGGTCATGATGTCTCCCAAATCATTGAGTTTAAAATACAGTGTCTTGAATAAATGCCAGTGTATCACAAACTGTGCTTTGGAATTAAGTTTGAGTTATCATTTTTTTTACATTTTCTGGTAGGCCTTTAATATCAATAGCTTTGGTCTGGTGCACAATCGACAGCAAAGCAAAACTGTTGTCGGGAAACCGCGCGCCCATAAGCAAACGATCATAACAGGCCAGGTGCAAATCGCCATCTCGGCCCTGAGTTATCTGCGTAACAATGTGGTCATATCGCAAGCCGTGGTTGATAAAAATAGCATCAAAAGGTTGCCGCAAAAGTGAGGGAAACCCCCCTCCTCCAGGTAAACTGGACAAAGAGCGCCCAACCGTGCTGAGGGCCCATTCTTTACCAAACCAATCCGAATACACCGAAAGTTGCCCGACCTCTGTGCAAAGCCAATCCTGCTCATGCCGACGAAAAATCATTGTATAGGGTCGTATCTTTTCAAAGGCTGAGTGTTCGATCTGACCTTCTGCCAACGTCCAGCTTTGCAAAGCTGACTTCAACAAATCAGATTTGCTCTGCCACAGAGTGCTGATCGGGTGTTCCTGTAGGAAATAAAAATGATCATCGGGACCCTCGCCAGTGATATTAATAGATACCAGCCTGTCTTTATGGCTCAAACTACGACCAAGCCACGCCTCTCCGAAGGATAAAATTTCCTCCGCTCCCTGCAACGAGGCACGGCCTGCTGCGGTTAGCCGGTACTGACGGTCCTCAACAGAGAACAGTTTCTCGCCCCGAGCCTCTTCCAGCAAATAAATATGACGCCGCACTGTCTGACGCGTACTTCCCAGCTCACGCACTGCTTTTGACAGGTTCAACGTCCGCGCAAGCGTCGAAAATGATCGTAAAAGCTCAAACAAAATTGACTGGCACTGGATCTTTTTCATAGTGATTAATTTTCCTTGTGTGAAAAGAACCGGCGCGTAAACTTCGCTAACTCGTATACTGATAAACCACATATCATCGAGGTTGGTAAAAACTTAATACCTGATGATAAAAGTATCACTCTAGCATGGATGATAATTAACTCATATGCAACTATTTGTAACTAATTGATCGATATTTGGAATCAGATATTCCCGTAAAGGTAGCAATTTAGGAATATTATATGTCTCACCCTGTCGATATTCATGTTGGACAACAATTAAAACGCATGCGCATCTTACGAAACCTGACGCAGACCGACGTCGCGCAAGGTTTGAAAATTTCTTTCCAGCAAGTCCAAAAATACGAACTTGGCCGCAATAGAATTTCAGCGAGCCGCCTGTTCGAATTGTCGCACATACTGAATGTTCCGCCCGCCTTTTTCTTTGAGGGGCTGGAAAATTCGCCAAACGAAAGCGAACGCGCTCTTGATGACGAAGCAACCAAAATTGCCTCGATGTTCACGCGCATTGAGGATGCACGACTGCGCACCCAAATCCGGACATTTATAAATGAGCTGGCCAGCACTGCACCAAAAATAGTCTAAATAACACCACAAGT
Source organism: Marinovum sp. (assembly GCA_002684375.1). Classification (GTDB taxonomy): domain Bacteria; phylum Pseudomonadota; class Alphaproteobacteria; order Rhodobacterales; family Rhodobacteraceae; genus CPC320. The sequence continues at coordinate 5,180 of NYVC01000141.1, forward strand.
TCTTTTGAGTGATCAACCACCCATCCCTCGGCGTAACAGGTTGAGTCCGGCCACCAAGAGAATACATAAAGTCAACCTGCGGAAGGTGGCCTGATTGATACGGCCCTGAAATTTATCTCCGACCCAAAACCCCAAGAGGGTCGGTGCAACAAGCAGCGCGGAAACGGTCAAAACCTGACTGTGCAATACGCCCGAACCAAGATGTGCCACAATTAAAGCGACAGCGCCTAACCCGTATATCACGCCCTGTATTCGAATTTTATCGGCTTTTGGAAGTGCAATCGCGGTCAGATACATAACCGTTGGCGGCCCCCAAATACCGGAAACGCCGCCAATCAGACCGGCGATCCCCCCCATCAGTATGTCTTTTTCACGGCTGCGCTCAACTTGGAAAACATCAATTTTGATCAGCTGCCAAAAAGCAAAAAATGTGACCGGAAAGCCAAGCAGAAGAAACAACATTTCAGGCGACAACATCAAGACAAACTGGGCGCTTGCCATCAGGCAAACCCCTCCCGAAATCAGGAACATGCGAAACTGTTTCACAGTTGCAAGTGCCAGAGCAAAGCCGTGGCGCAGTGCCTGCAACCCGTTGGCGATAAAAGCGGGGATAATCAAAGCGCCCAATGCGGTCTCAGGCGGCATCACAATGCTTAAACCGGAAATAAAGATCATCGGTAAAGCAAACCCAACGATGCCTTTGACGAGGCCAGCCACCATAGCGACACAGAAAGCCACCGTCCAAGTAAACAAATCAAATTCTAATGGCATCATGGCTTCGGGTAACACAAACGATCACGGCTGGCCAAATAATTTATTCACGCAACTTTTGTAATAAATTTGTACTATTTCTGGTATCTATATTGCGCTGCAACTGCGAAGGGATTATATTGTTGGTTCTGGTGAAGGAGAGTAAAGACATGGCCCATGATGGACAAGATATGACCTTTGAAGATTCAGCGATTCTGCCCGGCGCACTGCAACTGACTTCTGCAGCCTTATCGCCATGTGCCTCTCTTCTCGAGTCTGCAACCTCATATGTCCGGACGCTTGTCACCTCGGACGGGCACATCTCGTCTCAGCTCATCGAACAACACCAAACTGCAACCCATGGGTTGGCCTGGTTGGCAACTTACGTCGAGGCCCTGCAGCAGATGCAACGATGGGCGACCGCCCTGCAAACCGAAGAGAAATTTGGCGAGGTAGAACAGCTACTTTTACAAATCGCATTTGGTGAATATCTCGGACAGATCCTAGGCGGCATTCCAATCAGCCAAAGCGAAATTTTACGACTGCAAGATATCGTTCCGTCGCAGCGAGATATCGACAGGATGCGAACGCCAGAAATTATAGCGCTAACCCGGTCGGGCAACTCGCAAGCCGCGCGAACCCGTTTGGTTGCCTTAATGCAAGAACAATCGGCCAATATCACCACCGGTGCCTGTGGTCTTGACGATGAGCTCGAAATGATTCGGGAACAGTTTTACCGCTATGCCGCCGAGCGGGTTGAGCCCTATGCCCATGAATGGCACCTCAAGGACGAGTTGATCCCGATGGAAATCATCCAAGAGCTGGCTGAAATGGGCGTATTTGGGTTAACCATTCCAGAAGAATTTGGCGGGTATGGCCTGTCAAAAGCCTCGATGGCCGTGGTGTCTGAGGAACTGTCGCGCGGCTATATTGGCGTGGGGTCGCTGGCGACCCGTTCCGAAATCGCCGCAGAGTTGATTATATGTGGCGGCACCCAGACACAAAAGCAAACCTGGCTGCCCAAACTCGCAAGTGCTGAAATTTTGCCAACTGCGGTGTTTACCGAGCCCAATACCGGATCGGATTTGGGCGCTTTGCGGACCCGCGCCACCAAAGACGGCGATGATTACCGCATCACGGGCAATAAAACTTGGATCACCCACGCGGCCCGCACCCATGTTATGACCCTTTTGGCGCGCACCAACCCCGACAGCACCGACCATCGCGGCCTGTCGATGTTTCTGGCCGAAAAAAACCCCGGCACCGACACGGTGCCCTTCCCCACAACCGGAATGACCGGCGGTGAAATAGAAGTGTTGGGATATCGCGGGATGAAGGAATATGAGTTGGCCTTCGACAATTTCCATGTCAAAGGCGAAAACCTGCTGGGTGGAGAAGAGGGCAAAGGGTTTAAGCAGTTGATGCAGACCTTCGAATCTGCGCGTATCCAAACCGCCGCCCGCGCCGTTGGTGTGGCCCAATGCGCGCTGGATTTGGGCATGCAATACGCCAAAGACCGCAAACAATTTGGCAAGTCCTTGATTGATTTCCCCCGAGTCTCGGGAAAACTGGCCATGATGGCCGTTGAAATCATGCTTGCCCGGCAACTGACTTATTTCAGCGCCTTTGAAAAAGACAACGACCGACGCTGCGATATGGAGGCGGGCATGGCAAAACTGCTTGGCGCGCGTACCGCGTGGTCGGCTGCCGACAACAGTTTGCAAATCCATGGCGGCAATGGCTTTGCGCTGGAATATAAAATCAGCCGGGTGCTGTGTGATGCCCGCATTCTCAATATCTTTGAAGGCGCCGCCGAAATTCAGGCGCAGGTCATCGCGCGCCGTTTACTCGGATAGAGCAGCACCCTGAAATTACGGCAGGTTCAGCCGCGGCGACAGGGCCCGCGGGTCGGTAATCAGCTCGATAATCGCTGGCAGATTACTGGTGCGAGCGCGCTCAAAAGCGGCTGGAAAGTCGTCAGTTTGGCGCACCACCTCGCCATGCCCGCCATAACTTTGGGCGAGGGCTGCAAACTGAGGATTATGCATCACAGTTCCCGAAACCCGGCCGGGATAATGCTGTTCCTGATGCATGCGAATTGTGCCGTAAATGCCATTATTGGAAATGATCACCACAATATTTGCGCCATATTGCGCTGCCGTCCCAAATTCCTGCATGGTCATCTGGAAACACCCATCTCCCGCGAAACAAATCACCTCACGATTGCGATGGGTCAGTTTCGCCGCCACGGCCGCCGGCAAACCATACCCCATTGACCCGCTGGTGGGCGCAAGCTGGCTCCCATAGGTTTTATAATCGAAATAGCGATGCAGCCAGGCCGCATAATTACCAGCGCCATTGGTCAAAATCGCTGTCTTGGGCAAAACTTCGTTCACATGGCCAATGATCTGTTCCATTTTGACAGCGCCAACGCTGTGCTGTGGTGCACTCCAGGCACGATAGGCTTGATGAAAACCTTGCCGCCAGGTGCTATCACACAGCGGGGTGTCAGGTTCCAACTCTGCCAGCGCGCGCACCATATCAATTGGCGAACAGGCAACAGCCTGATCTGCACGATAAATACGACCCAATTCGGTCGCGTCGGGATAGACATGTATCAGCCGCTGCTGTGGATTTGGGATATCAAAAAGACTATAGCCACTGCTGGTGATCTCACCCAAACGGGTGCCCAGCGCCAGAATGACGTCTGCCTGCTTTACTTTAGCCGCCAAGGCCGGGTTGATTCCTATACCGACATCGCCCGCGTAATGCGAATGCTGGTTATCAAAGTAATCCTGACGCCGAAACGCCGTCCCGACCGGCAGCTCAAATCGGGTGGCAAACCGCGCCAAATCTGCGGCAGCTTGCGCTGACCACACTCCGCCCCCGACAATCACCAAGGGTTTCTCGGCAGCCTGCAACCGCGCGGCAATCTCAACCGCAGCCACGCCAGATGCCGCGGGCACCGCCCCGCGAGCTTTTGGCGCGTCACCAACCTCTGACACAGCCGAGAGCATATCTTCGGGTAGCGCCAAAACCACCGGTCCGGGCCGCCCCGACTGGGCGATGTGAAACGCGCGCGAGACATATTCCACAATCCGGTCCGTACGATCAATCTGCGCCACCCATTTCGCAATGGATCCAAACATCTGCCCGTAATCAATCTCTTGAAATGCCTCACGGTCCTTCTGATCACTGGCCACTTGGCCAATAAAAAGAATCATCGGCGTGCTATCTTGCGAGGCCACATGTACACCAGCCGAAGCATTCGTCGCACCGGGCCCCCGGGTCACAAAAGCGATACCCGGCGCGCCGGTCAGTTTACCATGCGCCTCGGCCATCATCGCAACCCCGCCTTCCTGACGGCCGATCACTGTGTCAATGCCGCTGTCATATAGCCCATCTAACGCCGCTAGATAGCTCTCGCCAGGTACACAAAATACCCGTTCAACGCCTTGAATTTTTAATTGATCAATTAAAATCTGGCCACCGTGACGCATCAGAGCCTCCGTTTAAAGCAATGCCGCAATCCGGCCGTATTGGTCACAAACATCGCATAATACCCGTTACAATGCCAAGCTCAAGCGTGAGCCCTGCAAAGGTCTAACTTGTGCAACAGACTGTTTATCTTTATGCAATTACCATGTTTAAACAATATGTTTCTTTGCTATATTTTCTCATTTTTGCTGCCTGTAGCGTCACCCAAAATAATATCCAAAACGAACCGGGTAACAGCACTCAGAGCAGCCATATCACCATTTCAAAGGCTGATCCAAACACCGCCTATCTGGGCAAGTGGCAGCTTTTAAAATTGGACGGCGCACCCTTTGTCGCGACCCCAGTGCTGCAAAGAAAACAGCCGAATAACCCTGCTGCAATGTCGCCGGTCGCGGCCTCGGCTTCAATTCAATTCAATTCAGCCCCGATGGTCACTTCCGTGCCACAGCCGGGTGCAACCGATTGTTTGGCCGCCAAGAGCGGGTGTATCCAGATTTCAAACTTGGCCCCATCGGATCCACCAGAATGGGATGCACCACGTCAGCCGAACAGGTATTTACCAGCGCTTTAGCGACAATGACCAAAGCACGACGAGAAGATAAACAGTTGATTTTGTCGAACAATGCGGGACGAGAGATGCTGTTTAGTCGCTATTGATACGCCGAGACAACTGGTTGAGAAACCGCGCCCGCGCCCCGGGTACCGGTTTGTGAAGCATGTCTTCGGCCAAATGATGATGCAGGAAATGCCCGGTTGTATCCAACGCCAGCGCCACCTCTGCATCCGTTGCATCGCCGCGCCCCAACATACACGGTGGCAGCGGCAGCAAACGGCTGGCCCAATCTCCTGCCCCAACCTTTGATACCGCACGGCCACTGCGCGGTGATACATAGACCAAGTCATGATCCGACCCGGTGGCGGCACACGCGCTGAGATCCAGCCCAAAACCCAAAGAGTCGAGCAATTGCATTTCCCAGTGTAGATAGGCCAAGGGCCAGAGATCCGATTGGCCAAGTAAATCCAGCAATTGTGCGCTGCGGTGATAGAGCGTTCGATGCGTTTCACGCTCGGCCAAACAAAACGACAGCAAGGCAGTGACCGCGTTCAGCCCAGCCAGTGCCAACCGGTCAGACATCGATTGTGCCGCCCGACTTCGGACAGGTTCAACCGTGAAGCTGCCCATATGATCCTCTAGGCGCGCCCGCCAAGCAAGATCCAGCTGGGCTCCGGGTTGTAAAATAGGGGCGAGTTTGCGCCCAGAGCCACCGCGCACCACACCGAGATGGCGGCCATATTCAGGCGTAAATACTTCTATGATCGCCGCACTTTCCCCATGCGGCCGCGCGCTGAGCAAAACACCTTGATCGCGCCACTCCATCCCCGCCCCTAATCTGCCAGTCCTGGCTCATCCAGCAAATGCCGACCGCTCCGGTCTTCAACCTCGATCACCCAAAGATCGGGATCAAACCCGCGTTGTCTGGCAACGGCCATGTCGACCTCAGTCTCAGCGCCGGAGGCAAAATCAACCCATTTACGCGCGCCGCTACTCATATCAAACGATCGTTGGTAGGCCACTGCTTGGCCGTCCAGAGTGTTCAGCTTGATCACCACCGCCCCTGCCGTACGATCTCCTTTCGCCACAACAAATGCTGGAATTTCCACCATGCGCAAACGGTTTAAATAGGCATGGACCCAAAACTCGGCAGTCAGGCGCGCCATCACAGATCACCGTCAGAACAGCCTGTTATCTCAGCCATTTCCATCCTTGAAATCCAGACCCATCTCGGTATAACGTGCCGCCTCATCAAGCCATTTTTCGCGAACTTTGACCTTGCAAAACAAATGAACACGTCGGCCCATGAATTCCTCAAGTTCCTCGCGTGCTGCTTTAGAAATCGCCTTGATGGTTTCACCACCATTGCCCAGCACGATACCTTTGTGACCGTCGCGCACCACATAAATAATCTGATCAATGCGGGCAGAACCGTCTTTACGCTCCTGCCAGTTCTCAGTCTCGACTGTCATTTGATAGGGCAGCTCTTGGTGCAACCGCAGGGTCAATTTCTCGCGTGTCATTTCGGCAGCAATCATCCGCAACGGCAGATCGGCAATCTGGTCTTCAGGATAGAGCCATGGTCCCTCGGGCAGACCCCCGGCCAGCCAGCTGCGTAACATAGGCACACCGTGGCCCTTTTCCGCTGACACCATAAAAGTCTCAACAAACGGGAACCGAGCATTCAGGGTTTGGCTCAGACCGAGTAATGTCTCAGATTTGACCCGATCAATCTTGTTGATCGCCAGTGCAATTGTCCGCCCTTGCGACATCTCGGTGAGCGTCTCAAGGATTTTCTCTACCCCCTCAGTCAGGCCACGATTGGCCTCAACCAGCAACACGATCATATCCGCGTCCAGCGCACCACCCCAAGCGGCGGCCACCATCGCGCGGTCAAGCCGTCGGCGGGGTTTAAACAGACCCGGAGTATCGACAAAAACAATCTGGGTCTCGCCGTCAATCGCCACACCGCGGATGCGGGCGCGGGTGGTTTGCACTTTGTGGGTTACAATAGACACCTTGGCGCCAACCATCTGGTTCAGCAATGTGGACTTGCCGGCGTTAGGCTCCCCGATTAATGCAACAAACCCTGCCCGTGTCATGTGGCCTCCAATTTTGCCAAAAGCTGCATGGCCGCATTTTGTTCGGCCTGACGTTTTGATCCTGCAGTCGCATCTTGAGTGGCACCGTTTTCAAGCTGCGCCGAAATTGTAAACATCGGTGCATGATCGGGACCGGAGCGGCCCACCACAACATAGAGCGGCGGTGGAAAACCACGAGCCTGCGCCCATTCCTGCAAAGCAGTTTTCGCGTCACGTGCATCCTCTTCGACAGACGCAATATGATTGGACCAGATGCGCAAAACAAGCATTTTTGCCGCAGCAAACCCCCCATCAAGGTACACCGCAGCAATTACCGCCTCCAGTGCATCGCCAAGCAGCGCCTGCTTGCGCCGTCCGCCCGACATCATTTCGGACCGTCCAAGTTTCAAAACCTTACCCAAGTCCAGAGAGATCGCAATCTCAGCACAGGTCTCTTTGCGCACCAAGGCATTAAAACGCGGTGCCAGCTTGCCTTCGCTTGCGGAGGTATCCTCTTCAAGCAGAGCCTCGGCCATCACCAGCCCCAGCACCCGGTCCCCCAAAAACTCCAACCGCTGGTTATCCGAGCGCGTCGCAGACGAGATCGAGGCGTGCGTGACCGCCTCACTCAGCAATTCTGGCCGTTTAAAATCATAGCCCAGCCGGCTTTGAAAAACCGCAAGATCTCCAGACAGTTTCAAATGACGCTCTTAAAGAAACGATCGCTGCGCCAGGTCCAGAAAAACAACATTGAGCGACCGGCCGACGAAAACAAAATGCGATCCGCGCGCCCAATCAGATTTTCAAACGGCACAAACCCGACGCCACCGGCTTGCTGGCGGCGTCGACTGTCGGTCGAGTTATCGCGATTGTCTCCCATAAAAAAGTAATGTCCCGCGGGCACGGTAAAGGCCGGAGTGTTATCTGTTGATTGTGTTCCGATATTCAGAATCGAGTGTGCAACACCATTTGGCAGCGTTTCGATTTGACGCGATTTCTGGCAAATGCCGCCGTTGCCAGCCGGCACATTTTCACAGCGCGGCAGAGATCGCAATGGGCCTTGTGGCGCGTATGTTTCCTCAAAGGCCGCGACGTCTTCCAACGCCACCGGAGCGTCATTAATATAAAGCACGCCGTCTTTAACCTGCACCCGATCCCCAGGCAGCCCGGTCAGGCGTTTGATATAATCGCGCCCCGATGCCGGATGGCGAAACACCACAACATCCCCACGCTCAGGCAGGCCAGCCCACAGGCGTTTATTGTCATCGCGCAGCAGCCCGCACACATCTTTGGCGTCGATATTGAGCCCCACAGCCGGTATGATAATGCTCGGACAAGAGGCGTAAGAATACCCATAGGCCATTTTGTTCACAAACAGAAAGTCACCAATCAGCAGCGTGTCTTTCATTGAACCCGACGGGATCCAGAACGGTTGAAAAAACAGCGTTCGAAAAATACCTGCGATAAGCAGCGCATAGACAACCGTCTTGATCGTTTCAACGATACCGTTCGATTCTTCCGATGTCTGCGCCATGCATTTTCCTTTTGTTATGCTTACGGTCTCTACATGGAACGCTGGTGTTAGGGTGTCAAGCCAAGTGACATTAAGGCCCGGGTGACGGGTCCAACCCCTCGGGTCGTGCCTCAATAACCACAAAGGCTTGTGCCCAGGGATGATCATCGGTCAGGCTGACATGCACATGCGCCACATGCCCCTGCGGCGTCATCTGATCCAGCCTTGTTTTGGCCCAACCCGTCAACTGCATTTGCGGCTGTCCTGTCTTGAGATTACAGACCGACATATCCTTCCAAGCAATCCCCATCCGCAAGCCGGTACCAAGCGCTTTGGAGCAGGCTTCTTTCGCCGCCCAGCGCTTGGCATAGGTGCCTGCCTCATCTTTGCGTCTGCTGGCCTTGCGTTGTTCCCCTTCGGTAAAGACACGATTGCGAAACCGGTCACCGAACCGCTCAAGTGTGGCGGCTATACGGTCAATATTCGCCAGATCCGTTCCGATCCCCAAAATCATCTCATGCGCGCGCTTCATCCATCAAGCGTCGCATCTCTGCAATCGCTGGAGTCAGGCCCCTGAAAATTGCCTCGCCAATGATAAAATGGCCAATATTCAGCTCGATCACCTCCGGCAATTGCGCAATTGGGGATACTGTATCATACGTCAGCCCATGCCCGGCATGGACCTCCAAACCCAAAGAGTGTGCAAGTGACGACATCTCAGTTAGCTTTTGCAATTCGCTGTCGCGGGCGGCAATATTGCCCTCGGCGTGAAAATCACAATAGGCGCCGGTATGTAACTCAATCACCTGCGCACCGATACGGTGTGCGGCCTCGATCTGGCGTTGGTCAGCGGCGATGAAAATTGACACCCGGCTCCCAGCATCGCGCAACGGCGCAATAAAATGGGCAATTCGGTTTTCTTCGCGCGCCACTTCCAATCCCCCTTCGGTGGTACGCTCCTCACGCTTTTCAGGCACGATACAGACCGCATGAGGTTTGTGACGCAGCGCAATCGCCTGCATCTCCGGCGTTGCCGCCATCTCGAAATTCAGCGGAACGGTCAGAACTTCCATCAGGCCATCAATATCAGCATCTGATATATGCCGCCGATCCTCACGCAGATGGGCTGTGATACCATCCGCCCCCGCCTCTTCGGATAATTTTGCCGCCCGCAACGGATCTGGATATGCGCCACCGCGCGCATTACGCACGGTTGCGACATGATCGATATTCACCCCAAGTCGTAATCTTGTCATACTCACTCTCCTCAAAATCCGATATCACCCGTGAATTTCATACTGCTTTCACGGTCTGTCAGCCTTGCGCGTGGCTTTATGTTTGATCGCCGCCAATTTCGCAATCAGCGCACCTTTGCGCCGGTTTTGATAGGCCCGTACCAAGGGTATGCAAAGATAGTAGCAGACGGTTGCTGCAATCATACCCGGCACTATACCGCCCACGAGATAGGGAAAAAATACCTCGTGATAGAAAACAACAATATTTGACCAATCGACCGGCTCTCCGCGGAGCACCGCAATGGAATTATCCCTTAGGTCTTTGCCCGCATCCAGAAATTTACCAATAAAGGAACGCCGTGTCTCACTTTGTAATTGGGTCCCAAGCAGGAAATGCCCGGTCTGCATTGAGACCAACCCAATCGGAATATAGGTCAGCGGATTGCCAAAAAATGTTCCCAAAAGCGCCGCCAAAATATTACCCTGAAACACTCGAGCAATTAAAATAGCAATGAAAAAATGAAAGCCGTACAGCGGGGTAAAGGTGGTAAACACACCAGCCCAAATCCCCCGTGCAACCTTTTCTGGTGGATCGGGCAACCGTTTCAAGCGAACTTTGATATACTGAAACGCCCGGCTCCATCCACCTTTGGGATAGAGCACGTCGACGACCACTTTCCAGGCCGGTCGTTTATCACGGCGTTTGAACACCAAGGCACATTCCTCTAGTTGCCCTTGCTAACCGCCTCGGCGGGACGGGTCTCGGGATCTTATAATGGCAGCAACATCGCTCTCCGCTTCTAATGCAGACATGACCGAGTGCAAGTGCTCAGCTTCACGCAGGTCGACATTTATCAAAAGACGGTAAAAATCTGGTTTGCGGTCCAAGAATTTCAAGTCCGAGATATTAGCCTTCTGCTCGCCAATCAAGGTGCAAATGCGCCCCAGAACACCCGAATCGTTTCCGATGGTCATATCCAGTGTCACAGCATAAGAGGCCGGGTGCTTACCACTTTGCCAATGCAGATCCAGCCAGCGTTGGGGCTGGTCTTCAAAATCGCTCAATGCCACGCAGTCGATCGTATGCACCACAACCCCAAGCCCACGATATGTGATGCCAACAATGCGCTCGCCAGGCAACGGCTGACAGCAGGGCGCGCGGTCAAAATGCTGATCTGGCGACAGGCCAATCACCGCACGACGGCTATCGATCTCATCAGATCGGTCGGTCGCCACATCCGGATAGACCGCGTCCACCAGTTCATTGGCCGTCAATTCGGCGCTGCCCATCCGATAAAGCAACTCATGCGGGTCTTTGATACGCAAATGACGGGCCGCGGTTTCCAGCACCTTATCAGTAACTTTCTTGCCGATCTGCTCAAAAGCAGAGCGTGCCAGTTCCTGGCCCAATTTAATATACCGACCGCGATCAGCCTCACGCAGCGCCCGGCGGATAGCGGTTTTCGCCTTACCGGTAATCGCAATATCCAACCAGGTCGCCTGAGGAATTTGACCCTCTGCCGTTACAATTTCAATCGATTGACCATTTTTAAGTCGGGTCCACAACGGCACCCGCAAACCATCGACTTTGGCGCCCACGCAGGCACTGCCAATTCGGGTATGAATGGCATAGGCGTAATCAAGCGGTGTGGCGCCCCGCGGCAATTTGACCACGTCCCCTTTAGGAGTGAAGCAAAATACCTGATCGGAATACATCTCAAGTTTGACTGCCTCGAGAAACTCTTGGTGATCCTCATCGGCGTTAAACTGCTCCGTCAACGAACCAACCCAAGTTGCAGGGTCAACCGCAAAGGGGTTACCGCTGCGCACACCGTCACGATAAGACCAATGTGCGGCCACACCCGTTTCGGCAACATCATGCATTTGGCGGGTGCGGATTTGCACCTCGACACGTTTGCCGTCGCGTCCCGAAACTGTGGTATGGATACTGCGATACCCGTTTGATTTGGGCTGGCTAATATAATCTTTAAAACGCCCCGGCACCGCACGCCAGCGCTGGTGGATCGTGCCTAACCCGCGATAACATTCCATCTCACTGTCTGTAATTACCCGAAACCCATAGATATCCGACAACCGCGAAAAGCTCAGATCCTTTTCCTGCATTTTGCGCCAGATCGAATAGGGTTTCTTGGCCCGGCCAAATACCTCGGCGTCAATACCAACATTCTCCAGTTCCTGACGCATATCGCCAGTGATACGGTCAATCACATCGCCAGTTTCTTTTTGCAGCGTGATAAACCGTCGAATAATACTGGCACGACCTTCTGGATTTAGCACTTTAAACGACAGATCTTCCAGTTCCTCACGCATCCAGTGCATGCCCATGCGCCCTGCCAGCGGCGCATAGATATCCATTGTCTCGCGCGACTTTTGGACTTGTTTTTCCGGTCGCATCGATTTGATGGTGCGCATATTATGCAGGCGGTCCGCCAACTTTACCAAAATGACCCGCACGTCTTTTGACATTGCAATCAGAAGCTTACGGAAATTTTCTGCCTGCTGAGTGTGCGAGGAAGACAACTGCAAATTGGTCAGTTTGGTGACGCCATCCACAAGACGGGCCACGTCCTCACCAAACAGCGCTGAAATCTCGGTATAGGTCGATTTGGTATCTTCAATTGTGTCATGCAGCAGGGCCGTGACAATCGTATGATCGTCGAGGCGGTGCTCTGACAATATCGCAGCTACAGCCACTGGATGGGTAAAATAAGCCTCACCTGAATGCCTAAACTGCCCATCATGCATTTTCATGCCATACTGATAGGCCTGCAAAAGCAGCTTGGCATTAGACTTTGGGTTATAGTTGCCAACCAGCGTGATCAGATCTTCAGCCGCGATCATGGGGTGCGACCTTTCTGAACGTCAGGTTTGATTCTGAGCTTCCATGAGAGCGCGAAGCAGCTTTTCTTCCGACATTTCTTCTTCGGCGGGCTGATCGGCCTCTGCGCCCATAAGCAGTGCCATCGAATCTTCTTCCGGCTCATCAACTTCGATTTGGGTCTGGTTGGATTCTACCAACCGCTCGTGCAAATCAGCCGCTGCCTGGGTCTCATCTGCGATCTCGCGCAGGGCGACCACGGGGTTCTTGTCGTTATCGCGATCAACGGTGATTACACCACCAGCGGAAATTTCACGCGCACGATGGGCCGCCAACATGACCAAATCAAAACGGTTTGGTACTTTGTCTACACAATCTTCGACTGTAACGCGCGCCATCGGAGTCTCCATAGGTTGGGATAGCTTCAGAAAGGTCTTCTTCTAACGACAGCGACGCCACTTGACAAGCGCAGAATCGCGCAGAGCACAGCGTTTACTACTGACGCAAAAGTTTTGGATCATA